>JBBQTL010000020.1:0-41234 GCA_038213285.1 Chitinophagales bacterium
AGTTTTCCGTCAATGGCAAACCCTTTACAGGAATAATTTTTATCTCCTTTTGTTTTAATTCATTTTTAATACTTAAAATTGATTGTATCGAAAAGCCAAGGTCGGCCATCACGGCTTGTTTTACCGCTTCGCTGGAAGTTAATTCCAGCTTCACATGCGGAACAATATTGGCTTTCTCAAAATAACGCTGCATGGTAACCCTGGTTCCCGAACCTTCTTCCCGGTAAATTAGTGGTATGCTATCGAATACAGCTTTACTTGATTGTTGTTTAATTTTAATTTCGGTATCAACAGCGCAGGTTAAAAATAATTTATTGGGAACTAAAATTTCCTGCTGAATATTCAGTGTCTCCGGCAGAACGGATACCAATGAAAAATCAACCTCATTATGCTCCAGACTTTTGATAACTTTTGTTTTGTTGGTTACATCCATCAATAAATCTATGTTAGGATTGGCCCTTAAAAAATCTTTCAGATAATAGGGCATTACATATTTACCAGTAGACACCACCGATAATTTAAGTCTTCCTGAAAGTATTCCTTTAAAGTTTTGCGTTTGGTAATTAATGGAGGCAACTTCTTTTAAAATCCTGTCTGCAATCTGGTACAATTCCCTGCCAAAATCGGTTACATATAATTTTCTGCCAACTATCTCTGTTAATGAAATATCAAACTGTGCCTGCAAGTTTTTAATTTGTATGGATACAGCAGGTTGCGTCATGTGCAATTCTTCCGAGGCCTTGGTAATGCTTTGGTTTTGTACCACTATCATAAAAACTTTCATTTGCTGCAATGTGAAATTCATAAAAATAATTTATGGTTTATATAATAAAGATAAATGAAAGTATATGAATAAAGAACCGCAATTTTGTTTTATAAAAATATTTAACAATGACAAAAATTACAGTTGCAAAAGGAGATGGCATAGGGCCGGAAATTATGGATGCCACATTAAAAATTATTCTGGCAGCAGGCGCAGCTATTGAAGTAGAAGAAATTGAGGTGGGAGAGAGAGTTTACCTGGCAGGCAACCTTGCTGGTATTGCCAAAGAATCATGGAATGTAATACGAAGGAACAAGATTTTTCTGAAAGCCCCCATTACTACGCCACAGGGTGGTGGTTACAAAAGCCTGAATGTAACTACCCGCAAGTTTTTAGGATTGTATTCCAATGTTCGGCCCTGTATGAGCCTTCACCCTTTTGTAAAAACAAAACATCCACAAATGGATATTGTAATTATAAGGGAAAATGAGGAAGACCTGTATGCAGGCATTGAGCACCAGCAAACAGATGAAGTAGTGCAGTGTTTAAAATTGATAAGCCGCCCCGGCTGCGAAAAAATAGTACGGTATGCTTTTGAATATGCAAAACAGTATGGCCGTAAAAAAGTAACCTGCTTTACAAAGGATAACATCATGAAACAAACAGACGGCCTGTTTCACCAGGTGTTTGATGAGATAGCCAAGGAATATCCGGCCATAGAAAATGAACATTGGATAATTGATATTGGCGCAGCAAAAATGGCTGATACCCCGGAGATTTTTGATGTGATTGTGATGCCGAATTTATATGGCGATGTATTGTCTGACATAGCTGCACAAATCACCGGCTCGGTCGGGTTGGCTGGCTCTGCTAATATTGGTGAACAATGCGCTATGTTTGAAGCAATACATGGATCGGCACCAAGAGTAGCAAATCAAAACAGGGCAAACCCATCAGGGCTGCTACAAGGAGCAGTGATGATGCTGAACCACATTGGCCAGGGAACAATCGCAGAAAAAGTACAGAACGCCTGGCTTAAAACAATTGAGGATGGGATTCATACTTATGATGTTTATAAGGAAGGTATCAGTAAACAAAAAGTAGGTACCAAAGAATTTGCCGAAGCAGTGATTAATAACCTGGGGCAACATCCTTCCATTTTAAAATCAGTTCGGTTTGACAAGAATTCTGCTTTGATACTTCCTACATATCAAAGAAAAGAATCAAAACATAAAGAACTGGCTGGTGTAGATGTTTTTGTACACTGGAAAGGAACTGATCCTGATGTACTGGCGCGTATCATCGGGGAATTAAACAGTGAAGACGCTAACCTTACGATGATTACCAACCGGGGAATAAAAGTTTGGCCAGAGGGTTTTGAAGAAACTTTCTGTACCGATCATTGGCGCTGCCGTTTTAAACCAGTGAAGGAAAATACTTTCAATAAAAGCCATATTGTAGAACTATTGAGAAAAGCAATTGAGAAAAATATTGATACAATCAAAACAGAAAACCTTTATTCATTTGATGGCAAGCCTGCCTTTTCATTGGGCCAGGGGCAGTAAAATTACTAAAACCAAATAATATGAATATACAACTTATACAAGGGCAATTCAACACACAGGATGCTGTTGACATCCTCACACAAATGGTTAACGTAAAAATAAAATTTCATGAAAGCAAAATTAATAATGCACACAACGAGGAAGATATAAAAATGAGGGAGCGAAGAATCAAGCAATTACAGCAGCACCTCCATGAAAGCAGGATCCATATAGAAAACCAGGGCGGAATGATTAGCATAACCAGTGAACTTTCATTTAACTAAGACGAACATACAGCACAGGTTTGACCGAATTGATGGAAAATTTAGTATTAACCCAAGCCAGTAAAGTTTTGAGTGCGCATCTTAGCTGTAAAATCAACTATCATTCAATGGATAAATTTAAATAGGAAGAAAGAATTGATAAAGACGCTGCACATTCCGAAAAGCGCATGATAACTCTATAAAAAGTAAAGGTTTCTATATAAAAGGTTTTGATACTGCGGAACAGACAGGGTTTAATGTAAAGATTGGTGGTTTTGTAGAAAATAACAATTATTGAATAACCCCTTGTTATTAAAGTTTGAAAATGCAATAGTAAATGATAGATCATAGGAATTTATTGTACAATCGCAAGGCTTTGCTTGTTACTAAACACAACAAGGAAAAAGTTATTGTGCCACTGTTAAAAAACGGCTTTGGCTTGGATATTGAAATAGCTACCAAGGTAGATACGGATCAGTTCGGTACATTTAGCGGAGATATTGAAAGACCCGATACACAATACAATACGGCAAAATTAAAAATCTTAAAAGCTTTTGAACTGTATCCCGAAACAGAGATTGCCATTGCCAGCGAGGGTGCCTTTAATCCTCATCCTGACTGCCCTTTTATTCCTTTAAACACAGAAGTTGTGCTGCTGATTGATAGAAAAAACCAGCTAGAAATATCCGGAAAATATTTGTCGCTTGCAGCAAGTGTTAAAGAGGGAACGGTATCATCTATACAAGAGGCCTGGAACCTGGCTACAATAATAGGTTTCCCGGAATGTGGTGTAGTACTGAAAGCAGGGAAAAACGAAAACAATAAACCTTATATTTTTAAGGATGCAACAACAACATCCGGCCTGGAAGCTGCTTTGCTTTATTTTTTTAATATTTCATCCAATGGAAAAATTGAAATGCAGACAGATATGAGGGCGCATTGCAATCCTTTTCGTATGGAAAATATCAGGCTTGCTACCGTTGAACTTATCAAAAACATTCAATCTGTTTGCCCTCAATGTAATACCCCTGGCTTTGATGTGAAAGAAGTTATCAAAGGGCTTCCCTGCTCCTTATGCAACGCCCCTACCAAAAGTGCATTATCCTATATCTATGAATGTAAAAAATGTAGCCACACAGAGGAAAAATTCTATCCCAAAGGTAAACAAAAGGAAGATCCCGGTTCCTGTGACTGGTGTAACCCATAAATTAATATGACTTCATATAAAACTGAAATAGGAACGGATATTCATAAAGCAGTTGATCTGCTGACTAGCGGCGAGTTGGTAGCAATACCTACAGAAACTGTTTATGGACTTGCAGGTAACGCATTTAGTTCTACGGTAATAAAAAAAATATTTGAAGTTAAAAACAGGCCCTTCACCAACCCACTGATTGTGCATATTGCCAGTGCAGATAAATTATCTTCCATCGTAAAACAAGTTCCTGGTATTGCTTTACAATTGCTTCATACTTTTAGTCCCGGGCCATTAACATTGATACTGCCAAAAAAAGATATTGTCCCTGATTGTGTTACTGCTCATTCATCGCAGGTTGCAGTTCGCATTCCAAATCATAGATTATGTATTGAACTATTGAACATGCTTCCATTTCCATTAGCTGCTCCCAGTGCCAACAAGTTTACCAGCATAAGCCCCACCAATCCGAATCATGTAATGAATCAACTGTCTGGGGCCATTCCATACATTTTAGATGGTGGTTTTTGCGATAAAGGAATTGAGTCTACCATCGTAGGTTTTGAAAATGACACCATTATGGTATATCGCTTAGGCGCAATAACTATTGAGCAATTGCAGGAAATTCATCCCAATATCAGGCTGGTCAAAGATAATAGGGTAATCCATAGTCCGGGAATGATGAAACATCACTATGCACCTAAAACGCCGCTATTTTTAACAGAAAATGTAGCCGACACCATTCAATCATTTAATACTAAGAAAATTGCTGTCTTGTATTTCAAACAGCCTGCTGTAGAATGTGCGGCTGCCTGTAAACAAGTGCTTAGTATAAACGGCAACCTTCAGGAAGCTGCCGCCAACTTATATAAAACCTTGTATGAACTGGATAAACTACAACCGGATATTATCATTGCTGAACGATTACCGGATATTGGTTTAGGACAATCTATCAATGACCGTTTAAAAAGAGCCACTGCAAAATGAGCCAACAACCATTACTGATAAAAGAAGCATCTATAGTAAATGAGGGCAACACTTTTATAGCAGATGTATTAATTGAAGAAGGTACCATTGTACAAATAGGGACGATATCAGGCAATGAAAATTGTGAAACTATAAATGCGAAAGGGCTTTACCTTTTACCGGGGGTTATAGATGCACATGTTCATTTTAGAGAACCAGGTTTAACGCATAAGGGAGATTTATATTCAGAATCCCGTGCAGCAATAGCCGGTGGCGTTACTTCCTTTATTGAAATGCCCAATACTGTTCCCAATGTTTTAACGCAGGAAATTGCGGCAGATAAGTTTAAAAGGGCAGCGCAAGATTCTTTTGCAAATTATTCCTTTTACATGGGGATAAATACATTGAACTGGGAGGAGGCTGTTAAAACTGACCCTGCCAAAATTTGTGCACTAACGGATGATGGCCTCTACTTTTCCGGGTGCGATCAATTGCTGGTTTCTCATCCGGATTATATGGAAAAAGTTTTTCGGGAGTGCCCGATGCGTATTGCTATTCATAGTGAAGATGAGGAAATCATTAATGTCCGGCTTCGCCTGGCTAAAGAAAAATATGGCGACAATATTCCGGTGGAATGGCACCCTAAAATAAGAACAGCCGAAGCCTGCGTAAGCGCTACAAAAAGAGCGATAGCGGTTGCCAAAAAATATAATACCCGCTTGCACATATTACATATATCTACTGCTAAAGAAGCAGCTCTTTTTGACAATAATTTTTCCTTAAATGAAAAAAAAATTACAGCAGAAGTGTGTGTGCATCATTTATGGTTTTGCGATCAGGATTATAAAACCCTGGGTTCAAAGATTAAATGGAACCCTGCCATAAAAACCGCTGCTGATAGAGAAGGATTGTTACAGGCACTTATTGAGGATAAAATCGATGTAGTGAGCACTGATCATGCTCCTCACCTGCTGCAAGAAAAATTAATGAACTATGAAAAAGCACCCGGTGGGGCACCAATGGTGCAGCATTCACTTGTTGCTATGTTGGAGTTGGTTCACAATAAAAGAATTTCATTGGAGAAAGTAGTGCAAAAAATGACACACAATGTCGCCGAATTATTTGGTATCGAAGAGCGGGGTTTTATCCGGGAGGGCTACAAAGCAGATCTCGTATTGGTTGATTTGAATGCACCCTGGAAAGTAACTCTATCAAACATTTTGTATAAATGCGACTGGTCGCCTTTTGAAGGGATGTTATTTCATTCAAAAGTGATAAAAACGATTGTTAATGGATATGTTGTTTGTGATAATGGAATATTATCGGATAAAAGAACGGGGCAAGCTTTAAAGTTTCGAATAGTATGAACTATAATAATCTTTTAAACAGGATAGTTGATGAGTTGTGCAAACTGAATCATCAAAATAAGTTAATTGAAAATACAACCAATCATTGTTTTTTTATTATAAAGGAAGCGCCTCTTAAAGACTATATTCAAAACAGAAATAGATATTATATCGGCCGTATTTTTTTTTCAATAAAATGAATAAACTTCAAATATCATTACCAATTTTAGTTAGCCTGTTTCTATTGCTGATAGGGCTTTTCCTCTCTTTCTTTGTGGTGGATATTATTAATGCCCACCTGGTAAGCGCCGTGACAATAATCACGGGGCTTAATCTTTTTCGGCTATTATCAAACAAAAATAAAAATTAAAACAAAAATCATGAAAGCAAAACAACCCATTAAGTTAATTGAAGGGAATTTCAGCCCTGAAGACGCAAAAGTAATATTAGTAGAATTGATAAATCATAAAATACATTTTCATTCCCTAAAAAACTTTAGCTCCGAAGAACGCTTTGGTAAACCGGAAGAAGGGGCACAAAAAAGAATAGAGGAATTGAAAGAATCAAGAGAAGAAATCATTTTATTAATCCAGCAAGCTGTAGATAATAATACCAATCTAAGAATCGAATCATCTATTTTCATTTCTTTTGAAGCATAGTATTAAAATTTTTGAAATAGCCGTATGCTGGAAGGAAAGAAATTATCTCCAGGAAATTATTTATTAACCCACAGGCGCAGGACTCCCGTCCTGTGTCTTCCTTTTTACTAATCTTAACTTAACATACAACCAATACCAAGTCTGTTCTACAAATCCTGACGTTACAGTATTCCAATGAAGGTAATTTGATCGATGTTTGTAGTGTATTTTAACAGTGGCAGTAGTAGCAACTTGGACATAGGACTGGAGTTCTGCGCCTGACGGGGGCACAACGATATTAAAACCACGCTGCGCTATATGCAAGTGATTAACCAAAACGCCAGTAATCTTCATAGCTATCGGGAGAAAGCCCACTGGAATAAATTAATGCGAAAAAGGGGGCTATAAAAAACTGCCAATTTAAATATTCCTTTGAGTACATATTTAAAAAGTGCAAGTTTTTAAAACTTGCCGTTTTTGATATTTTTTTCTGAATAACTTTAACCATCAAACTTATAAGTGCGGATTGGAAATTTGGGTACGGCCGAAACATGCGCATATTTTTGAGTTGGCGGTAATTGTAAAAAAATATCAATACTTAAAAATGGATATTCTAAAATCATATTTCAATGGTATTTCAAAATTAACAGAGGACACCTGGAAAAATATTTTGCCATTTTTCAAGGAAGAATTTCTGTCCAAAAATGACTATTTTATTATGGAGAATGAAATTGCCCGTAAAATTGCCTTTTTGAAGTCTGGTGTTGTTCGGGCTTTTTTTATAAATAATGAAGGCAAGGCGTATAATAAGCAATTCTTTGTTGGGCAGAGTATTATTGGTGCATATTCATCACTATTGACAGGACAAAAAAATTTCATTGCACAGCAAGCATTGACAGATTGTGTTATTTACTCGTGTGACTATAAAATATTAACTGATCTTTATTATAAACATCCCGACCTTGAAAGATTGTCAAGAAAGATAGCTGAGTACTATTTCATAGAAAAGGAAAAGAAAGAATTAGAAATAGTATTATTAGATGCTTCACAGCGATACATTATTTTTCAAAAAGAGTTTCCTACTTTGGAACAACTCGTTGCTCAATTTCATATTGCATCCTATTTAGGAGTGTCTGCTACTCAGTTGAGCCGAATTCGAAACCAATTTGCATCAAAAAATAAGTAATGCCATTTCTTTACCTATGTAAATGACTTTTCTTTTTAGTTGCCGTTGCTTTGCAGCATCAATTAAAAAATAAAAGAAATGAAAAATAAATTATTGCCAAATTTCGCTTTGGCTAGCTTAGTACTTTTGTTAACCTCTTGTGCTATTCATCCAGTTGCATGGAAACCTGGTAAATTAACTCCTTTTGCAGGCACAACAAAGCTCAATGAAAAATTAGCTACGGTTTCTACAATTTCATTAAATGGATGGATGGGACCGGAAGACATCATTTTTGATAGTGAAGGAAACTTATATTGTGGAGTACATAATAAAGATTTTAGTGATGGTAGAATTTTAAAAATAGATACTGCAGGCAAAATTGAAGAATTTTATAATTCAGGATCATGGGTAGCTGGATTACATTTTGACAAAGAAAAAAACCTAATAGCACTCAGTCACCGTCAGGGATTAATCAGCATAAGTCCAACTAGAGTTGTAACTATTTTGGCTGATAAAGATGAAAAAGGGAACCGCTTTCTTATCCCCAATGGTTTAGATATAACATCAGACGGAAAAATATATTTTACAAATACATCCGAAGTATCAGCTTATAATATCAAGTACGGTAGAAAATTAATTTTAGAAATGATACCTCATGGTGGTTTGTACTGCTACGATACAGAAACTAAAACTTTAAAAACGCTTATAAGCGTTACCTACTTTGGTAATGGTGTAGTAGTCTCAAAAAACGAAGATTATTTATTGATGGTAGAAACAACTAAATACAGAATTTTAAAATATTGGCTTAAAGGGGCAAAAGTGGGAACAACTGAAACTTTTATCGACAATTTACCGGGGTTTCCAAATGGAATTTCAATAAGAGAAGATGGAACTTATTGGTTAGGGTTTACTACAAAAAGAAATGATGCTTTGGATAAAATACACCCCAAAGTTGGAATGAAAAAGTTTGTATATAGCTTACCAAATTTCTTACAGCCCAAAGCTGACAAGTTTGGAATGGTGATGCATATCTCGGCTAACGGAAGAATAATAGATTCATTCTTTGATACTAAAGGTGCCAAATTGTTCGAGGCTGGGTCTGTAAAGGAGCATAACGGATATCTGTATATTGGTGGCGATGTTATTCCTTATATTGGTAAATACAAATTGTAGTACAATGATAAATCAAGGTAATACAATCATCAATGTTCGTACAGGACAAAAAATGACATTTTTAAAAACCTGGAAGGAAACAAACGGTACGCATTTACAAATTGAATGTGTAACTCCGGTTACATTAGCAAGAGAACATTTACACATACACCCATTTCAGGAAAATCGATTTCAAATAATTTCGGGCGAATTAAGTTTTCAAATAGATGGTAAAATAAAAAAAGCCCAACAAGGCAATATTATATCTATTCCCAAAAACACCCCTCACGTATTTTGGAACGATGGAAATGTAGAAGCTGTCTATATTCAAGAGTTTTTTCCCGCCTTAAAAATTGACCAATTATTTGAAACTTTTTTTGCCTTGGCAAGAGACGGAAAATTAAATAAAAATGGAAATCCAAATATTTTTCAAGCCTCTTTGATCATGCTTCATTTTGAGAATGAATTACAATTAGTAAAACCAAGTTGGGTACTTCAAAAATTGGTTTTCAAAATTTTAGCACCAGTCGGAAAACTTTTGGGTTACACCGCATTATATGAATAATTAAAATCACACTAACATCAATAATTAAAAATAAACAAATTATGAAAATTAAAATAAATACAATCGTTTGCTTTCTATTTGGGCTGCTGTTTGCACAAGGTGTATAAGCTCAATCTGATAGCGTTGATGTTTTTTTAAAGAATGAAATGCAAAAAAGAAGGATACCTGGATTGCAATTAGCAATTGTTAAAAATGGGGAAATCATAAAAACAGGAAATTACGGATTGGCAAATGTACAAGATTCAATTCCTGTGGATAGCCGTACACTTTTCACTATTAACTCTATTACAAAAGCATTTACTGGTATAGCTATAATGCAATTGGTAGAAGCAGGAAAATTAAAACTATCATCACCTGTTTCTTCATATCTTAATGACTTACCTGATAGCTGGAAAGCGGTTACTATACAACAATTGTTATCACATACTTCTGGCATCCCTGACATAGTGGATGAAGTAGAAACAGTTTTAATATCACCCTTTAGTTTTGAAGAATCCTGGAAACAAGTTCAAGCTCTTCCTATGGCTTTCAAACCCGGTGAACAGTTTAGATATAACCAAACGAACTACCTGCTTCTTGGTCGAATCATTGACTCACTAGGTGGAATGCCTTTTACTGAATTTATTACAAAAGGGCAGTTGTTAAAAGCAGCTATGCCCAATACAATAAGAGCTGGTTTTGGGGCTAATAAAGAAGTGATTATGCATACTGCCGGAGGGTATCAATACAGAAAAGGAAAGCTCACAAATATGTTTTTCTCGTTTGAATATCCTTTACAAACTGCAGCAGGAATGAGCTCAACTGCCACGGAATTGGCTAATTGGGTGATTGCTTTGCAAAGCAATCAATTATTGAAGGAAGAAGCAAGTATAGATGCTCTTTGGACACCAGCTAAATTAAATAATGGAAGAATTGCTGGCTTTACCAGACTGTTAAATGGATATGCAGCAGGTTGGCCTATTGTAGCGAGACAAGAACACCCAGCTACTGCACCTGTTGGCGGTGGAAGGTCTGCTGTATTCGTTTATCCTAATGACAACCTTTCTATTGTTGTTTTAACAAATTTATTAGGCGGTTCGCCTGACGCATTTATTGATGAAATTGCTGGATTTTATATTCCCGACATGAAAGAATCTAATGGCTTTGGTCTTTCGTCTTCCATTAAATTAGTTAGGGCTGAATTAGAAAAATCTGGATATAATAATGCGATTACAGCATTTGAAAAAATCAAAAAATCAAATAAAACTTTTGAATTAAATGAAAATGAGGTGAATGATTGGGGATACAAACTCATTAAATATAAAAGGATAACAGATGCACTTGAGCTATTTAAATTAAATGTTTATTTATATCCAACAAGTGCAAATGCTTTTGACAGTCTTGGAGAAATTTATGCAGAACTGGGTAATAATACATTGGCTATTATAAATTATGAGCAAGCGTTTAAATTGAATCCTAAGAATAGTAATGCAGAAGAGCAAATAAAAATACTTAAAGCAAAGAAGTGAAATTCTTACGCATTTAGACACAATATTCAATTTGTAACACTGTGACGAATGGCGAACGTAAAACATCTAGCAGCAATATGGCGGATTTGGTGCTAAATTCAACATTTAGAAATCTAATGAACTTTAGTGCTAAACTTTTCTTGATTTATTTACAACAGCCTTACTTGTAGGAATTAACTTTAAATAACTATTATGAATTTCTTATTCAACAATTCTATCAAGATATTTTTGGGATTACTAGTTACAATAATCCTTTTCCACTTTTGTATTATTATTAAAATTGTGCCCTACAACATAGCTTGAGGCGGAAGACTTCAAAACGATACCCAAATGTACATTTTTGAAACTATTTCAATACTCATAAATGCTTTTTTATACTGGGTTTTGTTAATGAAAGGTAACCTTATTAAGTACAGGTTTTCTCATCGGTTTATCAATATAACTTTATGGGTTTTCTTCACTATTTTTCTTCTGAATACAATTGGAAATCTTTTCGCAAAAACAAACTTCGAAAAGTTTTTCGCTATTTTAACAGGTCTCTTTGCTACATTATTGTGGAATATTATAATGCAAAAAAGAACAATGAACTGCTATCAAAAGTATTGCCGCAAGTGGGACGTTGTTGTGCGACCTGAAAAAAAAAGGTCTTGATTGAATTGTTTTATACGGGGGCTAAGCCGGGTGGTATGCGCAATCCGATAGCTATCGGATTAAATAAACGAACGTTAGAATCACCGTCGCCAGCAGGGAGCTTAGGGGTTTGACAAAGTTTTCAAGCTTCGGCCAAAACGGCAACGACATGAGTTAAACTGTTTTCAATTCAGTTTACGAGGATACCAAACATGTCCGTTGAATAGTTCGGCACTAACCCATCTCACTCATCCTGGCAACAGGGAAACCCCGTGTACCGCCCTGTACTAACAGGGCAGGCAACCTGTAAAGGGAGCTGTTGGGAGGCAGGAGTAAGATTGGGCAACAAGCGAACGGGTAGCGGTAATAGCTATCATAGGGGTTGAAACATTACCCTGCGGTGGAAACCGGCTGACGTGCCCATGGTCCGTTACGCATAAGAAAGATTGAAGAACTTCAATCCGATAGCTATCGGATTGGAGGGCAAACAAATGATCGCAGTTTATAAAAGGCAGGATTTTCCGGTTAATAAAAAGTCTGTGAATGCGGCATTCGGATCAGCAATGATCGTAAGGAAGCTTCTCTTGTTTATTGAGCAGGCAACACGGTAAGGAATATTTCCTTACACACACCTTATTTGCTAATTTGAAGCTACAAGGTATGTTATGCATTATTGCATCTGTGAAACCGGTCACTAATATAAGAAGTGCCTTAAAATGGGCTTGAGCCGGATGAAGGGAAACTTTCACGTCCGGTTCTTAGGGGGCGAAAGGGCGGCAATGCCCTTAGCTACCCTCTACATCGGCTGCAAACGCTGTCAGCAGTGGTTCTGGCAGGACGGTTCCAATTTAGCTTTTGTTGTTAACTTGTACTTTAGGTTTTCAATTTTGCATCGGCACCGGGCAAGAACAGCATCAAATTCCCAAACCTTCGGCAATGCAAAAAGTTGGGCACAAGCTATGTCTCTCGTCATGAAATTGTTTTACACGAAATCGTATAAAATTAATTCAGAAAACTCATCACAATTGACAAAGTATTAATCACACAATGTGATTTGTTTTACACTTTACCTGGTTTTTAATTGGTATCTACTCAATAATAAATTTGTAACCCCTGCCATGTACGTTAATAAATTTAATGGAGTTATCGTCGCTTAATTTCTTACGTAATTTAGACACCAATACATCAACATTTCTACTGATTACAACTATGCCTTTATCTTCCCAAATTTCTTTCATCAGTTTTTCCCTTTCTACGATTTGATTTATATTTTCTGCAAATATTTTCAGTGCTTTTGTTTCTTTCTCCGATAGCGTAATACTTTTATTCTCAATTTTAAGAACATTATTGTCTGTATAAAATCTACAACTTCCTAATTGTATATAATCGTTACTATCGAATATTGATTCTTTCTCTTCTTTTTTCCGAAACTTATTTTTCACATAAAAACCAACAAAAGTCAAAGGAATAATCAATAGCAACAACAAAAAGAAATTAAACTTATTTTTCTTCAAAAGATCAATTTCAATAACATAACAACCAACCTCCAGCGTACGACCTCTGCAAGGTGTTAAATCGCCTGTTTGGTTATTTATTTCGAATGCAAAGACAGTTTCATTTTGTTTACAATTCCTCAAATTCACTATATAATCGTTTGCCAGGGCATTTTTTTGAAATGTTCGTTGAACTAAATTGATGAGTGTATCTGAAATAAAACTAAAGTTATTTTGAAAGGAAATCTGATAGGTATTTTCATTTAATTTCTTAACCGGCAGCACTCTTGAGGTAGAATCTTTAGCTGTAAGCAAAAGCTGATGTCCTAAATCACGTAATACAACTTCTAAATGCTTCGCAGGGATTTCATTCTTTTTATTGCTAATTGCAACAGCAGAAATCAAAATAACAATTATCATGATTGAAGATCCGAACAGAATAAAAGGCTTCATGTATGCAAAATAATCAATTAAAACTCTGTTTTCGGTGATTTTACAAACGTTTTACGCATCTTTTACAACTTTTTACTACTAAAAAGCTTCCCGATAGTTGACGCCCAATAACTTTACTCCATTGTTTCACCAAATCAATTACAGTCATGAATAATTATAAACTTGCTTTTTTGCTCCTTTTTCCATTCCTCTCTGCCTGTGACCAGGCGTTAGAATTTCCACAGTCATCCCTTCTCCCAAATAGTCAGCAAAAACAAAAAAGAGATAAGGCCGGAGCTGCAAACATCGTTTTTAAATCTACAGATGGCGGACAAACCTGGCAGGACATCAGCAAAGGGCTGCCCGAAAATTTGCGGGAAGATAGTATCCGGGGAAATAGCTTCTTTGCAAATGATAAAGGGCTGTTTTTAAGGGCTGGAAACGGACTCTATCACAGTACACCAAATGCCACAGCTCCTTTTTGGACGAAAGAGATTTTCCCTGACGAACATAGCAGCATTGCCCCCGGTAAGTCCGGGATATTTGCCAACAATTACTGGGGCGTAAATTTGAAAAAAACAGACGGAACGAGTGTATGGTCGCCGATATTCGAACTTTTTCAGGAGCCACGAATACGCACCGTTTTTGAGACTGCCGGAGGTGCAATTTTCATCGGCACCAACAGAGGTTTTTTTAAAACTGCTAACAGTGGAAAAACCTGGAAACATGTCCATGCCGGAGGCTTGGTAGGGAATTTGACAGAGTCGGATGGCGTACTGCTGGCGACCAGTATGAGAAGGATAATAAGATCGACTGATAATGGCGAAACCTGGGCGGTGGTGACGAGTGATACCAGTGTGGCTTTCGATGTAAAACAGATCAAAGGTGGATTCGCTGCTATCACTGCCAGTTCAGAGTCGGGTACCAGGAGTTTAAGGACATCCTACGACGCCGGTAAAACCTGGCAGCCCATAGATGCCGGCCTTCAGGACAAAATTGATTCAATAGGGCGGACCTGGAATGATCGCCCTTTTCTGCAACGCTCCATGACTTCAATTATCCAGGTTGGTGAAAACTTCTTTTGTACTCATCCTGACGGCATTTTCAGATCATCAGACAAGGGAAAAACATGGAAACTGTTACTTCCTTCTATAAAAAATAAGGTCTTCAATTTATTTGTTTCAGGCAACGTGATCTTTGCCATACCCAGCAAGGGTGGATGTTGAAAACTCAGATTAACTTTCAACCGTTGTTTAAAATTCCCCCACAGGCAAGCACTCCCGTCCTGTGTCTTCCTTGTTACTAATCCCCCCTAAACAATTCAAAATTAAAATATCAGGAAGCACATTTTCGTCTTTAAAATAATTGTTAGTGTTGGCATAAAATCAATGCCGGGGCTGTTCTACAAATCTTAATGTTACTGGATTCCATTACAGGTAATTTGATCGGTGTTTGTAGCATATTTAACTGGGGCAATAGTAACATCGTAGACACAGGTCGGGAGTCGCCTGCCGGGCATACGTTTACAATAGCTTATCCGGCGTAACCGGCAACTCCCTTACCCGCTTTCCGGTAGCGTTAAAAATGGCATTCACCACCGCTCCGGCTACACCTACAATCCCCACTTCACCAATCCCCTTGATGCCCATATTGTTGGTGATGGTATCTTTTTCATCGATGAAAATAGTTTCTATACTTCCTATATCCAGGTTGGATGGAACATGATAATCCGCAAATGAACGGGTGATAAAGTTGCCCCAACGTTCATCAATTACAGACTCTTCCGTTAAAGCCATTCCAATTCCCCAAACCACCCCTCCAATGATTTGAGACCGGGCAGTTTTAGGATTCAATATTTTTCCGGCGCCGGTCACTGCCAGGATGAGTGCCATTTTAACCGGGCGCTTCACTATTCTGGATGCTATCGCAGCAAGTACGAGGTTGGCCCATTGCAAGCCTTTTGATCCAAATCCGCAACCTATATGTGGCGTTATGATGCGTACGTTTGTTACCGGTATGCCAAGCGTTGCTGCCGCCGCAGACTGTGCGCCGTTCACTATTTGCGCCCCGTTGTAAAATGTCAGTTTTTCACCCTCCCAGGAAGCGATGGTAGCATGTGGCTCCATCGGGTGATGATGTTCTACCGGTGTTTCAAAAATACTTTCAATTTTAAATTCCGCATTCTTAAAAGCGGTTATTGTATCTCCGCGTTTTACATCAGGATTATCCTTTGGTGTAACCGCTTCATTCTTCATTAGCTTAAAATCAGTCCGGGCAACAGTTTGTTTATATTCCACTTTCACCATTTGTGCAGTATGGCGGGCCTGTTCAAAGGTTTCGGCTACCACTACCCCAATATGCTGACCGTAAAAATTGATGGCAGCACTTTGCAGCAAAGTACCTCCGCGGATGCCCCCTTTTATATTCAGTTTCGGTGCATTTTGATGGGTGATAACCGCCAGCACACCCGACAATTTTTCAGCAACGCTGCTATCTATATTGATAATTTCACCGGCGGCGATAGTTCTTATGATCTTCGTTGTTGGTGTTCGTGCAGAGGGCGTCGAAGCAGGGCGATCACCAACAACTTAGCTTACCAGGTTTGTTTTATTCCTCCCTTCAATGTTGTTGGTGTTGCCATCGCCGCACTACCATCCGCACAACACGCAACAACGGCGGGCAGTGGGCTCCTTTTGTGCAAAATCAGCGTTCTCACTCAAGAATCCATATCCCGGGTGAATGCCATCTACATTCAGTTCTTTCGCAAAGGCGATTATTTACGAAAACATCTTTTGACCTGGTTATTTGGTCATCAATTGAGGTGAGCGTTTTTATAAGTTCACTTGTGTTTATAAATATAGATGGGTCCTGGAACCACCAGGGATTTATTTCATGTGAAAGAGGATAAATAAGTTTTGTACGAAGGCTTATTTCAATTTTCTCAATTGCTCCAAAAAGCAATAATCATAGTTCCCTGCCAAAATTGTAGAAAGCATTTACATCAGTAGGAAATAATAAAAATCCAATTCTTCCGGCTATTTCCATTCAAACCAATAAGTACCGGCCTGTAATGTTGCGGTATAAATACCTTTAAACCCAGGTACTTGTTCTCCATCTTTAAACAAGAGCTGATTTTTTTCAATAAGCAAATTCACCGTGCCGGTTGAATTAGGGGGAATAATAACGTTGTATAAAATGCCGGTGCCTGTTCGTTTCCATGCAGATGATATTGTACCATAAGGGCCATTGTGTGTGGCACTGAAATGGCTAAGCCCGGTTACAAAATTTGGTTGTAGTACCACCTCCCGAAAACCAGGTTTCTCCGGATTGGGTTTCATACCTCCCAATGCTTTGTACATCCAGGCACCAATTTCACCAAACATAATATGGTTCATCGAAATATCGGAAGCCGCATCAATGGGCCAGTTTTCATATAGCGTAGTAGCGCCATTGGCGATCCACCATCCCCAGGATGGAAAAATTTCACGGGCAGCGAGACGGTAGGCCAGATCGGCATAGCCATTTTCGCTCAACGCATTCAGGATAGCCTTGGTACCCAATAACCCCACATCCAGTTTAACACTATCGGCTTCCACCCGTTTTGCAAGATTGGCCGCTACCCTGGCTTTGAACGCCTGCGGAACCAGCCCCCAATAAAGCGGTACACTCAGTTCAGTTTGTAACCCGCTTCCATATATGCCAGTTGCTGTGTTTAAATATTTTGCATTGAATGCCTCCTTAATTTTTAAAGCCAAGGCCGAATATTTTTTATAGTCATCCGCTTTACCAAATAATTTGGCTGTCTTTGCCAGTATAGTTGCATCTGCAAAATAATAAGCGGTTGAAGTGAGTTCAACAGGTGATGTCGACTTTACCGGTACCCAGTCGCCAAGTCCCCAACTGGTCAATCCGGATGGATACAAAGCATCAATATGATTAACATATCGTTTGATGTTTCCATAACAATCCTGCAGCAATTTGCTGTCACCATAAAACAAATAAATATTCCATGGAATAATGGCCATGGTACTGGTCCAGTCGGGTCCATTGGCCCATTCATATCCCCAGCCGCCTGTAGGAATAATGGCAGGCAATACGCCATTCGGTTGCTGCTCGTCCCGGTGGTCGGCCATCCACTTTTCATAAATGGTAATGCCATCAAAATTGTATAAACCGGTTTCAATGGCGATGTGTGCATCACCCGTCCAGCCATTCTTTTCCCGTTGCGGACAATCGGTTGGGTAGCCAAACAAATTGGATAAATAAGAATTGTTGGTTGCCTTCCATATTTTATCAATCGTTGGGTTCGAAGAACTGATATTGCCTGCCACAGGCACATCGTTGTGCATAAAATAACTTGTAATACTTTGGGTAGTTAGGGCCACCGGTTTAGTAGCCGTAACTTCTATATATTGAAACCCTTTGTAATTAAACTTCGGCATAAATACTTCTTCGGCACCGGTACCTTTCAAAATAAAGATATCCGTTTGAAAAGGATCTTTATCATCTGTTGGCCGGTAATGCGCATCGATATTCGACAGGTCAACATGGCTATTGCCATACAGTCTTTCACCATGTTTTAACCGAAGGATGGTGCCAGCTTCACCCCTTACTTTTATACGGCTTACCCCAGCGATATTTCTACCCAGGTTAAATACGTAATTCGTATCACTTATTTTATTCAGCGACTCAACAGGCACTTCTTCCACATTGCGTATGGGATGTAAAACCTGTGCAACAATATTCGTTGAAGGCGCAGGGCTATAAATGACTCCTTTCCAGGCGGAATCATTAAAAGCCGGTTCATTCCAGTGAGGTATTTCCAGCCTGGCATCATAGTGTTCGGCTGTGTAGATGCTGTTGAATATAACTGGGCCCAGGGCTGTTTTCCAATCTTTACCAGTGGTGATGGTTTCTACAGAACCATCATCATAAGTAATCCTTACATCCATGCAAAAAGTGGGACGTGCCCGCCAGGGTGCTTCATGAAAATACCATACGGCGGTAGACTGGTGATTGAACCATCCATTGCCGAGTAACACGCCCACTGCGTTTTTACCTTGTTGTAACTGCGCCGTAATATCATGGGTGACGTAGAGCGTGCGCCGGTCAAAGCGGGTGTACATGGGGTCTAGCCGGTGGCTGCCGATTTGTACGCCGTTCACATATAATTCGTACAGTCCGGCCACCGCTATATAGGCCCTTGCTTTAACCATCTTTTTTGCCAGGCTAAATGCTTTCCTGAAATAGGGTGCCGGTTTAAGGTTGATATCCCTTGTATCATTGATCCAGGCACCTTTCCAGTTTTTAATTTCCATCATACCTGTCTCAAAACTGGCCGCTTTTGCAATTGAGGTCACCCCTTCTTTATCCCACAATTTTACGGTCCAGAAATATTTGGTAAATGGTTGCAGTGCCTTTCCGTAAAAAGTTATGAGTTGTTTTGGACCATCCAGTTTTTGTGTTTGCCAGTGATTGCCTTTTGCGTTGCAGACTTCCAGCGAATCTGTACCAACAAATACCTGGTAAGCAGATTGCCTGCCTCCCGAACGTGTATCTTTTAATTGCCATAATAAGCGTGGATGTGTGGCATCAATACCTAAAGGATTTACCAGGTATTCGCAGGCGAGGTTTACCGGCGTGCCATTTTGTTGTGCCTGCAATGGTATAAAATGAAAGAGGCCAGCAGCGGCCACAACAACTAACCGGAATATTATTCTACATGGGGATATTGACAGGAACATTTATGATTGCTTTATAAAAGAAGGAAGAAAGTAGTGCATCCCTAAAAATAGGTTTTAATTGGAAGAAATGGAATTCATTCGGGGAATGTTTTCAGGCACCAGGGCTCCTGCTGGTTCTTTTAGTTAGTATTTGCATACCACACATAAAATGACGAATTAATTCGCTAAATTCCCTGGTGAGTCACCCTTTGGGGGTCACGCACCAGAGAATTTCATCTCTCAAAATTCGATGTTAACATGACGTGGATGAGTTCAGTTAAAAAATGGTAAGCGCTCCAGCAAAGGATTTCTTCTTCGGCAGATATTGAGTGATATTCCAGGGAAGAAATTTCAAAGCAATGATTTCACAATGGTTTCCCATTCCTGTTGCAAGCTAACATCAGGCCTTTTTTTACCGGCCTTTCTATACCAGTAATCTGCATTCCACAGATCACCTTCCTTATGATGAAGATATGCATGCACCCAACAGGCTGTGGCATCTTCCAGGTTATCAACCATACTGTGCGCCTTATCCCAGTTGCCTTGTCCATCAAGCCACATTGCCAACAGGTAAGGCGACGTGGCGGGTGGAGGCGTTGCGTCTTCAATACTTTGCTTAAAAGTTGCTAAATCCATGGTTAGTTTATCTAAAATTACAAAAACCTTTTTTCCTTTGAGAGAAAGTATCAGGTGGCCATCAATACTCCATAATCTCAATCCTTCGAAAATCCATCGGGTGACTGTTTGATTGCAGTGAAATGTAACCATCACTTACTATAACCCTTCCTGCAATAATCATTTTTTTTGCTTCGGCATGGGTACTATCTAGGCGGGGATTTTCAAATTGAATGATCTGCTCCCCATTTACAAAATGAGTAATTGTTCCATCCCTCACTTCAATTTCTGCGGTAACCCATTGGTCGCCTGCGAAAGTTCTTTTCACAGTGGGAGGGGTGCAGTATGTACCATTTCTTTTTCCATTCATTTCAACATACATTCCTGATACACATATTTCACCGGTGGGTCGTTCCCCTGCATCCTTTCTGCCATGCAGGTTGTACTCCAGGCAAACAGGGAAGGACTGGTTTAAACCCACCGTCTCCGGCGATTGGCAATGATATTGAATACCTCCATCCTGGAAACCCAGGAAGGTGCGCCTGGTGTAAGATTGCCAACAAAACGATATTCAACCTTCAGCCGGTAATTGGTAAATTTTTTATCGTAATACAGTGTTCCGAAACGGTTGTTAAAACTAACATATTGATCATACTGGGTACTCAGCATTTTATGTTTTACCCGGAAAGTATTGCCAAAATTTTCGCCTAACGGATGCCCTGTTATTTTGGGCTTCCAGTTTTTCAAATTTTTTCCATTAAACAAGCGAACCCATTGCCTGCCCTTCTGCAATGGACACGCACTATTTTTGGTGTGGTAAGATTGAAGTAGAAAAGGAATGAATATTAAAAGCAGTCTGCAAAATTTCATATCGCATTGGTTAATTAAAATGAAATATAGTTAAATTTAACGATGAACTCTCATAGCTGCATTTATGGTTGATTGCCGGTTGTGAGTAACATTATTTTTATCTTTTTACTGTATCAATTGGTGTACCCCAACAAAGCGTCGGCCGGTTTTTTCATTGGGAAAGGTCACCTGTAAGAAGAGATCATATCATCTGTTTAAAATAATTTATCGCAATCGCATATCTTACAGTTTCATCAATTTATTAATTACTACGCATCATGAAGAATTTAATTGTCTCGCTGTTTTGCCTGTTCCCGCTGGTTGGTTTTGCTCAAAAAAGAAATAAAACCGTTGATCGCTTCGCTGGTTTGGATACTGCATTTGCACGTGTTCTAAAAGAATGGAAAGCAGAAGGATTTGCAGTAGCTGTGGTGGAAAAAGATAAGGTGGTGTATGCAAAGGGGTTCGGGCATAAGGACCGTGAGGCCGGGGCGCCCGTAACGGAGCGTACGCAGTTTGCTATAGGCTCCTGTACCAAAGCTTTTACCTCTTCGTTGATCGGTCATTCTCCGCCAGGAGGAAAGCTCAAAAATACCTGCTTCGTATCAATCCCCATAGAGTGGGTCTCTACTTTTTTCGCCGGTTCCGTACAACTAAGACTTCATCGTTGGCCTTACAGGCCCGACGAAGTCTTAGTTGTTGGTGGCAGTGCTTCTTTGTCAAGCCAATATTTTTTGTTTTGATGAAGTAGTTCTTGATTTTCTTACAACTTTTTTCTCAGCATGTTTTGCTTTGTAATCTTAAATGCATTTGCTAATCACTTTTCTTTCCTCATCTGTCAACGGTTTGCTTTGAATAATAAAGTCAACACCTTTACATTCTTTTATGTATCCCATTTTTTAGCTTTTGCTATGGTGCTTTGCCAGTAAATAAATAATGGCGCTCCTACAATTCCAAAAATTGTAAAACTAATAAATGCAGCCGGTGGCGCCCCTCCAAAAATTATTGATAAAAGTCTTCCGATACCGCCAAGAAATATGCAAAGCCAAATAACCCTGTAAAGCTTTGTTTCGGTGTTAATATGTTTAACGGTGCTTAAAAGCGCCACTCCGATTCCGATCCAAATGCCATTAAAAAACCGCAGATTGCTGTCGAGTAAAATATTATTAACTTTTGAAAGGTCGCCATAAATCGGATCTTTTAAACCCGTGTAACCAACCAGCCCTATCACTATTGACACTACCCCGAAAATACTCGTGATGATTTGTAAAATTCGTTTGTTCATACTAAAAATTTGTGAATGCTGTATGGCGTTTTAAAATAGTAGCTAACATAAAGATCATTTTTATTACCTATAATTAGAAATAATTCTTGTACTCGTTCCGTGGATGGCGTCCTTACCATCCACAATCAATGGAACATTTATAATTGGGAACTGTCCTTTGTTCTCAACAGCTAACTTGTCTTTTCCTTTATCGTCAGATATAATTTCAATTTCAACAGCGGTCTTGTCGATGATTCTATTTGATTTAAAGCATGTCTACGTATTGCCACCAACAAAATGAAATATAGTTAAATTTTCCGGATGAAACTCCCGTGGCTGCATTTCTTGTTGATTGCCGGTATTGAGTAACATTATTTTTATCGCTTATACAATTAGTAAAAAAAAATCATCTGTAATAATTGGTGCAGCACAACAAAGCGCCGACCGGGTTTTGTTCATTGGCAACATTGCCTGTAAGAAAAAAACAAATCATCTGTTTTAAATATGCTATCACAATCGCATATCTTACAGTATCATCAATTTATTAATTACTAAGCATCATGAAGAATTTAATTGTATCATTTTTTTGCCTGTTTCCCTTGGTTGGCTTTGCTCAAAAAAGAAATAAAACCGTTGATCGCTTCGCTGGTTTGGATACTGCATTTGCACGTGTTCTGAAAGAATGGAAAGCAGAGGGATTTGCAGTAGCTGTGGTGGAAAAAGATAAGGTGGTGTATGCAAAGGGGTTCGGGCATAAGGACCGTGAGGCCGGGGCACCCGTAACGGAGCATACGCAGTTTGCTATAGGCTCCTGTACCAAAGCTTTTACCTCTTCGTTGATCGGTCTGCTTAGCAAAGAGGGTAAAGCAGATATCGATAAACCGATGCGCAATTACCTGCCATCAATTAATTTTTACAACAATGAAATGAACAACCAGGTAACACTGCGGGATATGATGAGCCATCGCACAGGGGTATCCCGTTACGATTATTCCTGGTATTTCTTCCCATCCCGATCAAAAGATACACTGATGCAGCGCATGCAGTATATGGAACCCTCCGAACCGTTGCGAAGCAAATGGCAATATAATAATTTTATGTTCATGTTGCAGGGGTTGGTTACGGAAAAACTTAGCGGGAAAAGCTGGGAAGACAATATCCGGGAAAAAATATTTGAGCCGCTTGGTATGAACAATTCAACGGTTTCGCTTGCTGAATGGCTAAAGGCAAAAGACCTGGCCGTTGGGTATGACCTGAAACATGATAGCATTATTCAAAAATCCGATTACTACGACATTAGCGGCATGGCGCCGGCAGGCAGCATCAATAGCAGCGTTTCCGATATGGCCAGGTGGCTTACCCTCTGGATTAATGGTGGCAAATACAAAGGCAAAGAAATTTTACCGGTTCAATATGTAACAGAAGCCATGACTTCACAAATGGTGGTACCCGGCGGGCTTCCTGCAAAAGACAGGGAAGACACTTACTTTTCCAACTATGGCCTCGGCTGGTTCCTCTCCAGCTATCGTGGCCATTACCGGGTAGAGCACGGCGGCAACATTGACGGCTTTAGTGCCAGCACCTGCATTTTTCCCAGCGATAGTATTGGCATTGTTGTGTTGTGCAACCAAAACCGATCAGCGGTACCTTCCATGGTTAGAAATTTAATCAGCGATCGTTTACTGGGTTTGAAATACCGGGATTGGCAAACAATGTCGTACAGCGCAGATACTGCCGGAAAGGCTAAGGCAAAAGCGGCCATGGAAACCATGGTATCTAACCGTAAGTATGGCACCGGTACTTCACATCCGCTAAAAGATTATACCGGGCTGTACACGGCTGCAGGCAAGGAACGTTTTGAATTATCGCTCCAACATGACTCCCTGTTTATGACGGTACCCAACCAGCAATTGTACCTGCGGCATTATCATTATGACGTATTTAACCTTTGGGACAAAGACGATTTGCAGGATAACGACACTTCGAATACCAGTGGCCTTAAGATTAGTTTCAGGATGGATGAAAGCGGCAATATTGTTTCCTCCGCCTTACCGCTGGAAGGGCCGGAAAAACCAATTGTATTTACTAAAGGTGCCAAAGAAAAACTACTGTCTAAAGATAGCCTGCAGAAATATGTAGGCGAATACAGCTTTAACGGCACCGTTACAAGAATTTATATAAAGGGCGAAAATACGTTGTATTTATTTGTACCGGGGCAACCGGAATACGAACTGGTGGCTACTGATAAAGATAAGTTTACCATAAAAGTATTATCGGGGTATAGCGTTTATTTTACGGGCAATGCCAAAGGCGAAATATCGGAACTTATGTTTATACAACCCAATGGCAGTTTTAAGGCTACCAGGGTTGTAAAACTGTAAAGGTTAGCAGAAAAACCCCCGGCAACTTTCATTGCCGGGGGTTATCAAAAGATCATTTCCATTATACCTTATTGTGTTTTTGCTTCGTCTTTAGGTTTTGCATCCACTATCTTTTGGAGTGCATTGAGCGAACTGGTAGCGAATGGATATTTTTCCAAAGCAAGCCTGTAATACTTCTCCCCGTTTACTGCATCTCCCGTAGTTACATAAAATTCTCCCATTGAGTCATACGGGTTATAGCCATCGGGATACAACGAAAGGTATTTTTCAAAACTCTCTTTTGCCTTGTCATTATCTTTTTTATCCTGCAAATAATAATAAGCTATTACGTTATACATGGCCGGTTCTTTGGGAAACTTTTGAATGTATTCCTTTGCGGCCGCAAACCTTTCTTCGGGTGTGGCCCTGGTTACAACATAATAATTTGCAATCATGGCTCCATCAGGGTACATACTATAAAGTTTTGCCCAGATATCGCGGTTCGTTTCCTGGGTGTTCTTTTCATCCAGTGTGGATGCGAATAATTTCTCCCCGGCTGTTTTGTTTGCTGTACTCTTGATGGCCCTGGCTACATAAGATTTTCTAATCTCACCCCTGGTGAGATTGGCCATAAAAACAAGTGCAACAGTAAAGCCGGGATCTAATTTTAATGCGGCCGACAGATCATGGTAGGCCTGTTCCATTTCAATGTTCCTAAAATGCTTAACGCCATTGGCGGCAAGTGTTTTTGCTTCTGCGGACCTGGTCGTCCAGGTCATGGTTTTACTTTTGGTATCTTTTAGTGATACCGTTTTAGCAGTTTGTGCAAAACCTACAGGCGCATACAACAACAGTAAACAAGCTGTAAGGTTAATCCAAATTGTTAATTTCATAAAAAATAAATTTAAAGAATGAAAAAGAAAGGAATAGCGGGGACTGACAAAATACAATCTTGTTGTTGAAATTGCAAGCTATTTTTTCGATGCCGGGAATGGTGTTTTTTAGCAACTCCTTTACGAATGGAGATTTATCAGCAACGAAGTTGAAATGCTCAAAGCAATACTTATTGCAAGTGCATCTGTATTAAAGGAACTGAAGCGATTACAAAAAGTTTATCATTTTATTGAAGCCAATTATCAAAATGAAATTGATGTAAATAATATTGCCAAACTATGCAACCTGACAACCGCTGCTTTTTGCGGGTATTTTAAGAAATCAACTCACTACACTTTTAGCAGATTTTTTAAACCAGTTTTAGATAAATCAATCAAAAAAATAGTATTACAATACAAGAACGTTACAGAAAAAGCAGGACACCAAACAGGATCCTGCTTTGAGATTAAATTAAGCATTCAATTGTGCCAACTGATGTATATCACCCAGGTTTTTTAGCTACCATTTTTCCAGGCCTACTAATTTTTTACCAAGTTCATTTAATTCAGCAGTGCCATATTTTGTTTGTTCCCATTTGCGGGGGTCACCAGGAAAAGCATACCCTTCAGGAGCAACGCTGTCTTTCCAGGAATTGATTCGCCATTGGCGCAATGGTTCATTATTTTCTTCTGCAGGCATCATGGAGATATATTGAGCAATACGAACTTTATTGCCACTCATATTAGGGCGTATGCCATGTGGTTGCAGGCTATTAAAAATTAACAGGTCACCAGCTTCCATTTTTACTTTTACTAAATCAAAGCCTGTCGTGTCAGGTTTAAAATGGTCACGGTTTTCGGGCTGTGTCAATTTCCAGGTATCGTAGGTGCGAAACAATTCAGGAATGCATTGAAAGCCACCCATATTTTCATCCCTTTGGTCAGCTAACGCAAGAACACCCTGTACATTTACGGGTTTTGTTTCAGGGTCGTAATCCCAATGAATAAATCCTTTGTATTCATAGCCAGGTTTAATGGGAAAATTAAGATTTGCCCTGTCAATTGTTACCCACAATTTTTCTGTTCCCCAGATATCCCTAAACGCATCATACACTTTTTGTGTCATACGGTTATTCCATAAATGTTGATTGTTATAAACTTCTACCATTCCGGTATTAGTCAGTTCTTTCATCTTCATTTCTGCCCGTGCCGGTGCATACCATGTGTCTGCATTATTGGGGTCTTTTTCTTCAAATTCCCACAAAAAATTTGCGGTGGCTAAAGCCTGTTCGGGTGGTACGGCGTTTTTAATTACAATGTACCCATTAGTAATCCAAAAATTCCAGTCCGCCTCACTTAATATACGAAGTGGCTCTCCGTTGCTACGGTCGTTTAATTTACTGGTGCTGCTTTTTGCAGTTGAAGGATTCCCCGGAATATCTAAGTGACCATTGCCGGGTTGCATGGTGGGTGTCATTGCAGGCACCATAGTTTGTTGTTCCATATTGCAATATTTAATGTTTAGATGATAAACCAGTTAATAACAAGCATTGCTGTTGACTTTTGCTACACCAGCCATTTTCGTTTTTATGTTTGCAGGTTTTTACTTCGCTATCATTTCCTTTTGACGGTGAATAACTCTTAACAGCTAATAACGACTGCAGAAGTTTTGCTGTAGCATGGCAATCTGTTTTTGATAACACAAAAATAGCTTTACAGGGAGAGGCTAATCAACATCTGCAATGGCAGATGTTTGTTGTGTATTGATATATTTTGGTATTTTTAGGACTAATGGTGCAAAATCAGGGCAAATGAAAGCAAAATTGGAATCCATAACCAGCGACCGTAACAGTTCATTTAGAATATTACTTACGCCCAATCTGAATGAATTGTTTTATTGGCATTTTCATCCGGAATATGAAATTGTTTACGTTGAAACGGAGACTGGTTTCCGCCATATAGGCGATCACATTTCAAAATACGAAGGAAGCGACCTTGCTTTAATCGGACCTAATCTGCCGCATTTGAATTTTGATTATGGCGTAAAGGCAACGGTAGACACTGTGGTGGTTCAAATGAAAGAAAATTTTTTAGGTCAGGACTTTTTTTCATTACCTGAAACAGCAGCCATAAAAACTTTGTTTGAAAAAGCAAAAAGTGGTGTAGCTTTTTACGGCGAAACAAAAAAGTTAGCCGGTGAAAAATTAAAGCAACTAACCGCAGTACCGCATTTTGAACAACTTATTATTTTATTGCAGGTTTTTAATTTGTTGGCGAACAGCAACGAAGTAGAAATGCTTAAAGCAAGACCTATTGCAAGTGCATCTGTATTAAAGGAACAGCATCGTTTACAAAAAGTTTATCATTTTATTGAAGCCAATTATCAAAATGAAATTGATGTAAATAGTATTGCCAAACTATGCAACCTGACAACCGCTGCTTTTTGCAGGTATTTTAAGAAATCAACACACTACACTTTTACATATTTTTTAAATCAGTTTCGGATAAATCAGTCAAAAAAAATATTATTACAAGACAAGAACGTTACAGAAGCATGTTATGAAAGCGGCTTTGCAAACATTTCTTACTTTAATAAAACATTTAAAAAAGTTACAGGAGAAAATCCTTCTGCATTTAAGAAGAAACATTTGGTAGCGTAATTATAAATACTTTTTGAATTAAAGCGACAAGGCGAATGAACAACAAAACATTGTACATCGTTTTTTGCCTGGGGCAAATTTGACTGGTCAGCCTATGCATTAATTTCAGGGCCGTTTTTTTTTCAGGCGTCTTTTTACTGGTGAGTGGGGCTCTTAATAAAAACAATATGACGGGGTGAAAATAAAGTACAGCCCAGGCAATGAATCAAGAACGCCCAACATTCCCTTACAGAATATCTTGCCGCTTAGATTACGGAAATAGTGGACAGGGCGCCTGTTGATGGCAAACAATTCAATATACAAAACTCCCCTGCTCACACCTGGCAGGGGTGAGCCATTGGCAGGAAAAAAAAAGAAACTGCAGGGGACTCACTTGGAGCCTGGCATCAAAACGAACCAGCTTTCACGGATTACATGGAAGGGTATCCCGGGCTTGCTTTCACTTCTTCTATCTGTTTGGTATGTCTTACGGTATGCTGCGACATCAACAAAATAATCTGGTATGCATCCATTGGTCCAGCCGGTCCCTGCTCTGCTATATGGCTCCTGTAATCGACCCCGGATTCTTTTAAATAATTGATATGCTTTTCCCGTTCAGCTTTTAAAAAAGCCATCGCCTCATCCTTGTTGGCCCATTTGGCGTTTTTGGGTTCAAACGGTTCGCCTGTTTTAATTTTTTTATTTCTGTCTTCTATTCCGGCCAGTAACTGATCGTCTGTCATTTTAATGGAGGTCCTTTTATCAGGATTGGCGGGTGCCTGCATAATGCCCTGCATCCATCCCCAGATATTGGTTTCTGATAAAGCGAGGTGGTACACACATTCTTTGATAGACCACCTGCCGGTATCGGGTCTAAAATTTAACTGGGCTTCATTTAAGCCTTCCACTGATTTTGATAAGATATCTAACGTGGATGCCAGATGTTGCGTAACCTTGTCTTTTTCATCTTTTGTAAGCTGGCAGTAGCCGGCAAATGAAAACAGCAGCATGGAGATAATCACAAGCATTTTTTTCATACAAATAATTTTTTAAGTGACGATTGACCGTAAAACTAAAAGTAATATTTGAAAAACGCAATGGTTTTTTTGTAATATAAAAAATTGGGCATTACGCAAACATCCGGGGAAGATGTTTTAACAAATTTCCCGGTATCATCTTAATCAGTTGTACTATGTGTCCCTTTTTAAATAGTGATCCATTTCGTTCAAGGACAATATCTGCTGGTATCGATGATATAGGTGAATGAAATTATTGCGCTAATAAAAAGCAACCTAATATTGAAAATTTTCTTCTCCCCTCATCCTCTTAAAATATAATGGTCAGCTGCTGATACTGTAAATTATGTATAGCTATTATCAATTCCTAATGCGACATTTGTTTATCATGCCATCATTGTACCTCTGAAAACTACTGAAAGCAACAGCATTGACGGACCCCCGATAAAAACTCATTAACGCTAATTTTAATAAACACAATATGAGACAGCTAAAACTTCTGTTCACCTTTTTTTTGTCGGCTTTGCTTTTTACATTAGCCGCCCAGCCTTCACTAAGCAAAATGAAAGCAACACTTGACCTGCTGGATCCAACAATAAGCGGTCTAAAAATGAGTATCATCAATGAATCACAGGCGGGTATTCTTTTTTCTTCCGGCAGTAGTTTGTCGAAAGCCCAAACGGCGGGTTGGCTCGCTACCCAACTACAACTAAGAAAGGGGGTTGACCTTCTTTCACCCGACCCGTTGCAGATAAATACAAAGGAAGTGAGCGTAGAAAAATTGCACCAATATTTCAGGGGCATCAAAGTAGAGCATGGTGTTATAAACGCTACGAATCTCAATGGAAAAGTCTCCATGCTACAAATGGAATATTATAGTATTGATGACAAGTTTAATACCAGCCCTGTGCTCAATGAAAAAGCCGCTTTGCAAAAAGCGCTTGATTTTACTGCTGCAGAACGGTATGTGTGGACCGGATATACCGGCAATGATCCTTCTTTTATGGAACCCAGGGGCGAACTGGTAATAGTATCTACCTACCAACAAACGGGAGCGGTATGCCTTGCCTATAAATTTAATATATATGCCCTGCAGCCGGTTACCCGTGCTTTTGTATATGTAAATGCCATGGATGGTACGGTGGTGTTGAATGATCCGATTATTAAACATACAGAACGAAACAAAAACCAACCTCAAACAAAACCGATTACCGGAAGTAAAGATATACATGCCACAAACGGAATAGCTATCAATGCACCTGGTGCTATCGCCGGAAGCTCCCTAAAGGTAACCGGGCAGCCGCAGTTACCACAGGAAACGATTGCCCCGGTAATGAATGAGTCCATTGATGATAACAGGCAAAATATCAATAGCCCCAGTTCAAATGTGACTGGTACTGCAGATACCCGCTATCTTGGAAGACAAAATATTGTAACAGATAACGCAAGCGGGGTACCCGGAAGACCATTCCGGCTCCGGCAATTTCGTAACGGGCAAAATATTATCACATTAAATTTTCAGCAGAAATCTTATAATACCACTATCAACAATGAAGCATTGGCAATAGATTTTTTAGACAATGACAATAACTGGACTGCCGCTGAATATGATAACAGCACTTTTGATAACGGTGCTACGGATGTGCAATTTAATATGGCGGTGGTGAGCGATTACTGGCTCAATATCCATAACCGCAACGGATGGGATAATAAGTATGGGGAATTAAGGAACTATGTACATGTGACCGAAGCAAAATGGGATAACAACGGTGTCTTCCTGGGAAATTTCTTTTTCGAAAATGCTTTTTGGAACGGGAGTAATATGCACTTTGGTGATGGCAGCGGAACTCCAACCATAAGCAATGCCCGTACCGCCCTGGATGTATGTGCGCATGAATCGGGGCACGGCATCACGGAAGCCAACAACAGCCTTGTATACCAATGGGAGTCGGGCGGGTTGAATGAAGGCTTTAGTGATATCTGGGCAGCCTGCATTGCCAATTATGCAAAGCTCAATTACTCACCGCTTCCGGGTGAACTTACCTGGCGGTACGGCGAAAAATATGCTAATCTTAATAAGACCGAAAAGGGCCTTAGAGATTTGTCAAACCCCCTTCTATTTGATAATCCGTCCACTTACAAAGGCACTCATTGGGAAGCAGCCACCATACAAACATGCAGGGATTTTCCCAACACCGACAACTGTGGTGTGCATACCAATAGCGGCGTATTAAGCAAATGGTTTTACCTGATCACCCAGGGAGAAATTTCTTTCAACACTTTCCTGACGCCCTATTTTATAACCGGCCTGGGTTTTGGAATATCGCAGAAGATTGCCTACCTCACTTCGCTCAACCTAACACCCAATGCCACCTATGCCACTGCTAAAACTGTGTCCATCAATGCCGCCGCAACCTTGTATGGCATTGGTTCTACAGAAGTTCAAACAGTAAAAGCCGCCTGGGTAGCAGTGGCGGTTGATTCCAATATCTATAATATGAGCAATACGCCTGTATTTACTACCAACAATTTTACAAGTGTGGCGGTGGATGCCAGCGGCGATGTTTGGGCCGGAACGAACTACAATGGATTATACAGGTATCGTAATAACACCTGGGAAAAAAGAACAGAAGTGCCCAATGTGCGGATAAATGATATTAAAGCGGATAAAAGCGGAAATATCTGGATCGCTCAGTCCGGCACCCAGGCGGGCGGTTCCCAGGCATTGGCAGGTGGTGTTAATTACCTTAGGGCGCCTTATGGCCCAACCGATAATGATCTTTATACCATTGGTGCCCAGTCGAATATCCCTTCCCGTAATGTACGCTGCATCTATGTAGACACTAACAGGAAGAATGATGTAGTAAACCCTAAAGTGTGGATGGCATCGATGGCCTACATTACCAGTGGTAATTCTACCAGCGGAATGCTTGGCCAGGGGTTGTATAACACTACCAAATTTTTTCGCAATGTAAGCGGCGGCCTCAATATTGCAAGTAACACCGCCGGTGTATTAACCGTGGGTGGTAATGCCAGTGAAATCTGGACCTTTGCACAGGCCAACAATGGCATCAACCAGTTGCTTAGTTACAATGCCGGAACAAATAATTTTATTAATTATTACGATCATAACACCGACCCGATTTTGCCTTCCGGTTTTGTGGCCAGGTCAATTTATGGTGATGCCAAAAACAGGACCTGGTTTCCACTGGCCAATAATGGCTTAATCGTATTAGACGAAAACCAACACTTTCATTATATCAATTTTGCCACTGCATTTCCCCCCGGTACACAGGCCAATTTCAATGCAATCTGCGGTAACAAATATGGCGATGTGTACATTGGCACCAACAACGGCATCATATTTTTTGAGCGGGGAGATGGTTTAATAGACAAACTCGACAACCCCAAAAACTACCGGCTTTTTACTAAAGCAAACGGATTGCCATCCAACCAGGTGAATGCACTGGCTTACGATACATCCCGTTTTAAACTGCTGGTGGCTACAGATAGTGGCGTGTTGTTTTATGAACCCTTGTGCCTGCAACCCTATTGTAAATTGTATGTCGCCAGTTCGGAACCGGCATCGGAAAGCATGGGAAATGGCAACTGGAGCAACCCTGCCACCTGGAGCAATAATAAAATACCTGATTCGCTCACGGTGGTTAATATGAAGCACAATATAATAGTGGATGTCAATAGCCAGTGTAAAACGCTTACCATTTTGCCAACCGGTTCAGTAACGGTTAAAACAGGTGTGAACCTTACGCTATACCAGGAGAAGCAGCCCATCTTTTTCGGATCGCAAAAAAGGATTGGGGGTATTGTATTAAAAAAATAAAGCCAGTCAATCCTGTGCAGTTGTTTACAGAGTTTCATGATAGCCTGGTAGAAAGCGATACAACTACCGTGCTGCACATTACAGCGGAGTGAACAACATTATACGATAGACAAAGAAAAACGGTCATTGCTCAATCAATGTTTGTAAAGTGATTGCATTTTCGAATGCGCTTCCAATGGTATTATTAAAATAAGCGTACACATCCCTGCCTTCTTTAAGCCAGCGCTTTATCTGCCCTGCCTTTTCCTGCAAAAAAACAGTAGGGTAGCCGCCCCTGTAATCACCTTTGGGCCCATGAAATCTTACATATACAAAGCCGCCCCCCTTCCCGGCCTCAAAAATTTTCGCGGTTGGTATATCATGTAATACCATTGAAGCACTATAGTCACTCAGCAGCTCAGCCGTTTCGCCTGTGTACCAGTCCGGGCTTCTAAATTCAATTGCTTTTTTCCATTGAGATGACTGGTCGGTTTCCGCCAATCTTTGCAGTATCACTTCCACCCGGCTAAAATATTTCAAGGTGATTTTGCCGGGAAATTGAACCAGAATACAGCCTTTTTTTTTACCGATCCGGTTGGCTGATTTGATAAAATGATTGATTTTATCCAGGTCGGCAGAGAGCTCTTTAACATGTGTAATCTCCCGAAACAGCTTTAACGTAAACTGGAAATTTTCAGGAACATCCATCGACCATTTTTCAAAAGTGAATGGCATGGGAACTTTGTAAAAACTGCTGTTCACCTCAACTGTGTTAAAACGGGAACTGTAGTAATTCAACCGGCTTTTATGCTGAAATGCTTCAGGAAATGATTGTTTATTGCCGGGCAAAATAATATTGCTTGTCCCTACTCTTAAAATTCCCTTTTGTTGTTTTTTCATTGGCACTATATTTTATTTTAAATATACCGGATCAGCAGGCAGGAGTGCGTTTTTAATCCGATAGCTCTCGGATGTCGCAGCATCTGCCGGTTAATAATTTTTGCCGTTAAGGCGTTTAGACGTTTTTATTTCTTTGATAACTCAATGTCTGAATGCCTTAACGGCGATTTACTCATTCCAGGGTGGACCCATTTTATAAGACTATTAATCCCTGTAAGACTCTGCCAAAGATGAACTTAACGGTAGACCTTTCTCCTGCCGCTGATCATGCGTTCAATAGTTGAGCCAATTTTTTTAACCGGATTATTGCGTTTTATCAGTTCTTTTTACGATTCACTTTAAAAACTCATGGTTAAAGCATGAGGCCGATACCTGTTATTTCATCTGCCATACCATTAGAAAGAATCACTATAAATGATCTAACTTTAAATCCAACTATCAATCACTATTATGCCAGGCTGGAAAGATAATTTTATTCAATCTGCCGCTTTCATCGAAGACAAATGGGATGAACTGCGTTTCAATTTTAAAAAGAAACTGGGCCTGAATGACCCGGTTCAGATAGTACCTTATCGTACCTATGGCACTGCCGACCGCATATACATCAAAGGCCGGGTACTGGAAGACAAGAAAATATCCGTTGCCGGCGATAAAGACACGATACTCAATAACCTCCTGAACATGTACAAACGTTTTGAAAGCGATGAAGTTCCGGAGGCATTGATAAAGGTGGTTTTGACTGATGAAGCACATGAATTAACCACGGATAAGGAAGGGTATTTTGTATTGAACCTGCAACCCATTACTCCTATTATCAATGAAAATCTTTGGCACCCCGTGCCATTGCAGCTTATCAGTGCACCGATACCATTTATCCCGGGTCTGCAGGTGCATGCGGAGGTAATGATCCCTCCGACCGATGCAGAATACGGCATCATCAGCGATATAGATGATACGATCATAAAAACCGGTGCAACCAACCTGCTTGCTATGAGCCGGGCCACTTTTCTCAACAATGCCCGTACCAGGTTACCTTTTGCCGGTGTGGCAGAATTTTACAGGGCACTTCAACTGGGCCGCAACGGGAAGCGAAATAATCCTTTTTTTTATGTAAGCAGCAGTCCCTGGAACCTGTACGACCTTTTAAAGGATTTTCTCAACCTCAATACTATTCCGGCAGGCCCGCTCCTGCTGCGTGATTTTGGACTGGAATACGAAGCCGTTACCCAAGCCGGTCACATGGGGCATAAGCTAAAAGAAATTAAGCAGATCATGGAGGCTTATCCGCACCTGCAATTTGTGCTGATTGGCGATAGCGGCCAGGAAGACCCCGTTATTTACCGGGAAGTGGTGCGGCAATTTCCGGGTCGTATACTCGCTATTTATATACGGGATGTAGCACTGCCGGAAAGAAAAAAGATTGCCGTGGGGGTTGCTGAAACGCTTCGTAATGATGCAATTGAAATGCTGATTGTAGAAAATACCCTGGAGGCCGCTCTGCATGCAGCCCGCCACGGGTTGATATTTAATGAAGCAATTCCAGCTATTGAACAGGATAAGGAAGCAGATAAAGGACAAGCACCCGGAAAAGAAGAGGCTACCGTTATCCCATAGGGAGTTATTCCATTTTTTAAAAGCAACGTTTCAAAGCAGGAATATCACCGGCAAAGAAAACGGGTGCTTTTCAAATCCGATAGCTATCGGATCATCCTGCTCTGGGCGCAACAAAGCAGTTTACACTTTTTTTAAAAGATATGTTTGTAGGTTATAAAACTTTCGCTTATTTCGCTGCCCGTTTAACCTCACCCCCAAACCCCTCTCCCAAGGAGAGGGCAGCTTGACACTGAAAATTCGAAATTGTATTTAATTGGCTATCAGTCAGCTAACAATGGTGTATATATAATTGTCGATCCCGTTTTCTGTCGGTGACACCGACCGAGGCTGGGCCGTGGTTGGTGTCCTCACCAACCACCTGGCGCTGCTACATCCGATAGCTATCGGATTTGAAATGGACCCTATATGCCTATACTAAATGTTGTGCTTACAATCAATTTGGTTTTAAATAAAAAACTCTCGATTTGTTAAGATAGAAAGCACTTAGCATACCTTTGGCTTGTAGGAAGTTTATTGTTATTAGCATTTCATCTAGGGGTTGAATATTACTTCGAATAAAAAACTACAACCAACAAGGCTCACCACGAAACGTTGCCCGGCGGACTTTAAAATTCCCTGCACTATCTTTAATACACAATTTGCATATATGGAAAAGGAAAGAACCAGTACCTGGCAGCATCGTTTACATGAGATCATATATGAATCCGACACGACGGCAGGAAAAGTCTTTGATATAGCATTGCTGATCCTGATCGTTTCAAGTATTGTTGTAGTAATGCTGGATAGTATCAACAGGTGGCACCTGGTGAACGGCCGTTTGTTCTTTCAATTGGAATGGGGCTTTACTATATTGTTTACCATTGAATATATTTTGCGGCTTATTTGCATCAAAAATCCCTGGCGGTATGTTTTCAGTTTTTTGGGGCTAATCGATCTGCTGTCGATCGTTCCATCCTACCTGAGCATTTTTTTTGCAGGTGCCCAGTCGCTGCTGGTGCTAAGGGCATTGAGGTTATTGCGGATTTTCCGGATTTTCAAACTGTCACATTTTTTATCAGAAATGCAGTTTCTGGGCGGGGCAATAAAAGGTAGCTTAAGAAAGATCAGCATTTTTATGCTGGTGGTATTAACCCTCGTGATTATTATGGGCTCCATCATGTACCTGGTAGAGAAAGGGGAAAATGGATTTAGCAGCATACCCGACAGTATTTACTGGGCCATCGTTACCATCACCACGGTAGGATATGGCGATATTTCACCTGTAACCCCGGTGGGTAAATTTGTGGCAAGTATTATCATGCTAATGGGCTATGGCATCATTGCCGTACCTACAGGAATTATTACCACTGAAATGGCCCTTGCAATGCGTAAAAACGATACCCGGGCCGAAGCCTGCATAAACTGTGGCATGGAGGGACACGATGCGAATGCAAAATTCTGTAAATATTGCGGCGAAAAATTATAGTGAGTGTACGCTTTTTTCGGGGATGAAGCAACATCAACCAAGGATTGCTCATCGTGGCAAAACAACTTACACTGATATCGGCCGCGACCTATCTTTTCAAAAACTTTCCTTTAAGCAGTTTACCTGTTACTTCATCCTTTAAACTACGGCTGATGGGAATCCGATGCTGATCCATTCGTATCTCATTTCCGTAGATACTATCCACCCTGGCGGCAGCAATAATAAATGACTTATGTACTTTAATGAAACGATCGGCTGGTAAATAATCTTCTACCGATTTAATAGTGAGGTAGCTGATATATTTTTTGGAGCTGGTGTAAATAGTTACATAATTCTGCATGGCTTCCACAAATAAAATATCTTCCAATAATATCTTCACCAGTTTGTTATCGGCCTTAATAAAAAAATAATCTGCCGTACTGCCCGAGGCCACTGCTGTTGTTTTAACCGATTGCACCGGGGGTTCCTTCCTTATATCATAAAATTCCTTCGCCTTAAGTGCAGCTTTAAAAAAACGGTCAAAGGAAATTGGCTTTACGAGGTAATCGAGGGCATTCACTTCAAATCCATCCAGTGCATACTGGGGATAGGCCGTTGTAAAGATAACTGCCGGCGGATTTTTGAGCATTTTAAAAAAATCAAGCCCGGTTATCTTAGGCATTTGAATATCCAGCAACAGTAACTGTACTACACCACTGCTCAACAATTCAGTTGCACCGAGCGGATTATCAAACTCCCCCAACAGGTGGAGGAAATCAATATCTGCAATGTATTCCTTTACACCCTTTCTGGCCAGGGGTTCATCGTCTATAATAATGCAGTTGATAGTCATGGTATCTGGCAGGGTTAAATTTGAATGGTCAGGTCTACAGTAAAAGTTGCTGTTTCATTTGTAATGGTCAACTCATGCTTGCCGGGATACAACAGTTCCAACCTCCTTTTTACATTATTCAGCCCAATGCCCGAATGGCTATGGGTTGTTTTTTCTGCTTCATCTTTCGAATTGGTAACTCTAAAATGAAATGCTCCATTGTTCATTTTCAAATCCAGTTGTATAAAATTAAGCTGATTGGAATAATGTGAAATATGTTTAAAAGCATTTTCAACAAAGGGAATCAATAATAAGGGTTCAATCGAAAAGCTGGTTACGCCTGCTGAGCAGTTAAATTCCACGGCGTAATTTTCATCCTTGCGTAGTTTCTGCAGGTCCACATAATCTTCCAGGTATTGGATCTCCTTTTCCACCGGGATCCTGTCTCCATTCATCTCGTACAACTGGTACCGCAGCATGCCTGAAAATTTGTGCAACGCCTCCCTGGCCGCTACATTTTTTTTTTCGATGAGAAAATAAACGGAGTTGATAGAATTGAAAAGAAAATGTGGGTTGATCTGCGATTTTAGAAAATTCAATTCTGCTTCTGCTTTTTCCTTTGCCATTTCTACCATGCGTTGTTGCATCCGTGTATAATCCATCATTAATTTAAATGCAGCGACCGAAAGCACCAACAGGAAATGAGGAATTACGTTATCATAAATTCTCGCTTTTAAATTCCCCGAAAAATTCAGCAATGCGGCCGTATTGGTAACATGGCCCAGGATGTTCATTTTAACCACGCTGCTTGTAATAATCATGGTAGCAAAGGCCAATGCAAACCAACCATATTTTCTTTTATATAGCAGTTTCGGTATCAGTACATAATTGGTTACATATACCATCAACGCAAGGTCTGTTACTTTAATCAGGGTAACCTTAAAAGCCATCGTTTGAGCAGCATAATCCTGGTAGCGCAGGAAATACCATAGCCCAAAAAATACCATCCAGGAAAACAGGTGATGCAGTTTGTATTTTACTATAAAAGCTGCGTTTTGCATAAATCAAAATAAAAGTACAAATTCCATTTCGCAATACCCATTACAGCATCCACCGGATTTTCAGGACGAACTGCTGTTTTTCGGTTCATCAAGTCAACATTCCCTTTGGTGTAAATGATTTTTATGCTGCCGGTTGATGATACAAATTTGTATTGCAAAGTCGCACACCGGGATCGGCCATCATAATTTGATAACTATACTGCACAAGGGATAAAACCGTAAGTTAGATTTTTTTATGGGCCAGAAAGAAGTACTACTATTAAGCTTCATCCGATAGCTATCGGATGGCGCCGTCCGCCGCGGCGGATACTTTTAATCTTTATGGAGCAAATTAAAAAGTCACCAATTTTATCCCTTGCGACGTATAAAAAGATAATCATCGTTGAATTATTTGTAACAATAAAAACTATAAAACGAATCATGAAAATTTCCATCCTCATACCAGCAGTGCTTAGTCTCATCAGTTTCACTGCCTGTTCGCAAAACGCAGCACAGCAGCAAAATAAAGCAGGCGGTACCAAACAATTGGTGGGTGGTAGCTGCGAGGGATGTGAAGCCATATACGAGCAGGCTCCTTCATTTGATACCTTAAGCGCAGTAGCTACCCTGCCGGATTTTAATGAACCCGGCACCAGGATAGCAATCAGTGGAATTGTTTACCAGCGTGATCAAAGAACGCCTGCCAAAGATGTGGTGATATATATCTATCATACAGACCAGTCGGGCAAATACGTTGCAAAAGCGGGACAAACAGGCTGGGCAAAGCGGCATGGATATATCCGTGGATGGGTTAAAACGGATCAGCATGGTTTTTACCAGTTCTATACGCTTCGGCCTGCACGTTACCCTGGGAGCAATGCAGTAGAACATATTCATGTTACCGTAAAGGAGCCTGGTAAAAACGAATACTGGGTCAGTGAATACCTGTTTGAAGATGATTCGTTGCTGTCCGCAGCAGAAAGAAAAAAATATGAATTTCGGGGAGGAAACGGAATAATTAAATTGGTACCCCAGGCCAACGGCATATCACATGTTACCCGCCATATTATACTTGGCTTGAATGTACCGGATTATCCTTATGCCGGGCTTCCAAAAATAAAATCCGGTTTAGCCGTAGGGTCCATCTGCCCGGCTTTTGACCCCCTGCATCTTTCGGGTGCGGATAGCGGAAAAACAGTTTGTCCTATGTGCAAATACGGTTATGGACTGGGGGTGATGGTTTGGTTCAACCATGCCAACCTTGATCAGATGGGTGAGTTTGCAAAAACGCTGGAAAAGGAAATGGAAAAACAGGGTGTAAAAAAACTTCGGGTCTTTTTGGTGTACATGAATCCATTGTATAAACAGGATAGCAATACCGGAGAAGATGAAAGAAAGATCAGGCAATGGTGTGATGAACTAGGGCTGAAACGGGTAGCCATGGTATGGGTTCCGTCGCCGGTGGATGAAGAAACCTGCGGACTGTATAAAATAAACCCCGAAGCAAAGAACACGGTGTTCGTTTATAAAAAAAGAACCATCATTGGTAAATGGGTGAATGTAGAATACAATGATGAGACGGTAAATGCAATATTGAAAAAAGCAGTCAGTGCAACATTATAAAAGTATAGCCATGAAATTCTTTCGCATTTTTTATCCCTTAGACTCTTAGTCCGCCGGGTTGATTTTAAAGGCGGCCTGCAAAATTTTGTTGGCATTTACAAATTGCTTCAACTGTTCATCTATTTCTTAACAAAAAAAATATCAGTCATGAAATCAACTATCAATAAAACAGTATCATTGGTTGCCATTGCAGCAACCCTGCTTTCATTTACATCAAACTTTGGTGGTGAAGGATTTGAAATATCCCTGAACGGTAAGGTAGTGCTGCAACAATTCGGCAAAGACATGGCGGTGGTAAAAACACTACAACTCATTGCAGCTTCACCTAATGATAAGTTAACTATCCGTTATCATCATTGTGGAAATGTGGGCAAAAACAGAATATCAATCAACTCTTGAGATTCTTTTGTCTTAATAAGCAGATCTAAAAATTATTGGATACGAAATTGAAAAAAGTTTGTCAAACTTATTGATTGTGTTAAAAGCAAATTTCAGAAAAGCACCACCTGCCACAACGCTTGCAAACGGTTAACAATAGGCACTTTTATTCAAAAGGGAAAAATAATAATAGATAAAATTTGACTACAAATTGATGATGATTATTAATCATTGCCTATTTAGCAAGGTGAGCTAAGCATCTTTGTCCATTTTTCCTTTTTCAAGCACAGTAAGCAAAAACATATAGTTGTCAACTAAAAACCCTTCGTAACCCCAGCATTCACCATTCCAGGTTTTCCAGTCTTTGGTTCTTCCGTTAGCACCTTTGCCTTGAAAGTTTCCTTCACTCATACTTTTGAGCAAGGGCAACAAGATTGCATCTGTATCTTTTTTCCTCTTTAGTTTTTGCAATGCATGAATAGTGAAGTAAGTAAAGCATGCAGTAGCTCCACCGTTTTCATATATCTGGAAACCATCCTGGTTATCTTCCCTTTTTCCGCCGCCCACTTCCAGCAGCAAGTCTGT
>JBBQTL010000021.1:0-41028 GCA_038213285.1 Chitinophagales bacterium
AAGGAAAAACCTCCCCCAACCACGACGGAGAAGCCTCCCCCAACCCCTCCGAAGGAGGGGCTTTGGACCCTGCGAATTTTGAACAGCTCTCAAAATTAGCTGGGTCTGAGAACCCTCCTACGGGGGGCAGGGGGGCTAAGCCGGAAATCGTATTTGATGATTTTGCAAAAATTGATCTTAAAGTAGGTACCATTTTAACGGCGGAAAAAGTAGCGAAGGCTGATAAGTTATTAAAGCTGGAAGTGGACCTGGGATATGAAAAGAGAACCATCGTTAGTGGGATTGCCCTACATTTTGTCCCTGCTGATATTATTGGTAAGCAGGTAGTGGTGGTTGCCAACCTGGCACCAAGGAAAATGCGTGGAATAGAAAGCAATGGAATGATATTGATGGCGGAAGATGCAGACGGCAAACTGAAATTTGTAAACCCGGATGAGGCAGTGCCGAATGGGAGTGGTGTGAGCTAGTAAGAAAGCCACCGGCAAACCGGGTAATGAATTAAACTGAATGAATGAACCAGTTCCGCAGTGCGGCGTTTTAATGAAGCAGGACAGCATGTTAATTGGAAGGCGATACGTGCTAACGGGTTAGTTAATTATTCCGATATAGGAAAATTAATGATCAACATGCAGCCATTTCCGGGGGAGGTAATTATTTCAACATTGCCATTGTATGCATCTACCCGGTTAAAGATATTTATGAAGCCAATGCCGGTTACTTTCTGTTCTGCTTTATTAAAACCTTTTCCATGGTCACTGATGATCAGTTCAACCTGCTGGTTGTTTTCTTTTAAAGATATCAGCGCTTCACTTGTTTCAGCATACTTTAAAATATTATTGCTTTGTTCCTGGATGATGCGGTAAACCATCAATTGTTGTTCCGGTGATAATTTCGCAACCACTTCATCACTGATATAAACATGAAGTTGAATATTTTTTAGCAACAACATGGTGGCGGCAATATCGGCAATGCTTTTTTGCAAACCAATATTTGTGATTACGGTGGAGGTCAATGTTTTGGATAATCCTCTTATTTCTTCCACTGCCATCAATAGATATTCGGTGGCTTTATCAAGCAATTCATGGGGATGTTGATCCTTCTTTTTTGCTACACAAATATGCAGCTTGGCGCTCATGAGCAATTGGTTAACATTATCATGTAATTCACCGCATATCCGGTTTCTTTCTTTTTCCTGGGCCTTGATGGTAGCCTGGTTAATCATTCGCTGCTTTTGTACCTGTTCGTGCAGTAATTGAGCTTCTAATTTTTTTCTTTGAGTGATATCCTGCATTGCGCCAATTACCCGGTTTAGTTTTCCGTTTTCATGATGGGCATAAGCCTTATCTAATAAATGCCTGTAACTGCCATCGGCAATTTGAAAGCGGTATTCATTTTCCCAGTTCGTTACATTATTATTCAGGCAATAATCTACGTTTACTTTTATCCTGTTTTTATCCTGGGGATGTATTTTGCTAAAAAGCCATTCAGGCGTTGGAATTATTTCTTCTTTTTTGTACCCGGTAAATGTGATAAAGCTGTCACTTAGGTAAATGAATCCGGTGGCGATATCCAGATCCCAGATGGCATCAGAACTGGCATTTATGGCAAAATGGTATCGTTCATACATTTTGTCAATTTCTTTTTGCGCCTTTTTTTTGTCTGTGATTTCTATAGCATGTCCGCCTACCAGTTTTTTATTGTTTTTTGCGGGTAACAAAAACCAATAACAGATATAATACCGAACGCTGCCATCACTACCTGTTAATACTTCTTCTATAATGATTGGTTTACCATTTTGTAGTACTCTTGTATTCCTTTTTAAAATCGTAGCCAATACTTTTTCAGATGTTGTAACTGCGGGAACATTTCCACCCAATGTACAGGCGGCTAAGCCCATGTTTTCCATAAACCGGGGATTGCCGTATATCAATACTCCGTCTTCATCATATATCCATCCTAACGTAGGACTGTCTTTCATGAAATTCCTAAACAACGATTCGCTTTCGGATAAACGTTCGTTTTTTTCTTTCACTGCTGTTATTTCAACAAATGAAACCACCGCCGCAGACGGCAGGTTTGAATGATTATCAAAAACCGCCCTTGTATTTACTGCGATCCATATTTTATTGTCGTTCTTAAAATACTCCAGTCCCATCACCACATTATTACATTCCTTACCCGTTTTTAACGTAACGAGCGCAGGGTAATCGCTTTTAGGAAATTCGCTTCCATCTTCCCTGATTGTTTTCCACCGGGGAGAAGTGAGTCTTTTTCCTTTAATTTCATCTTCGGTAAGCCCTAATAATGATGTTGCATTTTTATTTGCTGCCCCAATTGTGCCATTCGCATTTATCAGCATAACACCTTCAGCAAGTGATTCAACCAAGGCCTGGTAAGTATTTTCTGTTATTCCCTGTTTTTTTTCCTGGCTAAGTTTTTTTGAAATATTATAGCTATTGATAACGATTGAACTTATTACACCTGCATCATCTTTAATAACATTGCAGCGGGTACTAAAAACCAATTTTCTATTGCAGTGATTAAAAATAATATCTCCCTGCCAATATCCATTATTAAGCAGGTTTTCCATTGCTATATCTATGTTGGTGCCAATCAGTTCAAATTGCAACACGTTAAATAGCAATTTTCCATTTGCATCAAGGGATGTAAATCCATACACTGATGCTGCGATGTCATTAAACCCCCGAATAATAAATTTTGAATCTGTAATAATGACTGCTTCAGACACTGAGCCCGATAACGCTTCTTTCGCTAAATTGGATTTGTAGCTTACTGAAAGTGTTGTAGATGGTAGGATACTTGTTTTGTTAACAAGCTTGGTCATGAATATTGGATTTTTTTAAATAATAAGTAGTTACAAAAAAGCGTAGGTAAACATAATTTTTTAAATCCAATTAGCAATAATTTTTTAAAAAATTTGCCCTTTTGAGTTATTAATTTATCTGCGAAGCAAAAAACCTGGAAAGAGCCAGGTGGATTTCCAGTAAATAAAGTATGGTAAAAATTAGGCATATGGTTTAACGGAATGTTTTTTTCAACCGGGTGATCAGAATTTTTTGTTGCCGGCGGTGAAATATTGGGAAACCCGGAACTACCTTTTTTAGTGGATAGACTACGCATACTTATTGATTATTATCACATCAGTTGCAGGTAATAATATTTACAACACTATTTATAATTGCTTTTATAAAATGTCTTAATTTCGACTATTGTAAATAGTTGTTTAACTAACTAATTTTATTGTATGTCGAAAAGAATCATAAAAAAAGTAGTAGTGTTAGGGAGTGGTGTAATGGGAAGTCGTATTGCCTGTCACTTTGCGGGTATTGGCCTGCAGGTGTTGCTGCTAGATATTGCCCCAAAAGATTTGACGGATGCTGAAAAGGCGAAAAACCTTTCCGTTGAACATCCGGCGGTGAAGAACCGGGTTGTGAATGATGCGCTAGCTGCTGCATTAAAATCAAACCCATCACCGGTGTATACCAAAGATGTGGTAAAGAGAATTAAGACCGGCAACTTTACGGACAATATGAAAGATATTGCCAGTTATGACTGGGTGATAGAAGTAGTTGTAGAAAGATTGGATATAAAGCAATCTGTTTTTACGGAGGTTGAAAAATACCGTAAGCCGGGTACACTGATAACTTCCAATACTTCGGGTATTCCCATTCACATGATGACCGAAGGAAGAAGTGAAGATTTTAAAAAGCATTTTTGCGGCACCCATTTTTTTAACCCACCAAGATATTTGCGTTTACTGGAAATTATTCCAACGCCATTTACTGATGCAGCGGTTGTGGATTTTTTAATGGATTATGGAAGTTTGCAGTTGGGCAAAACTACGGTGCTTTGCAAGGATACGCCGGCGTTTATTGCTAACCGGGTTGGTGTATTTGGTATGATGGCCATTATGAATGCCATGGAAAAACTACAATTAACTGTGGATGAAATTGATGCGTTGACTGGTCCTGTAATAGGAAGGCCAAAGTCGGCTACTTTCCGTACTGCAGATGTGGTAGGTATTGATACACTGGTAAAAGTGGCAAAAGGTGTTTATGAAAATTGTCCGGATGATGAAGCAAAAGAGCAGTTCATAATTCCAGCCTGGCTGGATAAAATGGTCGAGAATAAATGGCTGGGCGATAAAACCGGTCAGGGGTTCTTTAAAAAAATGCCGCCAACCGCTAAAGGAGAGAAGGAAATTTACGTGTTGAACCTTGCTACATTGGAATATGAGCCCCGTAAAAAGCCAAGGTTTGCAACTTTGGAAACCGCTAAACCAATTGATGATTTAAAAACGAGAATTAAGGCTTTGTGCGCAGGCACCGATAAAGCCGGAGAATTTTACCGCCTGTTTCATTTCAATTTGTTTGCTTACATCTCTCACAGGATACCTGAAATAACGGATGAATTGTATAGGGTAGACGATGGCATGATGGCTGGCTTTGGATGGGAGATAGGGGCATTTGAAACCTGGGACCTGTTAGGGGTAGCCAAAACTACCGAAGCAATGAAAGGGGCCGGTTACCAGGTAGCTCCATGGGTTAATGAAATGCTGGCCAGCGGTGCTGCCGGATTTTATAAAGTTGAAAATGGCAAACGGTTGTACTATGATATTAATAGCAAGGGGTACAAGGCAATGCCGGGTGGCGATGCATTTATCGTAATGAAGAATTTTGCCGGACAAACCGTTTGGAAGAACAGTGCATGTCGTACTTACCATTTGGGTGAGGATGTACTCGGACTTGAATGGTACACCAAGATGGGCAGCATTGGCGGAGAGGTACTGGAAGGTATTCAGAAATCAATTGCCCTGGCTGAGGATAAATATAAGGGGCTTGTAATAGCAAACGAAGGAGCCAATTTTAGCGCCGGGGCAAATGTGGGTATGATATTTATGCTGGCGATAGAGCAGGATTATGATGAAATCGACATGGCAATAAGAATGTTTCAGAATACAATAATGCGTTGCCGTTATTCCGCCATTCCGGTAGTAGTTGCACCACATGGGCTTGCCCTGGGTGGTGCCTGCGAAATGAGTTTGCATGCAGATAAAGTTATTGCTGCTGCTGAAACGTATACCGGGTTGGTAGAAGTTGGGATTGGTGTTATTCCGGGTGGCGCCGGTACCAAGGAATTCGTATTGCGTGCCGCAGATGAAATGCATGATGGGGAAGTAGATACCATTACATTACAAAATCGCTTTCTTACAATCGCTACTGCAAAAGTGGCTACCTCAGCACACGAAGCGTACGATGTAGGTATTTACAGAAAAGGCAGGGATTTGATCAGCATGAACCTGGGCAGAAGGATAGCGGAGGGCAAACAAGCGGTGATTGACCTGTATGACGATGGCTATACAATGCCACTACAACGCAATGATATCAAGGTACTGGGGCGTGGTGCATTGGGTGCCATGCTTGCAGGTATCAACGGTATGCGGTTGGGAAATTACGCTACCGAACACGATGCGACCGTGGCTAAAAAGTTGGCTTATGTAATGTGCGGCGGCGATTTAAGCGAACCAACTTTAGTAAGCGAACAATATTTATTAGATCTGGAAAGAGAAGCATTTCTAAGCCTTACCGGAGAAAAGAAAACGCTTGAAAGAATTCAAAGTGTATTGAAGAGTGGAAAGCCATTGCGTAATTAAAAATAATATAGTCAGGGTTGCTCCCTATTGCTCGTTGCAATTAGTCTATCTTACGCCACTGGGTAAGTTAAACTTTGCACAATGAATAAATTCATGGGAGGCCTCACGCTGGGGATTTTGTTGACAGCTTGTTTTTTCATTTTTGTAAATCCATTGCAAAAGAAAGCATTTGTGCAGGAGCCGGCAATTATAGAAAACCTAATTGATACGTTGGCTGCACCCCACAGTGTAAGCATCAATGATACTGTCATCCTACGCCATTCTACTCCTGTAAATATCAATGACAAAGTGAACAGGGATTCATTGGTAATATTTGCCAAATCTCTGTTGGGTACGCCTTATTTGTATGGTAGCATAAATCCCGCTAAGGGGTTTGACTGTTCAGGGTTTATTACGTATGTATTTAATCATTTCAAAATTGTAGTCCCACGCTCATCTTATGAATTTGCTAATATTGGAGTAAAAGGTTCTTTGAATACATGCAGGCCCGGCGATGTTATTTTGTTTACCGGCACTGATCCGTTGGAAAGTACTATCGGCCATATTGGTATTGTTTGCGAAAATATAAACGGCACTCCTTCTTTTATACATAGCACCAGTGGAAAGGCTTTTGGTGTTGCCATTACCTCAATGGACAATAAGTTTTACCAGGAAAGATTTATTTCTGTAAATGATATCCTCTAGACAAAATAATTCAGTCTGACGGTCCCCGTCTGGCTATATTTTTTTTAATGGATCAGAAAGGAGATAAGGTGATACTTCCGGGTCAGGGGGAGTCAGTCGGACCGGAAGTTTTACCATGTTTCCATTTAAAGTAAAAATAAAATGGGATGCCCATTGCTGTTAGTACCAATCCAAATACCGAATTGATAAAATGTGTTTTGCCTGCCAGATAATTGTCGATGTCTGTATACAAGGTAAGCCCAAAATAGAAGGCAGTAAAAATAATAAAAATCGCAGGGGCAACGGGGTATCCCCAGGCTTTGTAAGGACGCTCCGCATCCGGCATTTTCTTTCGCAGAATAAAAATTCCGGCGGCTAAAAAGCCGTAAAATATCCACGTAATAAATACAAACAGATCGGTCAGCATATCAAAGGAACCTGTTAAAACAAATAAACAACTCCACACTCCATGCAGCCACAAAGCATTGGAAGGTGTTTTATGTTTTGGATGAACATTTCCAATCTGTTTAAAAAATACCCCATCCTTCGCCATTGCGAAAGTTACCCTGCAACAGGCTAAAACATTTCCATTGGTAGCGCCAAAGGCAGAAATCATAACTAGTAGCGCAATAAAGCCCACGCCGGTTTTACCTAATACTGGTTGCAATGCATCGGTAGCAACCAGGGTAGATTTTGCCATTGCATCCACCGGCAAAATATATAGGTATGCCTGGCTGGTTAACACGTACAACAAGATGCAGAGTCCAAGGCCTATGAATAACCCCCGGGGTATATTTTTTTTCGGATTATTAATTTCTCCTGCCACAAAGCCAATATTGTTCCATCCGTCATAAGCCGCAAAGGCACCAGATAAAGCTGCCACAATGCCTGCCAGAACACCCCAGCTTTTGAGTTCGGTATGTGTTGAATTTTGAATGAAATGTTGAGTGGAGCCTTTTCCTGAAAAAAATATCAATCCAATCATCAGTAACAAGGCAGCTACCTTAATAATGGAAAAAAATAACTGCACCGCTCCACCTGCCTTTACACTCCGGCTATTGATCCACGTTAGTGCCAGTACGATAAAAATCGTCAGGGTTTTTACGCCAAAATTTTCCAATGGATAAAGCTGTCCCATAAAGGGGAGGGTAAGTTGCCATGAATGTTCAACCACCAATGAAAACCGGGGTAGTGTAAAAAAATATTCAGCATACTGGGAAAAGATAAATGCAATGGAAGCTACCCCGGCTGTGTTGATAACGGCAAAGCAGGCCCATCCATAGATGTAAGCAAAAAAGTTACCGTACATTTTTTGAAAGAAAACATATTGGCCGCCGGTAACCGGCATCATGGCGCCAACCTCTGCTATGATGGCTGCTCCCATCATTGAAATAACACCGGCAAATATCCACACAAACAGCAACAACAGAGGAGATCCCAATTGGCCGGCCATGATCGCCGGCTTCATAAATATACTGGAACCTATTACACTGCCGGCTACAATAGAAATGGTTGTCCACAAATTTAGTTTGCGTGTAAGCGTGGGAGTAGCTGGCATGTAGCGTATTTACCGTTTTTTGTTGACCGTTTTACTTTCCTGGAAACTATTTTAAAAACCTATCAATGATTGGAACTAAAGGATGATTCATATCGGAGTTTTAAAGTTTCGATATAGTTTTTCAATTTGAGAAAATTAATTTAAATAAAGAGTCTTTCACACGAATCAACTGTAAACAGATAACAAGAAACAGTAAACCTACTGGTTCATGCTTTCCGCAATTAACCGGTGAAAATGATGCGTGCCAGTTTCTCTTGTTACGGAATACCTGCCATGGTTATAGAACCTTGATACAATCCCCTTTTGCACCTTTTCTACAATCTCTTCATCTTCTAATTCTACTTTATCCAAATCACTTCCGGCACCTTTATCATATTTTTCTTCCTGCCACATGTACACAATGAATTCCACCCTGGTTTTATTTACACTAACCGGGTTAATAATATTTACAGATAATCCCCAGGGATAAAAATTGAACATCATATTTGGATACACCCAAAAGTAATAGGCCGCTACATTTAAACCATAATCTACTGAATGGGCAGGCAGATCAAAACAATCAGTTTCATTTTTGCCAATACCCAGTTGCAAAGATGCTTTCGGATATAGCTCTGTGGTGTATTCGCTAAAATCGAGCGCTGCATTTAACGTCGCATGTACAAAAGGGATGTGAAAGCCTTCCAGGTAATTTTCACAATACAATGCCCAGTTGGCATCTACCTCAAATGTTTTACCAAGGTCGGGCCGGTAGTGAAATTCATTCATCGGCAGCCAGCTCATACGGTCCATCATATCCTTTAAATAATGGGCAGCTTCGGCATTCTTATTAATAGAAGTGAATAATAAATTTCCCCAGTTAAAAAGGGGAAGTGCAGGCAGGTTATCTTCTGCTGTGGGGAAATTTTCAACCCCCTTAAACTCAGGCATCGAAATTAATTTTCCGTTCAGTTCAAATAATCTTCCATGATATTTGCATCGCAGGCTGGAAACTTTGCTGCATGCTTTGTAGGTCACCATATTTCCCCGGTGTGTGCATACGTTGGAGAGGCAATGAATATTTCCTTCCTTATCGTTGGTAAGCATCAATGGTTCATCTAAATAATTTTCAAGCAGGATAAAAGGTTGTACATCTCCGCTAAACTTTACCTGCTCTTTGCTACCGATAAATTGCCAGGAAGGGGCGAATATTTTTTCTTTGGCAGTTTCAAAATACCCGGGGTTGGTATAAAAATCGGTTAGCAGCGTATTTGCTTTCGCAATGTTGGGATCAATATATAAACGATTCATAAAAAAGTTTTCTAAATTTAATTCAATTTACGGCAAATACAATGGTAAGCGATGAAGGAATTTGGGTTCGTTATTTTCCGGGTAACCAGAAAAAATATCATTAATTGCATTTAAAAGTATATGCCGGTTGGCATGCAAACAAATAACCATGGGAGAAGCTGAGATAAATACTACCAGGCAACAAATAATGATTCATTCAGTAATATTCTTTTACGGTGATGCGGCCAGTGATACATTGAGTTTTCAAATTGCAAAGGATATCGCAGACCATTGGAACGAAGCCGGCGGGAAGGTAATACTGAAAAATCAGGTGTACGATGTTGTTTTTAATATAACGGGCCATTGGGGTGAAAACCTGGCACCGGAAACAGTTTTTGAAAACACTGATCCACGTAATAATTATTTCAGGATTGAATCCTATTCCGGCCATGATATTTCTTTTGTGGATGGTATCGGCAGCAATACGGGTTATTTTAAATTGGATAACCTGCTTCATAACTCTACCACGGCTGCACATGAATACGGGCATACCATTGGCCTGCATCATCCAAATAAATTGGATATCAGGGGAAAGGGCAGACCGGGAATCATGTACCCGAGGGGTACTATTGTGGATCCGGAATATCAATACAATCCCGCGGCTGCTCCGTTGGAACCTGGAGGTACAATCAATCCTTTTACCCGGAAAGTGTTGCAGGAAGATATTGATAACCTTCATTTAAAAAAGCTTGATTTCAGCAGGAATGGGTTTGCCATGTTGGGTGAATTTACTTCTCAATGGCATGAGAAACATTTGCAATAATAACATAGTATAGGGATGCAAACCCAGTGCTTGTTTGTTGATCAGTAAACCGCTTATAATATTTTTACTCCTGATCAATTATAAAATCACCTATCTTCAAACCTTAAATATTCATAGGTATTATGTCAATTCTTTCCATAGAAAATATACGTAAAGATTACGGAAGGGTGCAGGCTTTGAAAGGAGTTAGTTTTGATGTTCCCAAAGGAGCTGTATTTGGAATTTTGGGCCCCAACGGTAGTGGTAAAACAACCATGCTCGGTATTATCATGGATATTTTAAAACCAACTTCGGGTACTTATAAGTTATTCAATGAAGTGCCCAACGAAACGCATCGCAGTCAGATCGGTACCTTTTTGGAGACCCCGAATTTTTATCATTATTTATCAGCAGAGCGAAATTTAAAGATAGCGGCTGCAATCAAAGAAAGAGGTGAAGAAGATATTCCACGGGTGTTGGAAATGGTAAATCTCACACAGCGAAAAGATTCCCGTTTCAGCACTTATTCACTGGGGATGAAACAGCGGCTGGCCATCGCATCCTGCCTGTTGGGTAATCCTGAAGTATTAATATTGGATGAGCCTACCAATGGGCTGGACCCGGTGGGTATTGCGGAGATAAGAGAGCTGATAAAAAAGCTGCACCTGGAAGGCAAAACCATTATCATGGCAAGTCACTTACTGGATGAGGTTGAAAAAGTATGTACCCATGTGGCCATATTAAAGAAGGGTGAACTGGTTGCTACCGGTAATGTGAACGAGATACTGGCATCAGAAGATATTGTTGAAATCGGTGCAGCCAACATGAGCGCATTAAAAGATGCGGTACTTCAATTGAAGGGCTACAGCCGATTCAATGAGCAAGGTAATTTATTGCAACTTTTTTATCCCATCGGTAGTGCAAATCTTGAAACTGTTAACCAGTACTGTTTTAACAGGGGTGTTGTACTGAATTGTTTGTACTTAAAAAAGAAAAGTCTGGAATCAAAATTCATGGAACTAACAAACTAATTATAAATCCGGGTTATGTCGAAATTATTAAAGATTGAATGGCTGAAAATAAAAAACTATAATGCATTTATTATTCTCAGTAGTTTTTTTGCCCTGGGTGTAATTACAGTAAACTACATCGTTTTTCTTGTAAATAAGAATATGATCAGCCAAACGGGCGCTGCAAATATTATGGGTACGTTTTCACCATATAATTTTGATAAAACCTGGCAAACTACCAGCTATGCCGCGGGCTGGCTTTTGCTGCTGCCAGCCTTATTATTAATTATACTGATCACAAATGAATTTACCTTTCGTACCCACCGTCAAAACATTATTGACGGATGGTCAAGGCAACAATTTATTCATGTTAAGATCGTAATGGCTTTATTAACAGCCGTGTTTTCTACCATCCTGGTTTTTTTTACAGCGCTTATATTTGGGTTGTTATCGGGGTCCGACTTTTCAACAAATGGTATTTCTCATGTTGGATATTTTTTTTTAAAGGCACTGTCTTATAATATGATCGCTGTTTTAATTGCTGTGTTAATCAGGAGAACCGGTTTTGCAATCGGTGTGTTTTTTATCTATATGGGATTCGAAAATTTTATTTCGCAGTTGCTGGATGTATGGAGCATCAGGTTGCGAAGCAAGAATAATATTGATCTGGGAAGTATGGGCGACTACCTCCCCATGAATTCGGCAGATGGAATGCTTACTTTTCCGGATAATCCAATAAAGGGGCTGGCCAAAGGTGTATTGCCAACCGATTACCCATGGCTTGTGCTTGGCTTATCGATCGCTTATCTTATATTATTTTATTGGTGGAGTATGAATCGAATGGTTAAAACTGATTTGTGATCGGTTTAATGATGTGTTAGCTCAGTAAGGGCTGCTTCTATTGTTGGGTACAAAAAAGTAAACCCTGTGTTTTTAATTTTGCCGCAACTTACCGTTGTACTTTTGAGAACTTCTATACTCCTGTTACCAAGCATTATTTTTAATACAAATCCCGGTACGTGAAGGGGAATATAAAATTTTCCTTTTAATTGATTGGCAAGTTCAATAGTCAATACTTTATTGGTAACCGGGTTGGGAGCCACCGCATTATAGCTTCCACTCAAATGAGGATTTTCCATTCCTTCTATAAAAATTCTGCAAAGGTCATCTATATGTACCCAGCTTACCATTTGCTGGCCATCGCCTAAAATACCTGCCACTCCAAACCGGATGGGTTTTTTAAATTCGGCAAGTGCTCCCCCTTCGTTACTTAATACAATGCCTATGCGAATTTTAGCCAGGCGAATGCCCAGTTTTTCTACCGGCTCAATACTTTGCTCCCACAATTGGCAGGTACCTCCCAAAAATCCGCCCGCAGGTTTATCAGATTCAGTAAATCCTTCTTTCGATGGGGCAGGATCTTCTCCATACCAGCCAATTGCAGAAGCACTTACCACCGTCTTGATGGAATGGACATTGTTTTGTAAAGTATGAATGAGCAGGGCACTGCTTTCCGTTCTGCTTTTTACAATCTCATCCTTGTAAGCCGGGGTCCATTTTTTATCTACTACACCTGCTCCGGCAAGATGTACAATGAAGTCTGCCTGTTTAATAGCGTTAATGTCAATTGTTTGTTTGGCTACATCCCATAAGGCATATTGTACATTTGGATACACTGATTTTTCGGCCGGTATTTTTCTCGTTAATACAATCACCTGGTACCCCTTATCGGATAAATTTTTTGTTAAATGTCGGCCAATCATGCCGGTGCCACCTGTAATTATTACTGTTTGCATACTTATTTAAATGGTTGGTTCTTTTGTGTAAAAACAAAAACTATTACATCTTGTTGATATCCGCAAAATCATTGCTGTTAAAAGCTTAATTTTATTTATTGTAAAGATAGTCATACTATGAAAAGGATATTTTATTTAATGTATTTGTTGTTGCTTCCAGTGCTTTCAATGGCACAACGCATTACTTTTTCAGAAACACAGCGGGAAGATAACCGGGATATTAATTTTGATATTATTGGTAAAATGAACAACAATGTTATTGTATTCAAAAATGCCAAATGGAAATACTCGGTGTCGGTTTACAATGCAGATGATATGACATTGAAGGAGAAAGTCGACCTTGATTTTATTCCGGATAAAGCCTTTAATGTGGAATATATTGCCTTCCCGAATAACTTTTATTTTATATACCAATACCAACGAAAAGGCGTGGTATATTGTATGGGTGCCAAAATGGATTTCAACGGGCATCTTATTGACAAACCTTTACAATTGGATACAACCCATGTAGGTGCTTTTGGCGACAACAAAATATATAGTACGATCAATAGCGATGATAAGAAGCACATTATGATTTTCAAGATTTTGAAAAGAAACGAACAGTTTAATTTTTTGACCATCCTTTTCAACAACAAGCTGCTGATAGAACATAAATCCCGCCTCGACATCAATTATGATGACCGCAACGATGTGTACAGTGATTTTTTGCTGGATAATGAAGGTAATTTTATTTTTTCCAAGGCTGTCAAGTCAGGCCACCGTTCCAATATATCGTCACTTTATCTTGTTACCAAGGCTGCATTTCACGATACTTTTTCAATAAACAGAATAAGCCTGAATGAACTTTTTATCGATGAAATAAAAATGAAAATCGATAACGTCAACAAACGCTACCTCCTCAATTCTTTTTATTATTCTGAAAAACGGGGAAATATTGAAGGGATATTTAACACAATATGGGATGTAAAGGGCGACAGCACCTATGTAAACACTTTTACCAAACTAAACGACAGCATCAGGGACGTCGCTAAATCAAAAGGCAATTTAAAGCTTGCGTTCAATGATTTTTTCATGCGGAGCATTCTCTTGAAAAGAGACGGAAGTTATTTAATCGCCGCGGAAGATTATTCATCCCAGTCAAGTGGCAATACGGGTTGGAACCGCTGGGATTATTTGTATGGTTCGCCATTTTTGAGTCCTTATAATTATTATTATTACAACCCTTCTTTTGACGGGTATTACCGTCCCTACAACAGGTTTAATAATTTCCAAAGCACCCGTTATTATAGCGACAACATCATGTTGCTTGAAATCAGTAAATCAGGTAATTTGGATGCGGTGAAAATCATTCATAAGGAACAGTATTCAGATGATAACGATAATTACCTTTCCTTCTCCACTTTTATCACGGGGTCAGAAATACATTTCCTCTTTAACCTGATTGAAAAACGGGATAAACTCCTGACAGATAATACGGTTACTTCCACCGGTGCAATAAAACGAAACCCTACGCTGCGAAGTATTGAAAGGGGCTACGAGTTTATGCCAAAATTAGCGAAGCAGGTTGGGGCCAGCCAAATCATAATACCCTGCACTTTCCGTAACCAGATATGCTTTGCCAAAATTGATTTTTAATATAATGGTGCAGCCAGGGTGCAATGTTTCCTGGTGAAGTGAACTTCATCTGCATTCCATGAAAACATCAATTGGATATTAAACAAATTGAAATGAAGCAATCGATCTAACGGAACGACAGGGCGATATTTTGAGATTATGCAAACAAAACCTATTACAAATTTTACAGAAATTACTGATCGCATAACCTTATATGCAACGAATAGCAGCGAGGTGTTTTCCTAATGAAATTTACCCCGGAGGAATGGACTTATTCTCTTTAAATGATAAGTTGTTTACAGACTGTTCCCATTGTACTGTGACCATAAAAAAAAGGGGCAGATAGTAAAATCTATCTGCCCCTTTATATGATTATTATGATAAAATTAGCCGTTCTAAAAATCCAAACCTAAACTTAAATTCAACACCGGTTTGTTCCTGAAAAAACCATTCATTTGCCATCCTGCATCAAATCTTACAAAATAGCCCAGTAGGGTACTCCTGGCACCAAAACCATATCCGCCTGCAAATGGGCCAATACCGCCTACCTTGGTAACGAACTGTATAGGCGGATCGCCTAAGATGGTTTGTGGACGTTTTAAACCACTGTAACTTCCGTTCCATGCCGCACCTAAATCAAAAAATTGTACCAACTGGAAATTTCTCAGGAAGGCGTTGTTAATTGGACGGCTGAAAAGCGTAGTAAATACCGGCAATCTAAATTCACTATTCATTATAATATTGTTATTGCCATTGGATACATTTTGATTAAAGCCTCTTAAATTAACAGCAAGGGTTTGAAAGGTATAATAGTTATCAGGTGCAGGAGGGTTATTATTAAACTTAGGAAACAAACCCCCATCTGTACCACCTGCATAGTAAATTGTTTTTTGATTGCCCCAACTAAATTCTGCAGCAGCCCGGCCGGCCCAGATAAAATTGCGGTAAATAGGATAATAATAACGGGCATCTACACCCCAGTTAAAATTAAATCTACCGGTACTGAACTTTGCCTTACTGATATCAGTATTCCAATCAAAATAGAATTTATACCTCAACCCATTCCAAATGTTTTGAGTTGGATTAAGGGTGTTATCATATACATACTCTACATGCGTGGTAACAAATCTCTGCTTTATATCCGGTTCTTTTAAAGTTTGCGGATCATTAACATCCGTAAAGAAAACGGTCCGGTCGTTCCTGATACCAAAATCCAGTTTAATCTTTTTAGAATTATCAAAAGGATAAGCTATGCTGGCCTGGTAAAGATTGGTAAACACTCTTGCATTAGAATAACCCAGCACATTCCTGTAATAGGTAAGTCCCCAATCAAAGCGCCGCTTAAGATTGGTATAACTCATCAGCCACTCATTATCTTTTAAATTGGTAGATAATTTAAATGCCCCGGTGATTTTTACATCTTCCAGCAACTCGGAAGTGCCTAACCGAATTAAACCGTTCAATACAGTATTTGAAGAAAGATTAATAGGGCCCTGGCCACCTGCGTATGGTTGGTATCGGTTATACAAAACAGAATTATTAAATCCAACTCCACCGTAATCTGCCCCAAATTTCACCGGTTTATAAACATATAGTTTTGCTTTTTTCAGCACATCATTTCTTTCATAGTCATCGGTACCATAAGTTTTGCCAACCCTGCTGCTGTCTTTCTTTTCATTTTCAAATTCAGTTTGAAAAGCATTGTCTTTATTGGGCGGAGGTTCTTTGTTGTCCAACGGTTTGCCATATTTATCGGTAGCCGTTTTTTCAATCTTATCTGCCATTACAATCCCTTTCATATAAGTGGTAGGCGGCACCGTGATATTACGGCGACGAAGAACATTGTCATCAATTTTTAACTTATACAACGTTTTTTCATCACTCTGCCTTGTAACCTCACTCACCTGGTTATTAATTCCGGCAACCCTTGTTTCCGCCACGCTGCTTTCATAATTCGATAAGGGGAAAGTGTAAGCCGTATCTTCTGAAAGGGCCACTACTGCAATGGAATCCACATCAATTTTCTTATATACCCTTAAAGTACTGTCTACTTCACTTAAGGAAGGATTCCGCAAAATTTCATCCCCAATCAATACCAATGTATCCAGGCCTGCGCCTTTGGTCATGAAGAATCCGGCATACCTGTTGCCGACTCCATTTTCATCACTGATAAATGTAAAATGAAGATAGTTGTAAGGCATTGGATAGCGTGCATTACCATACTTAAGATGGGATAACTGTGTAATCTGGTTAAATTCTGTTTTATCTCCATTGTCGGTGATCATAAAAATATTGTACCTGTTTTTACTTGGTAAAACCGTGTCGCCTGTTTTTGCATCAGGACCAGGTCGGTTACTGGCAAATAAAATCCCAGTTTTGCCGGGGAACGCTACAAAGGTCGCATCCAGGTCGTCATACACATCATTGGTGATCTGTTTCACTTTTTCATTTTCCAGTTTGTAGGTAAAGATATCCGTATGCCCGTTTTTAACAGCGCTCAATAAAAGTGTTCTGCCATCGGGCATATATTTTACATCCTGTATTTGTTGAAATTGATCGGTAAGGTCAAGTTTTGGAAATTTCTCCTTCGTTACTACATCGTAAACAAATAGTTTGATCCTTCCTTCCTTTTTGTATATAACAGTAAGCCTGGTGCCTTTTGGATCCCATGCCATGATGGGGTAATCCGGGTTGGTTTCATTTTTATAACTACGGATGCCGTATTTTAATAAAGTGGTATAGTCAAAATCCTCGCTGAGCCTCAATCTTACGATCCCTTTTTTATATTCCACTACGGCAAAAGAATTATTGCGGGCATTCGGATTTACATTGATCCGGTAATAATCCTGCCTTTTATTAATGTCAAAACTTTCAATGTAATTTCCTTTGGGATATGCTTTTCTCCGGGAAATGTCTTTGAAATATTTATCTTCTTCAAATTCCATAAAATCTGCCAGCACCGCTTTAAATTTTTGTTTACAGATCTGCAGGCAGGCCCTGTTTAAGTTTTTGTATATCCTCGCAAGGTATAACAGGTAGGTTACGTTTTCCTTCTTGTATTTCTCTTCAATATAATGCCAGAAAGAATGTCCGGCAAGCACCGGCTTGTCAAATGCAAACTGGTAAAAATTTTTGTAGTTGCCGCTGAGTATTTCACTTTTTAATTCGTCATCTAAGGCTGTACTCCAGTTTTCGCCGGCAAACGCTACATACCCATCCGTTAACCATTTTGGTAAATCAAGCAGGGCCTGGTTACCCGCAAATTCGCCCAGGTCATCTCCAAATAAAATATTATCAGTTAATATTCGGGCAATACCTTCCCTTATTTGTTTGCGTAAATGGGCATGGTCGCCATTAAAATAAACCACCATTTTGTTATTTACCAGTTGGGTGGCTCCCCCGGTAATCTGCCAGTCAATCCCAAGGCCAATATTGGACTGCTGCAGGTCAGCAAATTCGTTGTACACTATAATATTTGCCCGGCGCTGCAGACTGTACTCTACAAATCCTTCTATTTTAGGTGCCTCTTCTTCTGCCACCTGTGCAACAAATTTTCCCAGCTCCTGCCCTTTTTGATTGAAATAGGTATTGAAATTTTTTGTTTGATAATATTGCCATTTGAACTTTTTGTATTGAACCCGGTTTTTACCAAACTCAACGGTATTTACCTGTGCAGATGTTGTAAATGAGCCAATCAAAACAATACATAGGGTTGTGAAAATTATGCTGAACTTTGCCATATGGTATTTCATATTTGTTAATAAAATTACTCTATTCAAATCAATCGTAAAAATATCGCTTAAATAAGTAAACAAATTGCTAATGTTAAAAATAAAAACTTTTATTTTCAATCCGATACAGGAAAATACGTATTTAATCTATAATGAGTTTAAACAATGCTTAATAATTGACCCGGGTTGTTATTTTGATGAGGAAAAGGAAGCTATCAAAAATTATATTGCTAAAAATGATCTGCAACCTTTGTTGTTGTTGAATACACATTGCCACCTCGATCATGTATTTGGAAACAAGTTTATTGCTAATACCTATAAACTTACCCTGCAGTTGCATGAAAAAGAAAAGCTGGTATTATCCTATGCGCCTACATCCGGCCTCATGTACAACCTTCCTTTTGACAATTACTTGGGTGAATTTATATTTTTAAAAGAAGGCGACAAGATACAATTAGGACAGGATGAACTGCAAATAATAGAAGCGCCCGGGCATTCACCGGGAAGTATCTGCTTTTATAGCGCTGCACAAAATTTTATTATTGGTGGCGATGTATTGTTCAGGGGTGGTATTGGCAGAACAGACTTGCCCATGGGCGATCACCAGGCTTTGTTGAATAATATTAAAAATAAACTTTTTGTATTGCCAGGCGAAACAGTTGTGTACAGCGGGCATGGTCCTTCAACAACGATTGGGGAAGAAAAAAGGAGTAATCCATTTTTGACAGACTGAGCGTTGAATGTTGATGGTTGAAAGTTGATTATTTGTTAAGGACTCATGTGTTTTTAATGTTGCAGATATAGTGTTTGGCTGCAAGTGTTTTCCTTGGGTTCATTCTTCCCAATTGAGGAGCAGGTATCAATTAATAGTGTACAATCATCGACCGACCATCAACCTTTAAACAACCAGCCATCAACCATCAACTTTCAACCTCCAACCTGTTTTATCTCCATACATAGCTCAATTAAAACTCCGTTGGTTTCTTTAGGGTGTAAAAAGCAAACGAGCTTATTGTCAGCTCCCGGTTTAGGAAATTCATTCAGTAGTGTAAACCCTTCGCCCTTTAACCTTTTCATTTCTGCAGCTATATCTGTTACTTCAAAAGCAATGTGATGCATTCCTTCCCCTTTTCTTTCGATGAATTTTGCAATCACTCCACCTGGTGTTGTACTCTCCAGCAGTTCTATTTTAGTATCACCTTTTTTAAAAAAAGCGGTATTTACCTGCTCTGTTTCCACGTTTTCGGTTTTATAACAAAGGCTGTTCAACAACTTTTCAAATAGAGGAACAGCACCTTCCAGATTTTTTACCGCAATGCCGATATGTTCTATTTTTAACATAGTAAAAAAGTTTACTTACCAATGGTTTACGATATCGGTAAATTGAAGGGAATGAGGTTGTTAACCCCGCTAAAATAAAACCTTTTACAGTAATTTCGTGTTATACCAACAAAATAGAAGATTATGTTGAAATTGCCCATTTATTTAGACAACAATGCTACCACCCCGATGGATCCAAGGGTTTTGGAAGCAATGACTCCCTATTTTTTGGAGCATTTTGGCAATGCAGCCAGCCGTAATCATCCATTTGGATGGGAGGCGGAAGAAGCAGTGGATTACGCAAGGGAGCAGGTGGCTAAATTAATCGGGGCAGATCCAAAAGAAATTATTTTTACCAGCGGTGCAACCGAAGGCGATAACCTGGCAATAAAGGGAGTGTACGAAATGTATGCTGCCAAAGGAAATCATATTATTACTGCAACTACGGAACATAAGGCGGTGCTGGATACCTGCAAACATATAGAAAAATTAGGGGGTGAGGTAACTTACCTGCAGGTAAAAGCAGATGGATTGATTGACTTAAAAGAATTGGAGGCCGCTATAAAACCTACCACTATTCTTATTTCCATCATGTACGCTAATAACGAGATTGGAACTATACAACCCATTCGTGAAATAAGCACTATCGCAAAGAAGCATGGTGTGTTGGTTTTTACTGATGCTACACAGGCAGTAGGTAAAATACCAGTGGATGTAAATAAGGACGGTATAGATTTAATGGCTTTTACGGGGCATAAAATGTACGGCCCTAAAGGTGTGGGAGCTTTATATGTTCGTCGTAAAAACCCAAGAGTAAAAGTTACCGCCCAAATGGATGGTGGCGGTCATGAACGAGGCATGCGGAGCGGAACATTGAATGTGCCGGGAATCGTTGGTTTTGGAAAAGCCTGCGAGCTTTGCAGGCTGTATATGGAAGAAGATACCAAACGCATTGCTATTTTAAGAGATAAACTTGAAACGGAGTTGATGAAACTCGAAGAAACTTACATAAATGGAAGTACTAAACACCGGTTGCCCCATGTAACCAATATTTCCTTCAAGCATGTAGAAGGTGAAGGTTTGTTGATGGGCTTTAATAAAAATATCGCTTTAAGTTCAGGTTCTGCCTGTACCTCGGCCTCGCTTGAACCTTCCTACGTGTTAAAGGCACTGGGTTTAGGGGATGATCTGGCGCATAGTTCTCTTAGATTTGGTTTAGGACGATTTACCAATGAGGAGCAAATCGATTATACCATCAAGGCAATAAGCGAAACAGTGTTGAAGTTAAGAGACATGAGTCCGTTATGGGAAATGTACAAGGAAGGAATAGACTTGAGTACGATTGAGTGGGCAGCGCATTAAACAATTGGCTAGTTAGCCAATGTGATAATGTGTTAATGAGAAAACGGAGCCGTTCGTTTATTAGAAAGTTGTTTTTTATTAAAGTTTTAGAAAGTAGAATTGAAAAAGTGTATATCAACAATTTTAAAGAATTAGGAAATAAGTTAATTATCAAATTATCAAATTATTTATCATGGCATATTCAGAAAAAGTTATTGACCACTACCAGAACCCTAAAAATGTAGGTACGCTTGATAAAAGCAGTAAGAATGTAGGTACTGGCCTGGTGGGAGCACCGGAATGCGGTGATGTGATGCGCCTGCAGATAGAAGTTGATGATTCAACCGGTATGATTACGGATGCCAGGTTCAAAACATTTGGATGTGGATCGGCGATTGCTTCTTCTTCTTTGGCTACGGAATGGCTAAAAGGAAAAAGTATCGATGAGGCACTTACAGTAGATAATATGGACTTTGTGGAAGAATTAAATCTGCCACCTGTAAAAATTCACTGTTCGGTATTGGCGGAAGATGCCATTAAAGCGGCCATCAACGACTACCGGGTGAAAAATGGAATGGAAGCAATTAAGTTTGAGGAGAGTGTAGTGCACTAAAAAAAAGGCTCCCCAACCCCTCTGACGGAGGGGCTTAAGAAGAGTAAAATAATTTAAATTGATTTTGGAGAATGAACAGTGAAGTTTTAAATATTGAACAAGACGCTGAAATAGTTGAGTCTAAAGTTGCTGCAACTGCGGTGACTGAGAATGCCATTTTCATCAGTGATAAAGCTAAGTCAAAAGTGATCAGCCTGATGAAAGATGCCGGATTAGGTGAAGATCCGTCTTATTTTTTACGGGTTGGCGTAGTAGGCGGCGGGTGTAGCGGACTAAGCTATAAAATGGATTTTGACAATGAACAAAAACCAATGGATCAGGCTTTTGAAGATAAAGGGGTTAAGATTGTTACCGATCTGAAAAGTTTTCTATACCTGGTAAATACGGAGTTGGAATTTAGTGATGGATTGAATGGTAAAGGCTTTTATTTCAATAATCCCAATGCCAGCAGGAGTTGTGGTTGCGGTGAAAGTTTTGCAGTGTAATTTTTTAATAAAGTAAATAAGCCCGCTTTTTACGAAGCGGGCTTTTTGTTGCATCAATATTTCCTCGGGTTATATTTCTTTATCTTTTAAAAAAGTTGGTGCGATGGTCTTTGCTTTTTCTTTGTGCGTCCTGGCTGGTTTGGGAGGCGGTGGCGGAGGCAAAGGCGGTGGAGGAGGCGGTGGCGGCGTTAACTTATCCATCTCCATAGCAGGAGGCGGTGGAGGAGGAGGCGGTGATGGGGCTAGCTGCATAGTTCCAGGAGGAACTGGCGGCGGAGGCGGAGGTGCCATTTTCTTTCCAGATTGTGCAAATAACTGTCCGGCAACCAGCGTAACAGTTATTAGTGTGACAATTTTTTTCATATAATAATTTTTCCCTAAGATGCCGGCACTTGCATAATCCATAAAAAAATCCCGCCATAAGGCGGGACCGTGCAGTTGGTTTTGGTAAACAACTATCGTTTGGTAATGCTTTGAATCTTTTCCCGGGTTAATTGAAATATTCCAATCGAAATCAGTACTCAAAGTTTCAACATGGAAGAAAATCTGTAAATAAGCAGTAGTTAATCAAGTTCAAATAACTTGTGTACTATCTTTGACAGATCCATTTTCCGAAATGCTGCTTGTAATAAAAAAAAAATGACAATATTTTTTATTGAAGGCTATACTGTCGAACGACAGGCATCACTTTTGCATGCCGTTTTTGTCTCTTTTTGTTGGGAATCAGGAGATTATTTTATTATGGGTAAGTTTTGCCGAAATGCTCATTCTTCGAGAAATTAAAATAATAACGGAATGCTTTTTTTTGGGTTATGTAAAATGCCAGGATTTATGAAAGCGAAAAATGATGATTGAAAATTATTCCGAATTATTGAACTAACCGAATTAACGGCAGCGATTGCATCTAATCCACGAATTCCATTTGTTTAAAAATGGAATGATACCGGCAGGTATTTAAGATTAATCGTGATAAAAACTCACTATGCTTTGTTCATCCAACAATCTATTTTAATTAGAAAAGGCGCCCTTAATCGAACTGGTGGACCTGCGAATTTATTAAACAAAAAATTTTATACCCTCTAAATTGTAAATTGCACCCAATTTAAAAATTCATGTGGAGTATTTGTAAAAAGGACCTGCAACAGTTTTTCAGTAATCTAACCGGTTATGTTGCCATCATTCTATTTTTGCTGGTGAACGGACTTTTTTTGTTTGTTTTAAAGGACAGTAACCTGTTCGACTTTGGATATGCTACACTCGATACTTTTTTTGAACTGGCTCCCTGGATCCTTATTTTTTTGGTACCGGCAATAACTATGCGATCTTTATCAGAAGAATTTAAAACAGGCACATTTGAAATTTTGCAAACCAGGCCCCTCAGTAAGTGGCAGATTGTGTCAGGAAAATTTGCATCTATTTTGCTGGTACTTCTATTTGTAATTGCACCTACGTTTATCTATGTATTCACCATTCAACAGCTTAGTGCCGGAGGAGGAATCGACAGTGGTGGCATTTCCGGAAGCTATATCGGCTTGTTTTTACTGGCAGCGGTATTTGCCGCCATCGGTTTGTGTTGCAGCAGTGTCACCAATAATGCAGTAGTTGCTTTTTTGGTAAGTGCATTCGCCAGTTTATTGCTGTATTTTGGTTTCAATGCACTCAGTAAATTACCGGTATTTGTGGCAAATGCAGATTATTATATCGAAATGGTGGGTATCGATTTTCATTACCGAAGTGTAAGCCGTGGTTTATTGGATAGCAGGGATATTATTTATTTTGGCAGCCTCATCACAATGTTTCTATTAATCACCGTGAAAAACCTGCTTAGGCGATAAGTTAGTATCCTGATGAAATCAGTTATCAATAAAATATTCAATAGTAGAATTTGGTTGCCCCTTGTAATCGTATTGCTGGTGCTCGTCAATTGGCTGGCGGCTTCTTTTCATACCAGTATTGATTTTACCAATGAGAAAAGGTTTACCCTATCCAACTCCACCAAATCCGTTCTAAAGAATTTAGATAGTACAGTTGATATTACCGTATTGTTGAGCGGTGATATCAAATCTGAGTTTAAAAAGTTATCCAACAGTACAAAGGAGTTGCTGGAGAACTTTAAGAATTACGGGGGAAACAACATTCAATATAAATTTGAGATTCCGGGAGAAGGGTTGGATGATTCTGCAAAGGCAACAATATTTGAATCACTGATAGGAATGGGATTGCGGCCTACCAATCAAAAGGTGCAGGTAAAGGAAGGAGAGGGTAATAATAACCGGCGGATATTTCCGGGGGCAATTATTAAATATCATGATAAAGCAATTGCCATTGACCTGTTGCAGGGACAGGTTCAGAAAAATAGTTTTAATTCAAATGATATCCTCGACAAGAAGTCTTTAAACAGTGCAGAGGCATTGCTGGAGTATAAGTTCGCCAACGCCATTCAACAATTAACCCAACAGCAGGTACCGATAGTTGCGTATGCTTACGGCAATGGCGAGCCGCAATATGGCTTCCTGCCGGTAAATGATGTATTTGAAACACTGGGAAGAAATTTTATTGTAGATACAGTTAATATAAGATCGCAGCCATTCATCTCACGGGAATATGATGCCGTGGTAATTGTTAAACCTACCGAAAAATTTACAGATGATGATAAGTTTAAACTGGATCAATATGTAATGAACGGGGGACGGTTGTTATTCTTTATTGATGTGTTGTATGCAGAAAGAGACAGCTTGCAGAATGGTGACCTGATTGCTTATGCAAGAGATTTGAATTTGAACGACCTGTTGTTCAGGTACGGGGTTAGGATCAATACCGATCTTATTGCAGATAAACATGCTGATGTAATTCCTGTAGAGGTAGGAAGCGTAGGAGGTCAAAGCCAGAAGCAATTATTACCCTGGCCCTATTCCCCTTTGTTACAACCTGGGTCGGAAAATGCGATAGTTAAAAACCAGGCAGATGTGCTGGCACAGTTTGCCAACTCGATTGATACAGTAGAGGCGGCAGGTATTACAAAAACTATCCTCCTGGCAACCAGTAACAATTCTTATGCAATGTCCACTCCTGCAAGGGTTGAATTAAATAGTTTACAAACTGAGGAGGACGTAAGTAAGTACAATCGTAAAAATATTCCGGTAGCAGTTTTGCTGGAAGGGAAATTTACTTCTCTTTATGCCAACAGGGCAAGCCAATCGCAATTGGATACTTTAAAGCAGTATGATCTTTCATTCAAAAGGGAGAGTTCAACAGTAGGCAGGATAATTGTAGTGAGTGATGCGGATATCGTAATAAACCAGGTTTCTGAAGCAATTGGACCTTTACCAATGGGGACCAATAAATACACCAAAGTCGGCTATGCCAATAAAGATTTCTTTTTAACAGCTACGGAATACCTGGCTAATAAGAAAAACATATTGGATGCCAAGGCAAAGGATTATACGCTTCGCCTGCTGGATGTAAAGAAGGTGGAAGAACAACGATCACTTTGGCAGGTAATAAATATCCTGGTACCAATCGCCATAGTTTTCCTTTTTGCGGTAATATATCAATGGAGGCGAAAAAGAAAATACACCTATCAATAGTACCGGGTTTGCATGAGTAACGGGAAAAAATAAAAATAAAAAATGGATAAGACACTACTTATATACCTGGTTTTTGGCGCTGTTATTATACTTGCACTTGGGTTTGACCTTGGGCTAATCAGTAAAAAAAATACTGTTGTAACCCTAAGGAACGCATTGGTACAAACTATTTTCTGGGTATTGTTAGCCCTTGTATTTGGTGCTTTTATCTGGTTCGAAAATGGAAAAGAAGATGCATTACAATATGTATCCGCTTACCTGTTGGAGTGGTCGCTCTCAATAGATAACATTTTTGTATTTATAATAATTTTTACCTATTTCGGGGTAAAAGAACATAATTATTCCAGGGTGTTGTTACTGGGCATTTTGATGGCCATTATTTTCAGGATACTCTTTATCGCATTGGGTAGCGAGCTGGTTGCCCGTTTTGAATGGATCATGTACATCTTCGGTATTTTCCTTTTGTACACTGGTATAAAGATGTTTGCCAGCAGCGAGGAGGAAGAGTTTAACCCGGAAAGTAACTGGGCATTAAAGCTGATGAAGCGATTTATGCGTACTACCAATGAAGAACCCAATGGCCGCTTCATTATCAACAGAAATAATAAGACATATTTCACAACCCTTTCAATGGTAGTGGTGATGCTTGGACTGATTGATATTGTTTTTGCAGTAGATTCTATTCCTGCGGTTTTTTCCATCATTCCAGACCCCAGTAAAAAACTACTGATTTATTCATCCAATATTTTTGCAGTATTGGGTTTAAGAAGTTTATTCTTTTTATTAAGAGGTGCTGCAAGCCGCTTCGATTATTTGCAACAGGGAATTGCCATTGTATTAGTATTTATCGGCTTAAAAATGCTGGTGGCAAAATGGGTGCATATCCCGGTGTGGGTGTCTTTACTGATGATTATAGTTTGTATAACCGGTTCCATCATTTATTCGATTTATTTTGACCGGAAAGCTCCTTCGAAAATTGCGGAGAAATAGTGGTTGACTGCAAATAATTGCGGGTGATTCAATAGCTGCTTTTTCAGATTGGGATGCACATTTCGGATAATGGGGCAACCAGGTAAAATTAATTTTATAAATTATTGTTTTGACTTATTCCATTTCACAAATAGAAAAAATCATTTCAGGCAGGTTTTTATTAAATGAAAATCCTGCAACTGTCGTTGAGCATTTGTTATTGGATAGCCGCAAACTGTTATTTCCTTCCACTTCAATCTTTTTTGCACTCACGGGTCCCAGGCGCAATGGAAACGCTTTCATCACGGAATTGTATGGAAAGGGTATCCGCAATTTTGTAGTAGACGAAAGCATTCCGGAAACTGCAATATCAGGCTGCGCCGGATCAAATTTTTTGCAGGTTAAAGACGCACAGGCTGCACTGCATTTACTGGTAGGCTATCACCGATCTCAATTTGATATTCCGGTGATCGGTATTACCGGAAGCAACGGCAAAACGATTGTGAAAGAATGGTTGTTTCAATTATTACAGGATGATTACCATATTGTTCGCAGCCCTAAGAGTTACAATTCGCAGATTGGCGTGCCACTCAGTGTATGGCAGATGAATGAAACACATACACTCGCTATTTTTGAAGCGGGGATTTCACAGCCTGATGAAATGCAGCAACTCGAAAAAATAATTCAGCCCGGCATTGGTGTATTTACCAATATTGGGGATGCACACAGTGAAGGGTTTTTAAATATCCGCCAGAAAGTAAATGAAAAGCTGAAACTATTTGTTCGTAGCAGTTCGCTGATTTATGGCGCTGATAATCCGGATGTAAATACAGGCGTGAGCACTTTTGTAAACAACGTGCGGAACGGGGATGATTTTACGCTTATCTCGTGGAGCTGCAAGGGTACCGCATCGCTGCAAATTAGTAGTATCGAAAAAAGGAATGAGCAGGCCGTTATCAATGCGTACGATTACCGCTCGGGTAATACAGGCAAGCTTGTTTCCATTACAATTCCTTTCACAGATGATGCATCTGTTCAAAATGCCATTACCTGCTGGTGTGCGTTGTTACACCTGGGTACAGATGCCGGTGTAATCAGTAAAAGGATGTTGCAATTGCGTACCGTAGAAATGCGGCTTGAGTTAAAGCAGGGTATCAATAATTGTTCGGTGATCAATGATAGCTATAGTTCAGATATTAATTCTCTTACAATTGCTTTGGATTTTTTGGTTCAACAACAACAACATCCCAACCGTACACTGATATTGAGTGATATTTTACAATCCGGAAAAAGCGGACGGGATTTATATATGGAAATTGCAGCCATTTTACAACAGAAAAATATCAACCGGTTGATAGGCATCGGGCCTGAAATTTCAAGGCAGCAGGATGCGTTCAAAAATATTGAGCAACGTTTTTTCTTCACTTCCATTGCTGAGTTTATGCAGCATTTTTACTCCCTGCATTTTTACAACGAAACTATTTTACTAAAGGGTGCAAGGGTTTTTGAATTTGAGCAAATCAGCCATTTGCTGGAAGAAAAAGTACATCAGACCGTATTGGAAATTAATTTAAATGCCATTACACATAACCTGAAGGAATACCAGCAACTCCTTAAACCCGGTGTGAAACTGATGGCGATGGTAAAGGCTTTCAGCTATGGGAGCGGTGGATATGAAATTGCTAATTTACTACAGTTTCATAAAGTGGATTACCTGGCAGTTGCCTATGCAGATGAAGGGGTTGAATTGCGGAGAGCGGGTATTAGCTTACCTATATTGGTGCTCAATCCTGAAACAGCCACTTTTGATGTAATGGTACAGTACAACCTTGAACCAGAGTTGTATTCCTTTGGTATATTATCTGCTTTTCAGCAATATTTACAGCGCTACGGTGTTAACAATTACCCGGTACACATTAAGCTGGACACGGGCATGCACCGGCTGGGTTTTGAACCCAGGGATTTGGCCGAATTGGCAAGCGCTTTAAAATCGGGTACAGTATTTAAAGTGCAATCCGTTTTTTCGCATTTGGCTGGCAGTGATTCCGCAGAACTGGATGATTTTACCGGCATACAGTCGGATCAGTTTCTGCAAGGCTGTGAAGTATTACAGAAAGCGTTAGGGTATCCTTTCATCCGGCATATCGCCAATACGTCCTCTATACATCGGCACCCCCATCTGCAACTCGATATGGTGCGGTTAGGCATTGGCCTGTATGGTGTAGACAATGATGCCCGAATGCAGGAGAAGCTGGTAAATGTAAGTACGCTGAAAACTACCATTTCACAAATAAAGCAGGTAGCGGCAGGCGAAAGCGTGGGCTATAACAGGAAGGGAAAAGTATCCATTAATTCGGAAATTGCGACTGTGCGTATTGGTTATGCGGATGGCTATCCAAGACTACTGAGTAATGGGGCAGGCAAAATGTGGGTGAATGGAAAAATGGTACCCGTAATTGGAAATATTTGTATGGATATGACAATGCTTGATATAACGGGAGCCAATGTGAGGGAAGGCGATGAAGTGATTGTATTTGGAATCGCATTGCCCGTAAATGAACTGGCAGGCTGGGCTAAAACGATCCCTTATGAAATTTTAACGGGGATTTCGCAGCGGGTGAAACGGGTATATTTTGAGGAGTAGGGATAGTGGAAGGGGGCAGGTATGTAAAGTAAAGTGTACATAGGGTACAGGTGGAAACTAGAGCAGGTAAAGTTGATAGAGATGGCCGTGTAAACTATCAGGTAAAGGATTAGGCTTCAAATTATTAATAGGAACGGAGGATACCCAATCGCTTTATTATGATTTAATGCAACCCAGGCTTTCTCCAAAGCCAACCCCTTCTTTACTTTAATGCCTTTTTACCCCGCTCACTATTACGCTTTTATATTTTGTATTAAACAAATCCGTAAACAGTAAACCACAAAACCTTAAAACATTATTCCTTTATCTTTGCGAATTATGATAAAAGCACGACACGTTACATTGATTATATTATTGGTTGTAGTGGCCGACCAGGCACTTAAATTTTATATTAAGACCAATTTTTACATGAACGAGCACCACAATATCCTGGGTACCTGGTTTCAGTTGCATTTTGTAGAGAATGAAGGAATGGCATACGGCTGGAAATTTGGTGGAGAAAGTGGAAAAATGGTGCTTACCCTGTTCAGGTTAGGCGCAGTTATTTTTGGTGTTTGGTACCTGAGGAGCATTATCCAAAAAAAATACAACAGGGGTTTTATCTTTTGCGCTTCGCTGATATTTGCCGGTGCCCTTGGCAATTTAATTGACAGCATGTTTTACGGGATGATTTTTGAAGAGAGCGTATCCCAAAGTTATGTCGTTGCCAAGTTGTTTCCTGCCCATGGCTATGCTGGCTTCCTGCATGGAAAAGTAGTGGATATGCTTTATTTTCCCATCATCAGTGACACTTATTTTCCTAAATGGGTTCCGTTTTGGGGCGGAGAAGAATTTGAATTTTTCCGGCCTATTTTTAACATTGCAGATGCTTCCATATCTACCGGGGTAATTACTATTTTGGTTTTCCAAAAAAGATTTTTCAAACACGAGCTTGCTGCCGAGAAACACAATACCATCGAAACAGGAGCTGTAGTAAATGATGATGTGCAGGTGCAATAAAAATTGGCACCCAATACATAGCGATCCACGTAATCACTTTCCAATATTAAAAGTTTCTATTTGAATGTAAGGGTATTGTTAAGCCGGTATAAATATCAGGCAACTTACTTTGTTACATATTCAGCTAAACGAAAGTTCTTCATTACACTTTTATAATCTCTCCATGTATTGTTGATTAGCTTTGATAAAGGCTTGTGCCGATGGTGATTCAACTGGTTCATATTTTCAAAATATGCTATTATCTTACCACAGCATTTTATCAACCTTATTTTTATTTGTAGAAAAATATTTGCTGCTGTTTTTTTAATTAGATTTTGTCAATTTGCTTTGCACCCGGCTATTATTGAATCCAAAAGAAATAAAATAAATTCCCCTTGACAGTTTGTCCCATCCATTGTACTCAACCAGGTTAAGTCCCTTTGCCAGTTTTTTATTTTCAGACCCTACCAGTTTTCCATAACTGTCAAACAGGGTCATTTTTACTATTCCATTTTCGGGCAAAATAATATTGGCTGAAATGGTGGATGAAAAAGGATTCACCAGGGAATTTACTGTAAAGCTGAAGGTTCGGTTCAACAGAACAGCATTGCTGTATTTATATAGTTGATTGGTATTGAAAATTTTTAATCTGAACCAGGTATTGCTATTGATCATTTCAGGATCACGATATTCATATTGCCTGGAATCTATGGCATTGCCCGCTATAACGCCCACTACTTTTACAAAGTGAACCCCGTCTTTACTTTTTTCTACTTCATATCTTAAAAGGTCTTTTTCAGATGAAATAATCCATTTCAAAATACTTTTGTTATCTGGCAGTAATCTTCCGTTAAATGATACCAGGCTGTTTTCCAAAGCAGGTGGGCAGGTTATTAAACTTAGCAAGATGGAGCTGCCATCGGTAAATGAACAACTGGTACTGGCCAGGTTTGCATTTGAGGTGGCAACCACAACACGGTATAAATGCCCGCTATCGCTTGCGCCTGCTACAAATTGGGGGTAATTGGTAACAAACTGGTAATATCCATTCACCAACGTAGGGGATATCGTACCGGTTGTTGGGGTAGGAGGTGTACCCCAGCTAACTCCATTGTTCGTGCTTCTTTCCCATTTATACGAAGAGTAGTTCGGGTTATAACTATAACGGACCGTATCAGACAAATCAGTAATGGCGCCGTTTTTACAGCCTAAAAAAAGTGGTTTAAAATTGAAACTCATAGAAGGGCCGCAGGTACCAAGGGCTACATCATCCATTGCCCAATCGTTTCCTCCGCCACCGGGTGCATTATTGCGAATAGATATTATTGCATTCGTTTGGCCTGGACCAGTTTTAAACACAAATCCTTTTTTTTGCCAGCCCACGGTATCCATTTGCCCGGTAGAATAAATATCAAGTCCATTAATTGAAAAGGCAAGGTTGGGTAAGGCACCGGGGTTATATATCGAAGTGCTATTGGAATCTATCCCGCATCTTTTACAAATATTACGGAGCCAGGCAGAAAATTCATAGTAGGTATCCGGGCAAAGCCCGGTTACATTTTGACGGTAAGCTTCACTGGTTACTACATCCGAATTTACAACCAGCATGTATCCGCCGCTGCTACCCGGTGCAACTGCAGGATTGCCTGCTGTGGTATTGGTGCCGGTATGGTCACCAATGATATCCCAAAAACCTCCATGCATTCTTTTACTACAGCTATCATTTACAGGAATGGGACCGGCCGGTATGTTGCAGTTTGGTTGCATCCTGGCATTAAAATTTGTTCCTCCTGCAGGGCTCATATTATTTACAAAACTATAATTTCCATCCCCGATTGATACGGATCTGCTTAATAATTTATAGTCATAATTAGGAATGGAAAATGCCGGACCGGCTGTCCTGTTTTGTGTATTGCCCAGGTCGAAAGTACCTCCATATTCTGAAGCCAGGTTAGCGCCCAACGCATTTCCACACAAGCCGGAAGCGCTGTTACTACTGATAAGAATTTTGTATGGAGTGGCATTAATGATTGTATCGGATCCGCCACTTGTTTTTCTATATACAAACTTGCCTATTCCCAAAACAATGGTATCACCGCCAACACCGGTAACCTTTACCCTGAACGCAGTAGTAATTAATAGTCCACTGAATAACTGTGGCTTATACCTGGTGGCACCTGATCCTATCCTCGCATTACCTGCACCCGATATATCTGTTAATGTTCCTTCACTGGAGGCGGTAGGGATGCCCGGTGCAACGAGATTGTGTTGCCCGATATTTATCCTTACCTGGTACTTGCCGCTACCGGGCGCAGGTACATAAGTAGCAGGATCATCTGATGCAGCAAGGGTGTATTTTCTAAAAGTAATTCCTTCGTTGGTGATTAATCGAAGTGAGTCGGTGGTACCGGTGAGCATTGTTGTTTTCAAGGGAACACTATCAAAATAACGCATCCTGTAAAGCGTATTCGAATTAACTGAATTATAAGTACCCGCAAAAAAATAGGTGGTCCTTATTTCAAGCGTATCACCGGTTTGTACTACGCCCCCGGTATTTCTTTTAGATACATTTACATAACTGTTTCCTGCACCTAAAATCGGATTTCGCTGGCCAAATGATGATTCCGTAAACAGGAACAAAAATATGGATATGGCAAAAAGCATTGCCTTAAAGGAATGTATAGATTTTTTCATATAAAGGATTCTTTTTTCATGGGATTGGATTTATAAAAGTAGTATTTATTTCCATCCTTTTTAATATGAGCTCTTTTTCGACAAGCATAACGAAGGATGTCTACAATTTATTTTGTACAGATTATTTAGCGTTGAATACTTTTTGCGTTTATACGTCGTTTATGCATTTATTGTTTTAATTTCCAAATCATCCCTTATAAAAAACGTAGGCTTACTACGTAATTTTTCTATCCAAAAATCCTAATGCATGAAAAAAGGTTTACTTCTTTCTATCTTGCTTATTACAGCAGTTATTTACAATTCTTTTGCACAATGGCAAACACCGGTTGCAGGTGAAAGCTTTTCTTCCAAGCGGGTAATCAATTCATCACCGCTGCGTAATCCTTTTGCAATGGTGATGGGGCCTGATGATTCCCTGTGGGTAACAGAAAGGCGTGGCTATGTAATGCGGGTAAATAAATTCAATGGCGGTATGACGCAGTTGCTGGATATTAAAAACCTTGTAAAGTTTACCGTCTCTACCAGCACTCCTTATACCTCTTTGGCCGGTGCTACTTCTGCTTATATATCAGTCGCCGGAGCCACTTCTGCCGGAACGGTAATAACGGTAACCAGTACTTCTAAACTTTCTGTTGGTATGCAGGTTTCTGTAACCGCCGGCGTAGGAGCTTTTGCAACTAATACTACAGTTACAGCAGTTACAAGCAGCACCAAATTTTCAGTGTCTGCATCACCCACCACGGCACTTTCAGGCGGGGCAACGGTTGTAAGTGGAGTGGGAAATATCATTACGGTAGGCAGTACAACAAACTTACAGGCAGGCATGACCGTATTTGTAACAGCAGGTGTTGGTGCCTTTCCGGTTAATACTACGGTTACCAGCATTACCAGTTCTACTAAGTTCGTAGTATCTGCTATGCCCGCCACGCACTTATCTGGTGGTGCATCTGTAGTAAAAGTGATCAATGTAACAGGCATATCACAGGATGGAATGTTTGGTATAGCCCTGCATCCAGAACTAAATAAGGGTACCGGAAAAGACTCTGTTTACCTTGCCTATTGTTACGATTCAGCAGGGTTTAGGAGAGTAAAGGTGGTGGCATATAAATATAACAGGGCGGTTCCTTCTTTAACCGGTGAAACCGTTTTGCTGAGAGGCATCTGGGGCAGCAATGATCACAATGGCGGCAAACTGGTAATTGGGAATTTCGGAACGGCTGGTTCTCCGGATTACAAATTGGTTTACACAGTAGGTGATAGAGGTGCCAACCAGTTTTCCAATGCCTGCGATAGCATCGAATCCCAATACACACCCACTGCGGCTCAAATGGCAGTTGGTGATATTCACCGGTATAATGGTAAAATACTGCGAATCAATATGAATGGCTCTATACCCTCCGACAACCCTTTAATCAATGGCGTTCGATCACATGTATGGACTTATGGCCATCGCAACCCACAGGGATTATCGTTTGAAAAGAAAGCAAATCTGCCGCTGGAAGTTTTACCTGGCGGTAAATTATATGAATCAGAACAGGGGCCTGCCACTAATGACGAAATCAACATTATTGATGGAAATAAAAATAATTATGGCTGGCCCAGGGTAGCTGGAAAAAAGGACAATAACTGGTACCGTTATTACCAATGGTCAAATGGAAGTTGTGGGTCATATGGTGGAGAGTGCTCTTCCAGTCAAACAGCATCGCCCCTTACCGAAAGTACCTTCACCGATCCCAAACTCACCGATCCTATTTTTGACCTCTATGCAGGTACACCTTCGGGTGGTACCAGTTGCAACTGGCTGGCATATCCTACCATTGCGCCCAGCAGCGTAATTCATTATCCATTTACAAATAAAATTCCGGGGTGGAATAATTGCTTACTCATCACAACACTGAAAACAAGTTCGGTATTTCGCTTAAAGTTAAATGCAGCAGGAACAGCGCCTGCATTAACCACCGGTGCCACTGGTTTAGATTCAGTCGTTCAGTATTTTAAATTTCCCGGGGCACTCAATCGCTACAGGGATATTGCTTTGGGAAATGATGGCACTACCTTTTACCTTTTAACGGATAGTGTGGGCACTACCTCAGGGCCTTCTTCTGGTGCAGCAGGCGTTACCGATCCCGGTAGAATACTGGAGTTTATTTACCTGGGAACAACATTGGCCACCGGAACTGATCCGGTAAGGCAGGCAGTAAATAGAACGGATTTTAAGATGTATCCAAATCCTGTTTCAGAAATTCTGACGGTAGAAAGCAAACGAAATGTAGCGAAGCCATTGCATTACCAGCTATTTGATGCCGCGGGTAAATTATTAGCAACGGGAAAAAGCAGCAAGGACAAATTTGAAGTGAATGTAAAAGGGTTACAGCGTGGCGTGTATATATTGAAAGTGTACAACGGGTATGAAATAATGGTGGCAACAGAAAAAGTGGTGGTTAATTAACAAGCCCTCTCAAACCAGCAAATAAAAAAAGAGGTGCCTGCAAAGGCATCTCTTTTTATTGATTGATGAATATAATTTTTAATCAATCTTGCCAACCATATTGGCAGGTATAACCCATGCGTCAAATTCTTCCGGTGTAACGTAACCCAATTTAACCGCCATTTCTTTTAAGGTGGTTCCTTCTTTATGCGCTTTCTGGGCAATTTCGGCTGCCTTGTAATAACCAATCTTTGTATTGAGTGAGGTTACCAGCATCAGGCTATTATCAACATGTTTTTTGATATTGGATTCTATAGGCGCTAACCCAATGGCACATTTATCATTGAATGAAACACAGCCATCACCAATCAACCTGGCGCTGTGTAAAAAATTATAAATCATTACCGGTTTAAACACATTTAATTCAAAATGCCCCATACTGCCGCCAATGCCAATGGTAACATCATTACCCATTACCTGTGCGGCAATCATGGTAATTGCTTCGCATTGAGTAGGGTTTACCTTGCCTGGCATAATAGATGAACCGGGTTCATTATCCGGAATGAAAATTTCGCCTATGCCAGACCGGGGGCCGGAAGATAACATGCGGATATCATTGGCAATTTTCATCAGGCTTACCGCAACTGTTTTTAATGCACCATGTGCTTCCACGATGGCATCATGCGCTGCCAATGCTTCAAATTTATTTTCTGCTGTAATGAATGGCAGGCCGGTAAGTGTTGCAATGTGTTTGGCTACATTTTCAGAATAACCTTCCGGTGTATTAATACCGGTGCCCACAGCAGTACCACCCAATGCCAGTTCGCTTAAATGAGCCAGTGTATTATTGATGGCTTTTAATCCATGGTTCAATTGCGATACGTAACCACTAAATTCCTGTCCAACCGTCAATGGTGTGGCATCCATAAAATGTGTACGGCCAATTTTCACCACTTTCATAAATTCCTTACTTTTGGCAGCCAGAGTATCCCTCAATTTTTCTATCCCGGGAATAGTGGTTTCAATCAAAATTTTATAGGCTGCAATGTGCATAGCCGTAGGGAAAGTATCATTGCTGGATTGCGATTTATTTACATCATCATTGGGATGAAGAAATTTTTCCTTGTCATGCAGTTTGCCGCCATTGAGCACATGGCCCCTGTATGCCACCACTTCATTTACATTCATATTGCTCTGGGTACCACTGCCCGTTTGCCATACTACCAGGGGAAACCATTCGTTTAATTTATCGTCTAATATCTCATCACACACGGTGCCAATCAGTGCCGCTTTTTCTTCGGTTAATACACCGGCATCCAGGTTGGTTAAAGCGGCTGCTTTTTTTAGGTAGGCAAAGGCTTTAATAATTTCTTTTGGCATTTTATTAATGTCCTGCGCAATCTTAAAATTGTCAATACTACGCTGGGTTTGTGCGCCGTAATAAGCGTCCACAGGAACTTTTACTTCTCCCATGGTATCTTTTTCAATTCTGTATTCCATATAACTTAATTTTTATAGTTTAAATTTCGCCGCAAAGTTAATTATTGCATCATGAAATAGGAGAGTTTATTATTAATAGTTCGCTTTTTGGCCCAAATAATAAGTAAATTCTCTTAGTTGTTTTTTATTTTCACCACCAACCTGTTTTTAGCTAACTTAGAATGGTAATTGCTGCAGACTTACTATGTTATAACAAACAGGTTGCTTTACCCTGGGATAAATGCTTCTATAAATTGCATACCCCGCCTTTGGTTAATCAATCTGGAATAAAACGTTAGAATAAATGGCTAATAAAAAGGTAAATAAAATTCAAAAAAAACTAATTGTATGAAGAGGCGTGAATTTGTAAAGTATGCATCATCCCTTACTATCTTATTGGCTAACGGAAATTTATTGAAGGCAGATGAGTTGGAGTGGGGCGAATGGGAGAAACGGAAAATTAAACTTCGTTTTGTAATCGCCTCTGATGGTCACTATGGCCAGAAGGATACGGAGTATGAAAAATATTTTGCAACATTGGTCAGTCGTATCAATGAAGAGCATGCCAGCAAACCATTTGCTTTTTGCATGATCAATGGCGATATTATTCATGATGATAAAAATCATTTTCCGGCAGCTAAAAAAGCGTTGGACCAGCTTGGCATGAAATATTATGTAAGCCAGGGAAATCATGATCATGTGTCGCCGGAAGAGTGGGAGGCTATCTGGAACATGCCGGTTAACCTGGATTTTACCATAAAGGAAAATACTTTTTTAATAGCAACCACATCAAACGAAAAGGGCGTTTATTTATGTCCCGATATTAACTGGATGGCGGTGCAATTAGAGAAACATGTGCGTCAGAAAAACGTAATTGTTTTTATTCACATCAACCCGGGCAAGCTAACCAAATTTGGAGTAGACTGCCCGGCATTATTTGAAGTATTTGCAAAGCATAAAAATGTAAGGGCCGTGTTCAATGGGCATGATCATGATGAAGAAGGCATTAAAATCAAAAACGGCATTCCCTTTATTTTTGATGCACATTTTGGTGGTAACTGGGGTACTGCTTACCGCGGATTCAGGGTTGTGGAAATAATGAAAGACAATTCGATTGCTACCTATATTATGAATCCATTAAAAAAAATTAATGAAGCGTTCACTTAAACAATTTGTGGTATGAAAAAATACTTTACAACGGTTAGTATCCTGTTATTGATTGTACAGTTACTGACTGCACAATTGCCAAAGCCAACAAAACAACAACTGCAGTGGCACGATATGGGATTTTATCTCTTCGCTCATTTTGGTCCCAATACTTTTACAGATAAGGAATGGGGCGAAGGAACGGAAAAGGAAGAAGTATTCAACCCCACCAACCTGGATTGTATGCAATGGTGCCGGGTTGCAAAGGCAGCAGGTGCAACGGGTATCATCATTACTGCCAAACACCACGATGGATTTTGTTTATGGCCCAGTAAATATTCATCACATACGGTAAGAGAAAGCAAATGGAAAAATGGAAGGGGAGATGTGTTAAAAGAATTGTCGGCGGCATGTAAAGCAGTGGGATTAAAATTTGGTGTGTACATTTCGCCCTGGGATAGAAATCATCCTGATTATGGAACCGAAAAATACAATGATGTATTTGTAAATATGATGACGGAAATTTTTAAACATTATGGCCCAGTTTGGGAACTTTGGTGGGATGGAGCGAATGGTGAAGGGCCCAATGGAAAAAAGCAGGTGTATGATTGGGATAGGTTTAAGAAAACGGTCAACAAGCTTTCTCCCAATACAGTCATTTTCAGCGATGTTGGTCCGCACATCAGGTGGGTAGGTAATGAAAGAGGAATAGCAGGCGAAACAAATTGGCATACCCTGGATACCATTGGCTTTAGCGCCGGGCAAGGAGCTCCTGCGACAGATACGTTAAACCGCGGTAATGTAAATGGCAAGACATGGATTCCGGCAGAGTGTGATGTAAGTATCAGGCCGGGTTGGTTTTATCATAAGGAAGAAGATGATAAAGTAAAAACACCGGCGCAGCTATTTGATCTGTATTTAAAATCTGTGGGCCGGGGAGCTACCTTGTTATTGAATGTGCCGCCCGACAGAAGGGGCCTGATCCATGAAAACGATTCCGTATCATTAATGGGTTTTAAAAAATTAAGGACGCATAATTTCAGGAACAATCTTTCTGTTAATGCGATTGCTACCCTGGTTGCAGGCAACGCAATAAAAAGTAAAGGGTTGACAAATGATAATAACCCAAACACATTCGTTGAATTGAAAGATGTGAAAAATGAATCCATTCGTCTTCAGTTTAAAAACCCGGCGAATATCAATTGCCTGGTGTTAACCGAATATATAAAAGACGGGCAGTCTGTTCAACAATTTAATGTGGAGGTGCGGAGTAATGGCATAGCGGAAAGTTTTACACATACTACAATTGGCCATAAAAGGATCATCACCTTTCCTGCAAGAAAAGCAGATGATATTTTTATTCATTTTACTGAAAGTAAGAGAGAGATTAAAATAGCTGAAGTGGAGGCTTATTTGATTGATGACAATTTATTGGAAAATAAGTAATTGAATAATTCGTAGCCGGGTAGGTTTTATATTACTTCTTTTAAGTGAGCAAACATTAATGAATGGATCCGCTTACCTGCCTGCAGCGGGTTTCAATCAGCGATTGAATTGCAGGTCAAAAGAACTGGTATACTTTTTAAAAGCATTATAAAATATGCATTGCCAAAAAAGCCGGGATGCTTCGTCTTGAAACATCCCGGCTTTTAAAATGGATAATTATTTCGATATGCTACACCCGGTTTTTAAAATTTAAATCCCTGTAGTTCATCATTGCTACTTTTAAAGTAAACAAGCCGATCTATCTGGTCTAATTTATAATCAGGACTTTTATCTGCAAAGATGATTTTCTTACCTTCCTTACCATCAATTTTACTAACACATACAATGCCTACATTATCTTTTCCATTTCCTCCATCCAGGTTGGTCAACATAGCTATAAAATCGTCGGCCTGCTGACTGGCTTTAAACCTTCTGCTGATGGATTTAAAACTATTGATAGCTGCGCCGCCAAAAGCAGCGGTCATGTCGTTGGCAGCTTTTATTTCCCTGTCATACTGTGGGTTGGTGCTACCATAGTAACCTTTGGAATAGCTTAAGCTGGCAGAGTTTGCTGCACTTGCCATAGCGCCTGCCGTAGCCAATACCCCACCAAAGGCGCTGAATATTTTTCCTGAAGTACTACGACCGGGAGCCTTGGTGTAGGTATGAAATAATAATTTTCCATCCAGGCCATATTTATTGATATTCTGAGAAGAGGAGATGGTAATGGCATTCTGGTGGATTTCAATATCGGTCGGTTCTTCTTTACCATCAAACTTAATGTCTTTAATCCATTCACTCAAATCACCGGTTGTAAAATCTACTTTATAAATATTTTTGTTTCCATACACGTAGCCGGTAGTTGCATCCGCATTTACTCCGATGCAATTGTCCACCTTAAAACCTTTCTTCCATTTACGGTCGCCGGATTCCATATCTAAAATATTAATTTCATTGATCGTGCGGTAATAAAGCCCCTGTGGCACTATTTGCAAATCAGTGGCGCTCCCATCTATTTTCAATGCTTTTTTGGTGATTGATTTACCGGCATCCAAATCCACAATGCTGATAAAATTGGTGCCCTGGTCCCTGGCAGTAGCCAATATGAGTTGCTTACCATTTAATTTATACGAAACGATATCACCCTGCAGGTCAACTTCTTCATTCCATTTAAGCGCACCGTTGCTATAGTCCAAACATAATAACTCAGCCCTGTTTTTATTGCCGGCACTTTTTTTACCCATCATGCCAATTAACCCGCCGCCTTTTTTATTGGCCTTTTCAATATCTTTCGCTGATTTTTCTGCGGTAGCCACCAGCATGCCATGTGTATCGTGCAATACTAAACTGATGGCAGATGCCAGGCTGTTCCGTGTCCAAACTTCTTTTCCATCCGCTACTTTAAAGGCGGTTATCAAATCCTGGTTCCAGAAATAAAAGATGCTTTTATCGCCCTGCTGAAAAAAATCTGCTGATGTGGAAGTGGCATCTTCATTGGCCCCCTTGCTGCCAAACATGCTGCCAAAGCCACCTTTTTTGGCAGCCACAGATGGTTGGGGTAAGTCACTCTTCATATCGATGCTATACATAATTTCGCCACTTGCCGGATTTAATTTATAAATATTCCGGTTGGTAGCAATCAGCAACCCATCATCTACTACGCTTGCTTCGGATACAATTTGTTCGCTATTTTTTTCAAACAGCTTCTTTTGCTCCCATACTTTTGAGCCGTCATTGTACCGGAT
>JBBQTL010000022.1:0-40053 GCA_038213285.1 Chitinophagales bacterium
CCACATTCTTTTTTGACTCACCTGATAATTTTTTACGCCAGTAATAATAGGTGGAAGGCTTTAAATGATGTTCCTTACAATATTGTTCTACATTCACGCCAATTACCTGGCAGGCTGCCATATGCTGGCGCATTTGCGCTGTCATACTTATTTTTTCATTTTGCATTACGCAAAGATGATAGCTTGGAATGGCTATTCAAATAAGGGGTTGGTAGAATGGATACTTTGATACTGCCATTTTTGAGAATGATAGATGCCTGAATGTCCGCTGAAATACTATGCCGTAAAACAGGCAACTGCATAATAGATTACATTCTCTGACCCGAATAATTCAATGCCCATTAAAGTACAAGCCAATGCTGTATTTGTATCACCCGCAAAAACCGCGATGAAACCAAGCACTTGCGATATGGGGACCTGAATTATTTCAATCATTGAACCGGCAAAAATAAAAAGCCTTCGCTATGTGAGCGAAGGCAGCCAATGGGGGTTACAAACTATTAGATTTAAATAAAAGTGTTAATAACGACGAAAACGCTTTCCTTTTTTGTAATACTTGATTGGGTAAATATCCGGTGTTTGTAAAAATTTATTTAATAAATTTCTTACCAATTGTACGATCGGGTTATTGCTGGGTTTAATAGATTTGTCGGGCATGGGACTGTATTTATACGGGTTTAGAACGTTGGGTTGATTAATATATTGTATAACAATAATAAGGTTTTTTAAATCATTTAAAGTATTTCTAACATATATACCATAAAAATAGTGCCCGTGTTTTATGCAAACCTTATATTAACAATGCCTTGGCATTAGGCCTGTGGTAATCTCCTCTTCCCTTTCTTTAACCTTTATTAACCTTAAACCAAAGTTGATTAACCCCGGTTAATAAGCATGGCCACTACTTTTGTTGCAATTAAAAGTATATTCGTGAAACATTTTTTATTGGTAACATTATTACCGGCCATTACCATGTGTGCAACAGCACAAGGAATAGAAAATCCGGCAAACAAAAAAACTGCTTTTGTTACCGGCACGTTAACAGACGATGTGCAAAAAAGGCCGGTTGCCGAAGCTAGGGTTTCATTGGTAAACGTAAAGGATTCGTCGCTGGTTGCTTTTACCGGAACGGATTCATCGGGCAAATTTTCCTTTATCAATTACAGCCACGCGGCTACCGGTTATCCGTGTCGCACAAAAAATTTCATCCTTTTTGGAAACGTTTTGATTTGACTTCAAAAGATGAGGCACTACTGCTTGACAACCTATTGATGAAAGATAAAACGGTTATAGAAAAAGTGACATCACATTCATAACGCCCGCCCGTAGAAGTAAACATCTATACACTTAAATTTAGTACAGTGTAGTTTTAAAACAAAATCAAATGCAGTGGTAGAAAACATTCAATACCATTCGTTGCAACGGTATTTCACGATTGGGTTTACTTATAGTTTGCAAAAAATTACCACGAGTGGATCAAAGCGGTGATAAGCACATTTATTTTACAGCCATCCGGATCTCCGGAAGAGATAAAAAATAACCAGGCACATGATGATCGTTCCAACTACTACAACAGGATAGCCATAGTACCACTCAAGTTCAGGCATAAACTTAAAATTCATTCCATAAAAACCCGCTACCATGGTGGGTACAGCGATGATGGCAGCGCCGCCGGCAAATTTTTTGGATACTTCATTTTGCGCAATGGACAGTAAGGAAAAGTTCGCTTCCAGTGCAGTGTTTAATAACTCCCGGGTATGATCCACCATTTCGTTGATACGTATTACATGATCGTAAATATCCCTGAAATAGGGCTGTGTATCTTCAGAAATCATTTTAATGTCGAACCGCATCAGGCGGTTGCAAAGATCAGTGAGTGGCGATACGGCACGTTTTACATCCAGTAATTGACGTTTGAGTAAATAGATATTTTCCGTGGTTTCCCGGGATGGCTTGTCCTTAAAAATTTTGTCTTCTATGGAAAGCAATCCTTCCTCCAATGCTTCTACAACGGGGAAGTATTGGTCTACTATTGAATCCATCACGGCATACAAGGCGAATCCCTCACCAATTTGTAATAAGTTCGGCGTGCTTTCGCAACGGCTACGCACATCCGAATAGGGGATTGATGAACCGTGCCGAACAGTAATTAAAAACCGGCTGCCCATAAAAAAATGGGTCTCGCCAAAATCAATCCGGTTGAGATCATTATTAATTTTTGCTGTACGTAGCACGATAAAAATATTATCGCCATACCGTTCAATTTTTGGGCGCTGGTGTGCATTGTGGGCATCCTCAATAGCTAGATCGTGCAGGTTAAATTGTTTTTGAAACAGCGCCAGCATTTCTTCTCCGGGCTCGTGCAATCCCACCCAGATAAACTGGTTTGTATTTTCATACACATCTTTTATTTCATTGATGGCAAGATTGGCAACCTTCCTTCCGTCGGAATAGGCAGCGCAATTCACAATTTCGTTCATAGCAAAAATGATTTAAGCTTTTACCGGCAGAATAGCTGAATAAAGCTATCGCTAATTATTTTAAAATGAAACAATTTGATTGATCCTGGAAAGCTTTTTTTTCATAGAAAAGGGTTTTCTGAATGCGTATTTTTGATTGCATTTTGTTGGCAACTCCACAGGGTAAAGCATTCCCTTTTTTTGCTGTAATATAATGGCCTCTGTGGTGAAGATATGATTTAGAATCGCATGCCACCATTGTGGTAAAGCATTACAAAACCTGGTTGGAACATGGGGAATGAATAGGGCGGAAAAGGGAGTTAACGAGAGAAAAACGGGAAGTGGTAAATGGGCTATCATTGAGCTAATAGGCTACATTTCCGTGGATTATCTTGCCCGGTTACTTACAAAGGGGTAAAAAAATGTTCCCGTCAGGAAGCTATCCCGCTGGTGAATGCCACACTTTCAATCCAGGCTTTAACAGCATCTACATCCCTGTCCATCTTTTTTGCCAGTCTTTCAAGTAGCGCTGTTTCCTGGCCCGGTTCATATACCAGGTCTTCATCCGTCAACTCACCGTTCACTTCTTTTAGTTTTTCTTTTACTTCCTCCCATGGAGCATTTAACGTTAATGATGTATTCATATAAAAAAGTACTCAATATCCAGGCCACGCTTTTTGATGTATAAACTTTTTTAATTTAATGCTTGTCATAACTTTGCACGTTTATTAAAAAATAAAAATTCATTATGTCAGCAACAACAAAAATTGCCCTGGTAACCGGTGGCAGCCGCGGACTGGGAAAAGATATGGCCATCTGTATTGCCAAAAAAGGAAGGGATGTGATTCTTACTTATCGTACCAATGAGGCAGAAGCACAACAAACAATAAAGGAGATTAAAACACACGGGCAAAAAGCAATAGCACTTCAACTGGATATGCGTGATTTTAATTCACTGGATGGTTTTGTACAAAAAACATTGGATAGTTTACAAGCCAACTGGAATACCGGTAATTTCGACTTTTTAATCAACAACGCCGGTATGGGTGCCACGGTTCCTTTTCTGCAGGTAACTGAAGAACTGTTTACTGATTTTCTGAATGTGCATTTTAAAAGCATCTATTTTTTAACGCAGAAGTTTGCACCTTATATCAATGAAGGCGGACGCATTATCAACATATCTACAGGTACTACCCGTTTTTCAAATCCAGGTTATTCGGTGTATGCTTCTATGAAAGGAGCCATCGAAGTATTCACTAAATATCTTGCGAAAGAATTGGGAGCTAAAGGCATCGGTGCAAATGTGGTGGCACCCGGCCCGGTGGAAACTGATTTTAACAATGCAGCTATCCGCAACAATCCACAAATGAAAGAGGTACTGGGTTCTTTATCACCCTTAGGCCGGGTGGGAGCGGCAGATGACATCGGTAGCGTGGTTGCTTTTCTTTGTACAGATGATGCCAAATGGATCAATGGGCAGCGGATAGAAGTGAGTGGTGGAATCAATGTCTGATAGCTGATTTATTGATGGCTGATTTTTTTCAAGCATCAGGCATCATGAAGAAATGCATACAGAAAACTGGGAGGCCTGGTTTAGTTAGTTTTTGAATGGCTGAACCCGGCATTTTAAAAATCAACGCTAAAAAAAATAAATGAAACGAATTTCAATAGATATGGATGGCGTAATCGCCAATATCTATACCCAGTTTATCAAAATGCATGCGGCCGAGTTTGGTAAAGTAATTTTACCCGAAGAATATAATGGAAGACCTGAGGTAGCAGTATTTCCAAAAGAATGGGAATATGTAAACAGCCCCGGTTTTTTTCGCAATGCACCCGTGATGCAGGATAGCCAACGCGTTTTGAAAAGGTTGAATGAACGTTACAAAATTTTTATCGTTTCGGCCGCAATGGAATTTCCCAATAGCCTGGTTGAAAAACTTGACTGGATGAAAGAACACTTCCCCTTTATCACCTGGCAACAAATGGTTTTTTGTGGCTCCAAAGAAATAATAAGGGCTGATCTGATGATTGATGATCATTTTAAAAACCTGGATTGTTTTACAGGTGAAACAATTTTATTTACGCAACCCCATAATATTTATTCACCCGATGGCAAACACAAAAGAGTGGATAACTGGCCTCAGATTGAGGAGATGTTGCTTTTTTAAGTTTATATAGATTGCTTTTAAACCCAGGGTATTGAAATGGATGGGAACAAAAATCGTTGGTAATTATTTAAGGCAACTACGCTAATTTCAACAATCCTTACGCTATTACTCACCTGAATAAAACGCAAAACGAAGAGAGAAGTAGAGACATCACAACCCAAAATTATTGTCTCTGAAACATTTATATAAAGGAAATCAAAAACGAAATTTTATTTCAAATACAAAATACTATTTCCAATGCCTAATCAATGGCACACGGGCAGTTGACAATAAATGGATGTTAATATATCAGCAAAAAGGAAAAGTAATATTTGAAGATACCAACAGGGAAAAGATAGGACTGATTATGGAAAGTATTTAATCAAATCAATTTCCGATACCTTTCTACTTTTGGGAACAGGCTTTTCAATTTGCCAGCTAGAAGGTAATGTTAGTTTTATTGCAGTTTTCCAATTACTAATACACTATGTTCGCAATTTAGCTGAACGCATTAACAGAACCCCCATTTGTATTGACGACAAGGATACCGTTTTATTAATTCCTGAATTGGTGTCATCCATCCCTTTAAATAAAAAACTCCGGACCAGCCGGAGTTTTTTATTTAAAGGGATGGGGATGTTAAAACCCTAATCCAATCGTAAATCCATTTACCATTGCCGGGAAATCGCCTTTAACTGTTGCGGCCCCGGTGGTAGTATTAATTGTAAACAGCCTTGATCTGTTATTGGACATTAATATAGCCCAGGCGGTTCCGCTTGTACCTCCAATGTCAAAACCGTTCGCTGCATCAATGTTATAGTTTAGATTACCAATTTCAACCAGACCTCCATTATTGGGTGGACTTTGAAGATATAATTTATCCGTAGCAACATCAATATCAAATAACATGGTAGAGGTAGCTCCGGCAAAATTATTGGAATAGGCAGCAGCCGTTATAGTAGGTGAACCGGGATTAAGGCTTCCATCAACAGTGACGGGCAAAGAGGGATCGTTGGGATTATACCGAAGGTTTTGGCCGGTATTGCTAATGATACGGATACGGTCCACAGTAGGATTAAAATCAAATCCAAAATCAGTTCCGGATAACGGGGTGCTTAAAGTGCCCACATTGGCAGATGCGCCGGAGGAAGCATTCAGTGTGATGATACGGCTGTTATTGGTTAACGCATACAATTGGCCGTTTGAGGGGCGAAAATCAATGCCCGCAACTTTTTCTCCCATAGCTAAACCCGAAATCATTTTGGTAATTACCTTACCCGGGTTTGCAGGGTTAAAAATCAATAAATTATTTGTCATATCAACAGCATAGGCAACCGGGTTAGTTGGAATAGCAATCCCAGTATAAGGCACTTTTTTTTCAGACTTTGCAAGCGTTGTTGCTTCGCCGGTAGAAAGGTTTACTTTAAATATCGTAGGGATATTATTAACGGTATATAAACCCAACGCTATAGAATCTATCGGTGAAATGTCAAAACCACCTTCACCCGTTACTTTTAATTTTAGTGGGCCTACTTCTACCAATTTGCCATCGTTTGGAGGTATTTGCCTGTATAATTTTTGAGTAGTTACATCAATATCATACAAGGTGGTGGTAGCAGCACCGGCTACATTATTGGTATAAGCTACACCAGTTATCATTGCGCCTGTAACGCCATTAATAGGCAGGTCCGTAGCAGCTACCGTACCTGTCTCGGGGTTGAGGCGTAGGTTTTGTCCGGAACTGGTTACCAGGCGTATTCTATCCACCGTGGGATTAAAATCAAAACCAGCAATGTTTCCGGATAAGACAGGATTAATTGGGGCAGGGCCGATCATACGTGCGGCACCGGTTAAAGGATTAATAACATACAACCTGCTGCCACTGCTGATACCATATAGATGGCCGGTTGCCGGACGAAAATCTATTGCCAATATGGTTTCCTGTGATTGAAGGCCTGTGATGGTTGCTGTACCAAGTATTGAAGTACGATTATCGGAAATGCTTATTTTGTCAATTACAGTTCCACCTGCCAGGCCATAAAAAGTAATATCTAATTTTTTCATAGAACCCCGCCCTTTCGAATAGCCGTTTTCAGGCATTTCTTGTTTTTTGCAGGAGGCTAAAGCCAACAAAACCAGCATTACGATGCCCAGCTTTTCAAAAATAAAATATTTTCTCATTGTTTTAATTTTTTAGTTTTAAAATGAGTTACAACCGATGTACGTTGAAAAAAATAAGTTGGATTTAACATTTGTTAATGCTGCAAAATTTTTTTTGAAATGCTGTTTTCTCACCGTTGTTGGCATGCAGTTTAGGCCGTGTGTGAGCGTACCAACAACAAAGCTTACTATTTAGGTTAACGGCGAGTCAACCTTAGAAGTTGTTGGTGAACCTTCGCTGCGTAATCCTCCGCACAACACGCAACAACGGCGGTGGATGGGCTTTCGAAAAGATTGTCACCGCTTTAGTCCGAAGCCCGGTTTCATCGTTGTTGGTATGCAGTTGAGACCGTGTGTAGGCGAACCACCAACAAAGCTTACAGTTTAAGTTATAGGCTAATCAGCCTTAGAAGTTGTTGGTGAACCTTCGCTGCGAAATCCACCGCACAACACGCAACAACGGCGACGGGTGGGCTTTCGAAAAGATAGTCACCGCTTTAGTCCGAAGCCCGGTTTCGCCATTGTTGATATGCAGTTGTGGCCGTGTGTAGGCGAACCACCAACAAAGCTTACAGTTTAAGTTATAGGCTAATCAGCCTTAGAAGTTGTTGGTGATCCTTACCTGTGTAATCCTCCGCACAACACACAACAACGGCGATGAGTGGGCTTTCAAAATGATTGGCAACGGTTTAGTCCGAAGAACAGTTTCGCCGTTGTTGGTATGATGTTCACGCTTGTGTGTGAGCGCACCCACAATAAAGCTTAATATTAAAGTTAAAAGTTGTTGGTGATCCAGCCCTGCTTAATCCTCCGCACAACACACAACAACGGCGACGAGTGGACTTTCGAAATGATTGGCAACGGCTTAGTCCGAAGGCCAGTTTCGCCGTTGTTGGTATGATGTTCACGCTTGTGTGTGAGCGCACCCACAATAAAGCTTAATATTAAAGTTAAAAGTTGTTGGTGATCCAGCCCTGCATAATCCTCCGCACAACACACAACAACGGCGATGAGTGGACTTTCGAATCAAAAAGGAAAAAGTCTGCAGCAATAATTGCAACTGTTTGAAAGATGCCCACGCCTTGTTTATAAAAAAAGCCCCAATAAAGGGGCCTGTTAATGTATATTTTATTATGCTCAATATTTATCAATACGCAATCACCTGTTCTTCCATCATTTTGGGCATTTCCCTGAATTCGTATTGCTGGTTGCGCAACTGGGGTATAAAACCCGCCTCCCGTATAGCTTCCTGGATACCTTTACTCGTAAAGCGATGCGGAGCACCTGCTGCACTTACCACATTTTCTTCTATCATAATACTGCCAAAGTCGTTGGCGCCTGCGTTGAGGCAAATCTGTGCGGTTTTTTTACCTACCGTCAACCAACTGGCTTGTATATTTTTTACATTGGGTAGCATAATACGGCTCATGGCAATCATCCGTATATATTCTTCCGGCGTGGTAAGGTTGTGAACGCCCCTGATTTTTGCCAGCAAGGTATCCACATCCTGAAACGTCCATGGTATAAAGGCCAGGAAACCTTTTGCGTGTTCCGGTTTCCTGCTCTGTACTTCCCTTAATTTAACGAGGTGCTCAAATCGTTCCAATACCGTTTCCACATGGCCAAACATCATGGTAGCACTGGTGGTAATATCCAGTTTATGTGCCTCATGCATTACATCCAGCCATTCCTGGCTGCCGCATTTTCCTTTACTAATCAGTCGTCTAACCCTGTCTGTAAGAATTTCGGCTCCGGGCCCCGGCAAACTATCCAGACCTGCTTCCTTCAGCGCAATCAAAACTTCACGATGGGTACTTTTTTCCAGTTTGGTAATATGTGCTACTTCGGGTGGGCCAAGGGTATGCAGTTTTAAGTTCGGGTATAAATTTTTTAACTCTTTAAAAAGGCCTGTATAGTAACTTAATCCCAGGTCGGGGTGATGCCCACCCTGTAATAGTAATTGCTCTCCACCATAGCGAAAGGTTTCATCAATTTTCTTCTTGTAGGTTTCTATATCAGTAATGTATGCATCCGCGTGCCCGGGGATGCGGTAAAAATTACAAAATTTGCAATTAGCGATACATACGTTGGTGGTATTGAGGTTTCGGTCGATGATCCAGGTAACTTTGCCATGCGGTACCTGCTTTATTCTCAATTCATCTGCTACATACATCAACTCTGCGAGCGGCGCATTTTCAAAAAGAAACACACCTTCTTCGGAAGTTAAAAATTCAAAGTTGAACGCTTTCTTAAATAATTCGTTTATATCCATAAAACCGTTTGTAAATTAATAACAAAAGTACATCCATTAGGTTGTATATTTAATTTCTGCTGTATGAAGTATCTAATTTGCATATTGCTTTTTGCCCTTTTGCCTTTTTTGAGCAGAACGCAGGAAATATTAAGGCCTCAGCAACAGGCACAATTAATTACCCGATTTCCATTTAAACAATACAGTGGCGGCGTAATGATAGTAAAGGCACTGCTGGGAGGATTAAAAGATTCATTCAATTTTATTTTAGATACCGGCAGCGGTGGAATATCCCTGGATTCAACAACCTGTGCTTTTTATAATCTAAAACCAACGCCATCAGATACCACCATCAGGGGGATGGGGGGCGAGCATAAAGTGAGTTTTCTTTTTAATCAAAAACTTCATTTCCCTGGCCTGACTGTTGAAAGGCTTAATTTTCATATCAATGATTACGAGATATTAAGTAGTGTGTATGGAGAAAAAATTGATGGGATTATCGGCTATAGTTTTTTTAGCAGGTATATCGTCAATATTAATTTCGATACATCTGAAATATCAGTTTATCGACCGGGAGAAATGGATTATCCCCGGGGCGGAACCATTTTAAGACCTGCTTTTACCACGTTACCGATACAAAACCTGGTTTTTAAAGATAGAAAAAAACAGAATTTTAATTTTTATTTTGATACGGGAGCCGGTCTGTGTTTTCTGCTAAGTGAGGAGTATGTTAAAGACAGCAGCATCCTGTTGCCAAAGCGCAAACCTTTTTATACCCAGGCTGAAGGAATGGGCGGAAGGCTGCAAATGCGCCTGACGGTTGTAAAAATGGTGCAGATAGGGAATTATAGGTTCAGGAATGTACCCACCTATCTATATGATGATGAGTTTAAAGTAACTTCCTATCCTTTTGTAGGTGGATTGTTAGGTAACGACCTGTTGCGTCGCTTTAATTTAACCATTAACTACCCCAAAAGAGAGATCCATTTATTGCCCAACAATCATTTTAAAGATCCCTTTGATTATGCTTATACCGGAATGGCTATTTATTATACTGACGGGTTAATTATAGTGGAAGATGTGGTACCAGGCTCACCCGCAGAAAAAGCCGGCCTGAAAAAAGATGACCTGGTGATTGGCGTAGGTAATAATTTCTCCAATAATATTATGTCCTATAAAACGATATTGCAGTCTGCCAATGAGAAAATAAAAATTACCATCCGGCGTAATAACGAGCTGATTCAGCTTACCATCAGACCGGAGAGTATATTATAATATCCGGCATGGTAATAATGAAATTTTCTTCTTACCATGTTTCCTTCAATTACTTTCTCATTTTCATATAGGGCTATTTTACCCTTACACTCCTTAACTTTGCGACATGATTCAATATGAAAAGTTTACCCTTGATAATGGGTTGAGGGTATTGGTGCATAAAGATGAGAGCACACCGATGGCCGTAGTAAATGTTATATATGATGTAGGTGCAAGAGATGAGCATCCGGAAAAAACCGGCTTTGCCCATCTTTTTGAGCACCTGATGTTTGGTGGAAGTATCAATATTCCGGAGTATGACGATCCCCTGCAAATGGCCGGTGGCGAAAACAACGCCTTTACTACCAACGATCTTACCAACTATTATTGCCAGTTGCCGGCCGAAAATATTGAAACTGCGTTCTGGCTGGAAAGTGACCGTATGCTAAGCCTTGCCTTTGATGCCAAAAGCCTGGAAGTACAGCGTAAAGTGGTGTGTGAAGAATTTAAGGAACACTATATCAATAAGCCATACGGTGATGCCTGGCATAAAATGCGGGAGCTGGCCTATACGGTTCACCCATACCGGTGGATGACCATTGGCAAAGAGTTGAAACATGTGGAAGATGCTACGCTTCAGGATGTGAAAGATTTTTTTTACAAGCATTATACTCCTATTAATGCCATCCTGGTAGTGGCGGGCAATGTAACTGTGGAGCAGATAAAACATCTCACCGATAAATGGTTTGGACAAATCCCTTCGGGCACAAAATACAACCGCATGTTGCCTGCAGAGCCAAAGCAAACCGCACCGAAAACCCTTGAAGTAAAAGCAAGCGTACCATTGGATGCTTTATATAAATGCTGGCATATTTATCCACGGCTTGATAAAAGGTATTATGTTACCGACCTGATTACAGAAATCCTGAGCGGTGGGGGTTCTTCCCGTTTGTTCCAGGCGTTGGTAAAAGAAAAACAGTTGTTCAGCAATATCGATTGTTCACATTATGGCAGTACGGATGCGGGACTGTTGTCTATACAGGGTAAGCTGGTAAAAGGGGTGGATATGAAAGTAGCTGAAGCAGCGGTAATGGAAGAAATTGTAAAACTGCAGCAGGAAGGTATCAGCGAACTGGAATTGCAAAAAGTAAAGAACAAAACAGAAAGCATGATGGCTTTTGAAGATATGAGCGTAATGAACCGTGCCACCAGTTTAGCCATGTACGAGTTATTGGGAGACGCCGATCTCATTAATAAAGAGTTGCAGATTTATCAGTCTGTATCCAGCGAAGAATTAATGAATGAAAGCAGGGTAATATTTGATGAGAATAATTGCAATACACTGTATTATTACTCTAATAACTAAAGCACCCTGGCTCCCGAACGGGGAACTGGACACTGATGATTTAGGCAGGATGCTATTTTCGATAAGAGGGATCTTATTTCATCAGTTGGTTTTCAGTAATAGAGAGTACGAAATAGAACAATTCAACATTGGGTTTAAAACCAGTATAAAATCGCCGGGGCAATCCGGAAATACCAAATTAATAATGATTGACAGAGCCAAATCGCCCTTAATAAAAGATGCCATTGAGTTTAATCTTCGCCTGAAGCCTTACGAAAAATTTGTACTGGACAATGGGGTGGAAATGTACGCCATCAACGCCGGGGCACAGGAAGTACTACAGGTAGAAATGGTATTTTATGCAGGTAACAGTTATGAAACCCAAAAAGGTGTGGCCGCTGCTACCAATTATATGCTGCGCAATGGTACTACTACCAAAACCGCTTTCCAGATAAATGAACATTTTGAATATTTCGGAGCTTATTGCAACCGCACCTGTTATAACGAAACGGCGGTAGTATCACTGCATACCTTAAGCAAACATTTAAAAGAATTGTTGCCGGTAATGCGGGAGATGATAACAGATTCAGTATTTCCTGAAACGGAGCTGGAAATATTTAAACAGAACAGCCAGCAAAAGTTATCAGTTAGTTTACAGAAATGCGATTTTGTAGCGAATCGTTTGATAGATGCTTACCTGTATGGTGAACAACATCCCTATGGCAAATACCTGGTTGCAGAAGATTATGAATCTTTAACCACAGAGTCAATGAAGGAATTTTTTCAGCAATATTATTTGAAAGGAAGCGTTGTGATTTTTGTGGCCGGTAATTTACCTGCAGATCTTTTTGAACAACTGAATAAGCAGTTTGGTGATTTATCAATAACAAGCAATAGCGAATTACCAACGACTAACTTGTTTTTACCGGCATCACAAAAAAAATACCGGGTTGCCAACGATCCAAACGGCGTGCAGGGCGCTATCCGTATGGCAAGACCATTTCCAAACAGGCAGCACCCCGATTACATGAATGTAATGGTGTTGAATACAGTATTGGGCGGGTTTTTTGGTTCAAGACTAATGAGTAATATCCGGGAAGATAAAGGTTATACTTATGGTATTCATAGCTATGTTCAAAATCATATTCACGAAAGTGCCTGGATGATCAGTACCGAAGCAGGCAAGGATGTAAGCAAGGCAACGGTGGAGGAAGTATATAAGGAGATGAAATTATTAAGGGAAGAACTGATTGATGAAGAAGAATTGTTGCTGGTGAGAAATTATATGATCGGTTCTATCCTGGGCGACCTCGATGGCCCTTTCCAGATTATTGGCAGGTGGAAGAACATCATCTTAAACAAACTGGATGAGCAATACTTTTACGATTCTATTAAAACTATTAAAACCATTTCTGCCAGCGAATTAATGAATTTGTCTCAGAAATATCTGCAGCCCGATGATTTTTACGAATTGGTGGTTGTTTAAATTTTTTTAATGGCGGCGAAATTTATAACAATCATTTGAGGGTATCTATAAATATATTAGTATTGGTGTACAATTGATTTGTGATTTTATCGTTAAAATTATTATATGAAGTTTATCCTGAAAATTCTGATTACCTCTGTGAATGCCTTTATCCTCGCCAATATTCTGCCTGGAATTGAGATCGACAATATTTTCACTTCTGTAATGGTGGCCGTTATACTCGCCATTTTAGACGCTACCGTTAAGCCGCTTTTAATTGTGTTAACTTTTCCCGTAACCATACTTACATTGGGTATGTTTTTATTTGTGATAAATGCCTGCATCATTTTATCTGCTGAATATTTTATAGACGGGTTTAGGATTGATGGGTTTTGGTACGCTTTACTGTTCAGTGTGCTGCTTTCATTCTTTAACTCTTTTGTACATAAACGATTGTTTCCATCAAGCAGGCATAAAAGAATTGATAAAAACACACAATCATAAAAAAGGTTAACGATACTGATATATCACCCGGCTTTGTTGGGTGATTTTTTTTATGCCCGGTATTCCCGGTTTACCGGGAGGCGAAAATGATGTATTCAATCTCCATTTAAATAGTTTCCAGCACGCAGTCTAAAACCAATCCGCCGATATTTAGCTGCGCCAAAAATTATTGCATTTTTACAATTACCATTGCTAGTAATATTGCTAACTTCATGCTGTAAAAAAGAGCTGGAATAAAATATTTTGATGGTAAGTTGATTGTAATTTAATGCTTTCACACGTGAAAGTCCATTGCAAATTATTCACCATTCAACATTGCCCATTCACCCAGCACCAGGTTCAGACATCTAAAACGACTACATGCAATTCAACAGGAAAGAAATAACCAACGAAACCCTGCTCGATCTATATAAGAAACTTCTTTTGCCAAGAATGATTGAAGAAAAAATGCTGCTCTTGCTACGACAGGGGAAGATATCCAAATGGTTTAGCGGTATCGGCCAGGAAGCAATTTCAGTGGGGGCTACCATGGCTCTTCAGCCCGATGAATGGGTCATGCCATTGCATAGAAACCTGGGCGTATTTACTACCCGCAACATGCCCCTTAATAAATTATTTAAACAATGGCAGGGAAGCAGGGATGGATACAGCAAGGGCCGTGAAAGAAGTTTTCATTTTGGTAATGCGGCGCATCATGTGTGTGGTATGATATCGCATCTTGGGCCCCAACTGGCCATTGCGGATGGTGTGGCACTGGCCCATAAATTAAAGGGTGAACAAAAAATCTCACTGGCATTTACAGGAGAAGGCGGCACCAGCGAAGGTGATTTTCACGAAGCGCTGAATGTGGCGGCAGTATGGGATTTGCCGGTTATTTTTTTAATTGAGAACAATGGGTATGGATTGAGCACACCGGCAAGCGAGCAATACCGTTGCTATAGTTTAGCCGAAAGAGCAAGGGGATACGGTATGGAAGGTGTTCGCATAGATGGTAACAATATCCTGGAAGTATATGAAACCATCCAGGGCATCCGTGACTATTGCATCAAAAAGCAAAAGCCCTACCTGGTGGAATGTATGACTTTTAGGATGCGGGGCCATGAGGAAGCCAGCGGTACCAAATATGTACCTTCCCATCTGTTTGACTTGTGGGAACAAAAAGATCCCATCAAAAACTATGAGAAATACCTGCTGGAACAAGCCGTGTTAACCGATCAGTCAGTTACGGATATCCGCAATGAATGGAAAGATTATATTGAAAAGGAATTAAGCATGGGATATGCATCAGCGCCTATGATCGTGGATACCCGGGAAGAGTATGAAGACCTTTTTGCAAAACCGGAGCCTGGTAAAAACCAGTCAATAAAAATCATTGATAATTCAAAACCGGGTTCAACAGTTGAAGGAATAACGAAAGAGGGTACCCGCTTTATTGATGGTATAAAAGATGGCCTTTGGCAAAGTATGCAGCAGCATTCCAACCTGGTGTTAATGGGACAGGATATTGCCGAATATGGGGGTGCTTTTAAAATAACAGACGGCTTTGCGGCAACATTTGGAAAGACAAGGGTTCGCAATACCCCTATCTGCGAAAGTGCCATCGTAGGTGCCGCACTGGGTCTTTCGCTGGAGGGTTATAAGGCAATGATGGAAATGCAGTTTGCTGATTTTGTAACTGTGGGATTTAACCAAATCATTAACAACCTTGCAAAACTCCATTATCGCTGGGGGCAAAATGCGGATGTGGTAGTCCGGATGCCAACCGGCGGTGGTGTAGGTGCCGGCCCGTTTCACAGCCAGAGTAATGAAGCCTGGTTTGTGCATACGCCGGGGTTAAAAGTGGTTTATCCATCCACACCAATGGATGCGAAGGGGTTGCTGATTTCGGCCATCAATGATCCCAACCCGGTGTTGTTTTTTGAACATAAGGCATTGTATAGAAGCATTAGCGGACCGGTGCCGGAAGACTATTATGAAATTGAAATTGGCAAGGCAAGATTGGTGCAGGATGGAGATGATATCAGTATTATCACTTACGGGGCCGGGGTACACTGGGCAATGGATTTTGCCAAAAATCACCCGCAGCTTTCTTTGTATATCCTTGACCTGAGAACCTTGTTGCCATTGGATTATACCGCCATAAAAAATGCCGTACAGGCAACCGGAAGGGTTCTACTATTACACGAAGATACCTTAACCGGTGGTATCGGCGGTGAGATTGCCGCCTGGATAGCCGAACATTGTTTTGAAATGCTGGATGCACCGGTGATCCGTTGTGCTTCACTGGATACACCCATTCCTTTTAACTTAGAACTCGAGAAAAATTTTATGGCATATAGCTGGTTGCAGAAAGCGGTGGATAAACTGATGAATTATTAATGATATTGTAGAGTAAATGTGTGTACCTCACCCTGCCAGAAGACATTTCGCTTTTGGTTATACAATTTAAACCTTAACAACCCATTGCACATCTTGGCATATTTGCAAGGCACACAAACCATAACACAGAAGCCAACCTCCCCCAAAAGGTAAAATTTCCAACACACGAATAATAACAATGAATCCCCTGCAAAAATTTAAACCATTAGGGCATGACTTTTGGGAAATAAATATTGCTCAAACAAAAAAAGAGCATTGGAATTTACTTTTTACTTTTTTAAAATTTATTATTTATGACAGGTTATCACACGTACAAAACTTGCATAGAAGCGTGTTTGAAATGCGCTGCAATATGTAATCATTGTGCATCATCATGCACACAGGAAGAAGATGTAAAAATGATGGCAAAGTGCATTCAGTCAGACATGGAATGTGCCGCAATATGCTACGCAGCCGCACAGTTGATGAGCTTAGGCAGCGACAAAGCAAAAGACATTTGTAGTATATGCGCAGACATTTGCGAAGCATGTGGCAATGAATGCAGCAACCATCACACAGAACATTGCCAGGAATGCGCAGAAGCATGTAAAGCATGTGCCGGCGAATGCAGGAAAATGGCGGCATAATTATCTTACAAGATGCAGGCTTAGTGCCTGCTTTTTTCTTTTTATGAAATATAAAATGGAAGAGTATAAAAGTATGCACAACATGCAAAGCTAATAGCATCTTATTCCGTTACTTTAAACCGGGTCTTGATGTGCTGCTAATACCAACAACTCGTACTGTAACTAATTCCTACATTAAAATGGAACAGAAACTACCGCATGAAAGAACGAAGTTGCTTAATACTGTACAAAATTTTTTAGAAGGACCCATGATTTTCCTGGGCTTTGTATGGCTTGTGTTACTGGTGATAGAATTAATATGGGGATTGAGTAAACCCCTTGAATACACAAGCCTTACTATCTGGTTAATTTTTATCATAGATTTTTTTATCAAATTTATATTGGCGCCGGGCAAGATTGTTTTCTTAAAGAAAAACTGGTTAACCGCTATTTCCCTTATTATTCCGGCTTTAAGAGTGTTTCGTGTTTTTAGATTTGTTCGCTTGTTGCGAGGCTTAAGAGGCATCAGGGTTGTCCGAATTGTTTCTTCTTTAAACAGAAGTATGAAAAGCCTTGGTGCAACAATGAAACGGAGAGCCTTTGGCTATGTTTTTATGATTACCCTTATAGTAACTTTCGCAGGTGCAGCAGGTATGTATGCACTAGAAAATCCAAATGCAGGTTTTGATAGTTATGCTATGGCTTTATGGTGGACAGCCATGCGGGTTATAACAGCAGGTAATGAATTTAATCCTTCCACTCCTGAAGGCAGAGGACTTGCATTTTTAATAGCCGTTTTTGGATACACCATCTTCGGATATGTTACGGCCACTTTTGCCACTTATTTTATTGGCCGTGATGCTGAAGAAGAAGATGCGCCTGTTGCAGGAGCCAAAGATGTTGAGGAATTAAGAAAAACGATTCTGACATTGTCAAAAGACATCCAGGAGTTGAAAAAAAGGCTAAACTAATAATATTCATTCGCTTCAATTGTCCTGTTATAAGGACATAGAACTTAGCACCATAAGATCAACTATATAGTAATTACAGCAAAGTTTCATCTTTCTTTACAGGCTACTTCAAAATAACACTTGCATAAATCCCGGCATGTCAAATATTGTCAGCCTTTCATAAGGCTGAATTGCGTGTACACGTGACAATAAGTGAAAAAACATTCACATAGCGGGAATATAATTTCACACATCTCATTAGTTTAATATTAAAACGAACAGGCCGTTAATCATTTTTATGTTTGGCATGATTTTGTTAGAATTTTTGGAGTTGTTTACTTTAAGAATGCGTCTCTCCACAGTAGGGACTTTTTTTCTTCTATTTGGTTAAGTGATTTTGTGTTCTGGATATTTTCAAGCTTAAAAAGACGGTTAGTTTGCGCACTCTTAATTCATCGGGGGTTTCAAATCGATTATTTGAAAAGTTGATGTCTTTTGGTTATGCGCATTAATTGACAAGTAGCGACATTAAAATTTTATTACCTATGGGCGAATTCAATTTTTTAAAAACAAATTCTATTTTTGGGGCAGATCCCATACCGTACGAAGCTATATCAGATATTAGCAATAAGTCGGCAGATCTGATAGTATACGCTATCCCCGTCATGGCATTCTTTACTTTAACGGAAATGATCCATTCCTGGGCAACGCAAAAAAGACGTTACAACACTACAGAGGCTTTTGGATCGCTAATTGTCGGATTAGGGAATGTTGGTCTGAATTTACTGGCGAAGGCATTTTTAATTCTTGGTGCCATTTTTATTTATAATGCTGTTCCCTGGAGGATGAGCCTCAACTGGTGGACAATTATACCTTGTATTTTAGTGTACGATTTTTGTAGTTACTGGGCTCATCGTGTCTCTCATCATAACAGGTTTTTTTGGGCCACACATGTTGTTCACCATACGGCCGAACACTACAATCTTACAGTTTCTTTCAGGCTAAGCTGGGTTCAACATTTAAAGATCATCTTTTTCATCCCGATTGTTTTGCTTGGATTTCATCCAATTATATTTTTTATTGTTAATCAGGTAATGGTGTTATTTCAATTCTGGCAGCACACAGAATATATCAAAAAGCTTCCAGCCTTCATCGAATGGGGTATCATTACTCCGTCTAATCATCGTGTTCACCATGGGTCAGACGAAAAATATATAGATAAAAATTTTGGTGTTTTATTCACTTTCTGGGATAGATTGTTCGGCACTTATGTTAAAGAAGACTCTTCACCTACATTCGGAACCACTAGTAAAATCAAACTTTCTTCTAACCCTTTTTATCTGAATTTTCACGAGTTCATTGATATTGTCAGGGACGTTCGTCAGGCAAAGGGCATTCGGAAGAAAATATTTTTTTTGTTCGGAAGTCCAGCGGCCGTTGAAGCATTTAAGCGGCAGGAATCTACAGTTAATCAGGTTCATTAGATTGTCGAACTGCCAGCAGCAATTGCTTTCTTGCGTTGTAATCGATAGCGAATATCAGTCTTAAAATGTTCTGGTTGAAATTGATAGGCTGGTTTTGAGCGGATATAAAAAAAGCAATACTTTATTCATTATGCGATGTCGTTTGTTTCAAACAAAGTTCCTGCACCAAAATCATTATGATATGCATTAAAGGTGTTGTTAATACCAATCCCCATCCACCGGTTAACCGGCTTAAAATTGCTAAGATATAATAAGTGCAGGGCGAATGCCGATTATTTTTTTTGAACCAGTAGCGTACTATTTTTTCGTTTATAAAATTGACATGCTGCAACAATACTACCACCAATACCGTAACCTGTAATTTTGGGATCTTATTTACTTAGCATCTACCAGGCTATTTTATGCTATTAATCAAAGGAAGCATGGGCAACACTGTAAATTACAATTCGCCTTATGAGTAATTAATTGCACACAGTTTTTTTCGTTATTGGTTTATGGGTAATTAATTCCATGCAGTATTTTTAGTTATGTTTAAAGTACTTGTTATCAGCATTTTGTTTTTTGGTACAATTCTTAATATAAATTAATCGGGTTCATTTCATGTAGAAAAGCTTCATTAGAATATCCTCACAAGCTTCGGGGAAATCCACAGAAGTAAATTCAACCTACGTCTTCACAAAAGCACCCTATTAGTCATTTAAATGTATTGATGAGTACAATAAATAAATTATTAATGTAAACAATAAATTATCATGAAAACAGCTACACAAAAAACAACAAAAAAAATTCTTTTAATAGTAATAACATTCTTTCTTGTTTTCACCCTTGCATCCTGTGCTAAAAAAATATCTTTTCAAACATCGTCTGTAGTGCCTTCCGCTGAGGGGTCCGTAAAAGTAAAAAAGGATAACAACAACAATTATAGTATTGATTTGAATGTAATACGCCTTGCGGATCCAAAGAGACTTGAACCCTCAAAAAGCACATACGTAGTTTGGTTAGAAACTGCAGAAAACGGTTCAAAAAATATAGGGAGCATGAACACTTCAAGCAGCTTGTTTTCAAAAACACTTAAAAGCTCTTTAAAAACCGTATCTCCCTTTAAGCCTGTAAGCGTATTTATTACTGCCGAAGACAACGCAGATATTCAATATCCCGGCTCCCAGGTAGTATTAAGGACTAATCGATTTTAGCACAACTGAAATCTGGTTGTTGAATCGCATAACATAAATCAATAAAACTTGCATCATGACAGAAATTAAAATAGAAAAGAAAAAGCCTGTATAGGCCTGGATACAATAAATGAAGATGGAGAAAGCCACCTGATTATTACCAATTGGATTGGTAACAGTTGATGAAGACAATAAGAAAGTGCATACCAACCAAATAGATAATAACACTTTTGCAAAAACAAAGAAATTTAAGAAGGGAGTTGATATAGAAAAGGCTTATGAGCTAATGGTATTGCCTCAATATTTCCCTGGTAATAAATTTGATGAAGAAAGCAGTTCAGACAACCAGTTTTATAATCGCAAAGAATTTAAACGGCCTCCATTAGGCCCCACACTTTAAAAATAAAATTATGAAGCGAACTATCAAAAATCTGATGGGTTTTACAATGGGCGCCACCGACGGCGAGATAGGAAAAGTAACCGATTTTTATTTTGACGATGTAACGTGGACGATACGCTATCTCGTTGTAGAAACAGGTAATTGGCTCTCAAATCGTAAAGTGCTTGTTTCACCTGAAGCGCTTTTACAATGTGATTGGGAAAATGAAACATTCCCTGTTAAACTCAGTAAAGAGCAAATTGAAAAAAGCCCCGATACAGACACTGATAAGCCGGTTTCCCGGCAGCACGAAATGGATCTATATACACATTATTCCTGGACAAATTACTGGGGCGGCGGCCTTTGGGCCGGTGGTATTGGTACTACCGGAATGATGATGCCCATGTCAACCATGCCTATGGAGGAGGCAGTAAAAAACAGTATAAATACCCCCAACGCTGAAGCAGACGGTGACCCTCACCTACGAAGCGCTAAAAGCGTGCAGGGTTATACTATTCATGCATTGGATGATACTATTGGCGATGTGGAGGATTTTATAGTAGATGACAGCAACTGGACAATAGATTATATGGTAGTTGACACAGGAAATTGGTTTCCCGGCAAGAAGGTAACTATATGGCCCGATTTGATAAAAGAAATAAATTGGGAAACTTCAGAAGTTATGATAAATGCCTCGGTCGACCAGGTTAAAAATAGTCCGGAATATGATGTTTCAAAACAGGTAAGTACAGAGTATGAGTCTATTCTAAAAAATTATTATGGCCGGTTCATTTCTCATCAGTAAGTGCCTTTTAATTAATAAAAATCTTCGAATATGTTTAAGTCGCACGGCACTGTACTTTCCATTTTATTTATAGTTCTGCAAGGTGTAGTCCTTTGCTGTACCAATAAGCAAACGGCAGCAGATAAAGGTGGCAGTACAAAAGACAGTGTAATACAGCCAACAGAAAATGTTGCTGACATAAACACTTCTAATAGCAATGTAAACACTTCAAGCGGCAATGTAAATTTTGTAATGGCGTCGAAGATGGTGATGCCGGCGGTAGTGCATATAAAAATTCGTTTCAATGGCTCGTCCGATCAAGGAGCATCAGGGTCAGGTGTAATTATAAGTCCTGATGGATTTATAGCTACAAATAATCATGTGGTTGAAAATGCATCTGCTATCGACGTTATGCTTCCCGACAAACGAACCCTTACGGCTAAGTTGATTGGCCGTGATCCCAATACTGACTTAGCACTTATAAAAATAGCCGCTGACAATCTTCCGGTTGTTAAATTAGGAAACTCGGATAAAGTGCAGATAGGCGAATGGGTGTTGGCTGTAGGGTTTCCCCTTTCACTGAATACAACCGTTACTGCAGGCATTGTAAGCGCCAAAGCCAGAAGCATTGGAATTATCAACCGGCCGGGTAGGAATACCATGCAAAATAATGCGGCGCCCGAAGGTAATATGGCTGTTGAATCATTTATTCAAACCGATGCTGCCATTAACGCTGGCAATAGCGGAGGTGCACTTGTTAACACCAATGGTGAGCTGATAGGCATTAATTCAGCAATAGCTTCGCAAACCGGTAGTTATGCGGGCTATGCTTTTGCCATACCGGTAAACCTGGCAAAAAAGATTTTGGATGATTTAAAAAACTTTGGTGTGGTTAAGCGAGGTGTGTTGGGTGTTTCCTTTCCGGCGCCCGCTGCAGAAGACCAGTATTTAAAACAACAGGGCCTCAATCCTGCCCTGGTAAAAGGCGTTTACATAACTGGTGTGCAAAATGAAAGTGCTGCTGCGGCGGCCGGTCTTAAAGAAGGTGACATTATTCAAAGTGTAGATGGCGTTTTAATTAATTCATCAACAGAATTTTCTGAAAGAATAGCAAGACAAAAACCAGGCGATACCATTAAATTAACCTACCAGCGTAAAGGCGCTACCACTACAGTTTCTGCTACATTGCACAATGAAGTTGTGGCAAAAACTGAAACACTGGAAGCTAAAAGTGATCGAGGTCTCCAGGAAATATACAACAGGCTTGGAGCCACTTTCGCACCGCTTACTGATGATATCAAACGGCGCTTTAATTTAAGTGCTGGTGTTTTAGTAACCAGAGTGTACAGGAATGGTTTTTTTGACCAGGCGGGTATTCCCCCCGGTACAATTATCGCTTTTATCAACGGCACACCCATCAACAATCCGAAAGATATTGATATGGCCTTACTGTCTGCTCAAAGTGGGATGATTCAAATATTTGCTGTTGCACCTGATGGTTCAAAAGTGGTATTTAACTTCTCACTTGGAACTTAAAAGATGCTTATTATTTTATGATAACACAACCTCGTTATCTAAGCATTATAGATGAATTTTTATCCTCTGCCTTTTTTCAGGTGCTGGTAAAAAAAAATACTTATTGCCGTTAATAAAAAAAATAAAATTAAACCGTCATGACTATACAAATAAATTCAGACAACAACATAACAGGAACTGAAGGACTAAGCAATTTTGTACAAAGTACTGTTGCTGAAACCCTAAAAAGATTTGATAATTATATTACCAGGGTAGAAGTTCATTTAAACGACGAGAACAGTCACAAAAGCGGTATTAATGATAAGCGTTGTATGCTCGAAGCCCGCCTTGAAGGAATGCAGCCGGTTGCAGTTACCGCTCATGGCGATACCATTCAGGAGGCATTGAAGAGTGCATTGGGGAAACTAAAAAGCTCACTTGATACTACGCTTGGGAAGTTACAAAACCACTAAGGTTAAATATTTTATTACTGCTGTTTGCCAGCGTTTTTTTCCTGTGCCGATTTGACTGTAAAAGAATTCAATTTATATACCTTGTGCTTGCCAAATACGGTGCCTGCAGTTTTCAGAATTTACCATGCACCTGTTACGCTTAGCTTACTCACCAAAAAGTAGTATTATAAAAACCGAAAAAACTTCTTAATAAAAAAAAGCCAGCAAACCCTTTGTGTATATCTTTCTAAAAGCAGATAATTTTATTCAAATCATTAAGGTAATCTTTTGGCTATGTGTAATTAAAAATAAGCATACCGGGTGGTTTATTAAATCCCATCACAGGCGATGGTATTTCTACAGTACTTATATACACACTAAGTTTTGTTCAGCCGAAAAAGATATTGTTGTTTTTGGCATGTATGCCCAAAGCCTCAAATACATTATAACAGTTACCTTTTTCCAGGCGAAATCAATCTCACCGATAAGGATTCAACAACAGCGAAAGGCGAGCATGAGCACCTACAGATTTTAGACAAAAGTATGAAGTTATTTGCCGATACCTGCGAAGTAACAAAGCGCCTATATTCATTGCATACAATTAACACTCATTCATGAAATATATAATACCCATAATTGCAACTTTCTTCTTTTTTTCATGTAACGAAGGATCTCCAAAGCAGGTAGAAAAAGTAACCACCAGGGATACAACCATAACTACTGCCAATGCCTTTTCACAACTATTCTTTGATAGCCTTAAACTTGAGCAGTTTTTAGAAAAAGAAGCAAGCAGGGATAGCATGGCTAACTACATGCGTAGTTTTTATAATTCACGTAATTTCAGCTTTGCATGGTTTCATGAAGATGGACTTACCGTACAGGCACAAGGCTTTTGGAGTGCTCATGACATGCTGGTAAAACAGTTAACTGACAGCAGTTTGTATGACGGGCAATTGCACCAAATGATCGATACGCTGTTAAGCGACAGTTCATTTATCATTAATAAAAAGCAGCTTGAAGAAACGGAGTTGCGTTTTACAAAACATTTTTTCAGCTACTTACAATTTGCTTATGCCGGCAAAGTAGACCCGCAGGAAGTACAATGGCATATACCCAGGCGAAAACTAAAGCCTGTTGCACTATTAGACAGTTTTCTCAACAGTGAAAAGAGCGATTGGAAACCATTAAATAAACCTTATTATTCGCTTCAGCAGCAATTGTTCCGATACAATGATATAGAAAAGAATGGCGGGTGGGGAGCAATTACTACAACCACAACGTTAAAGCCGGGCAGTAAAAATAATTTAATCATCGCAGTTAAAAAACGCTTACAGTCAACAGGGCTTTATTCCGCCGTTGATACTTCCGATTTTTACGACAATGAATTACTGATTGCTGTAAAGAAAGCAGAAACAAGTTTTGGTTTAAAAGCCGACGGTGTAGTTGATAAGGATTTAATAAAGCAATTAAATATACAGGTAGCGGAACGAATAAGGCAAATGCTGATTAACCTGGAAAGAATGAAATGGATGCCGGAACTTTCTTCTAATTATCTGTTTGCAAACATTCCCGAATACCGGCTTCATGTAATGGAGAACGGCAAAAAAGTTTTGGCAATGAATATAGTTGTTGGCAAGGCTGCGAACAGCACTGTTATTTTCAGCGACGAATTAAAGTATGTAGTATTCAGCCCTTATTGGAACGTGCCACGAAGCATTGTGCGTAATGAAATATATCCTGCTATGCGGCGAAGCAGCAGTTATTTAAGAAGGAATAATATGGAAGTAACCGGCTACAGTAATGGCCTGCCAATTGTTCGCCAAAAGCCAGGTAATAGCAATGCGCTCGGTCAGGTAAAGTTTATCTTCCCTAACAGCTATAATATTTACTTTCACGATACACCAAGCCGTGATTTGTTCAACAGGCAGCAAAGAGCTTTTAGTCATGGTTGTATCAGGCTTCAGCAACCCTTTGATTTAGCGGTCTATCTCCTGCGCAATCAGCCCGAATGGACGGATGAAAAAATAAAAGCAGCTATGAACAATTCTAAAGAGAAGTGGGTAACGCTTGGTAAAACGGTTCCTGTTTTTATCACTTACTTTACCTCGTGGGTAGATGAAGAGGGATTGCTGCATTTTACCGATGACATTTATGGACATGATAAAAAATTGGCGGCACATTTATTTGAATAAACTTTTGTTACGATGAGCAGACATTACAAATGGTTACGCAAGTATTACGGCCAAACAGTCAACAGCATTGCCTTTTATCCTGCGCTGATATCTTTAGGTTTTTTGCTGCTGTCTATCCTGATGCTTGAATTAGATTTTTCTAAAACCGGAAAGCAAATTAAGTCGCAATTAAGCTGGTTAAGTTTACGTGATGCAAGCACAGCTCGTGCTATACTCACAACCATTTCCGGAGGCATCATTTCGCTTACCGTGTTTAGCTTCTCAATGGTAATGATACTGTTAAACCAGGCTGCATCGCAAATGAGCAACCGGACGCTCGACAGTATGATTGGCAACAAGTTTCAGCAAATCATTTTAGGGTTTTATATTGGCACTATTGTATATTCCCTGTTTTTATTGAGTACAATTCGTGATATATCATCAGGTATATATGTACCTGCTTTAAGTATTTACCTGTTACTCTTATTTACTGTTGTAGATATATTTCTGTTTATTTATTTTCTGCATTATGTAACGCAATCCGTTAAATTCGAAACCATCATCAGTCGTATACACAAGAAAACGTTACATACACTCCGGCACCGCTGCTGCCCGGAGAAGCCAGGTGCATTTACGCCAGAAGAAAAAAAGACGCTAACCATTAATATGCCTTCATCTGATTACTACCAGGGATTTAATAAACCTTCGCTTATAGGCTTTGCCGAAAAACACGATGTGCTTGTTCAAATGCTTCATTCGCCTGGGTCATATCTATTGGAGGGCTGTCCGTTACTTATTGTGTCTGGCGAAAAAAAATTGCATAAGAAAGATATAGATGAATTGATGACTGCAATAGACCTATATCGTGGACAACCCATTGATAAAAATGCTTATTATGGCTATCACCAGCTTGCTGAAGTTGCCATCAAGGCCTTAAGCCCGGGTATAAATGATCCCGAAACAGCAGTGCTGAGCATACACGCTTTAACTGACCTGTTTCGATTTAGATTATTCAACTATCTGCCATCAATATTAGCCGATGAAAACAAAGTAATACGTGTGGCAATGAAAGAATTGTCGTTTGATGAATTATTTGTTGAATGTTTCTTCCCCATTTGGCACTATGGTAAATCGGATAGGTTTACTCAGGATGCACTTTTGCAAATGACCGAACAATTATTACAATGCGATGTAAAGCAGGAAAATCAGCAGCTACTGCAAAATTTTACGGCAAAGATAAAGTTGCAAATAAGTTCACGTGAAAAATAACCTTGAACTGTTTTAACGGGGCAAGTTTTCACACAAGCCAACCATGCAAAAGAGCTTGTCCTGCTGGCATGCTTCCGGGACACTCGCTGATACTTCTGGAACAGGCTTTCAATTTCTTCGTCCAAGATGGCTTGGCGAACGTACAACCAAAGTATTGTTGCAAATGGAAACTTTTTTTTGTGGTGAATGATAAGGAAAAACGGGGGGACTTGTTTCCTGTAGGTATTTATTGCAGAGCAGAAGAAATTAAATTAACGATGAAGCCTCGTTATCATAAATCGATGTTTAATGCAAGCATGCTAACGGCTTCATTCAAGAAATAATAATCTTCAGCGGGTAAATTGAATTGCCGGTAGCCGTGGCAAAAGCGCTTTACCACCTCACTAAGAATGATCTTCATTTTGCTGATACAGTAATTGAGAAATCATCGAATCGCTGCTGATTAACAACGTTTGTATATCACTTCCGCATTGAGCTATTGATCATCACCTTTAAATTCCCAGCCGGTTACATGGCAGTATCAACCATTACTTTTTATTCCACCAAATATTTTTCGAACTTTTCCCCGTAGGCTTTGAATTTCAACATTCATATTTTATCTTGTTTCATATTCACTCTCCCTTTGCAACGCTGGTTAATCATACCCGGGTAATTTAAAAAAATTCACCATTAAATTAAAACTGATGAGTTCAGTCAATTCTCCCATTTCTGCAGCCGCACCGGTAACCCAACAGGAACGTATTGTAATCATTGATAGCTTAAGGGGCATTGCCTTATTGGGCATCCTGATGATGAACATACCCTATTTTGCATTGCCTGAACCGGCATTTGATAACCTTGCGGTGAACAATGAGCTGGGCACCATCAACCAAAAAGTTTGGTATAGCGTTAATTGGTTTTTGGAAGGTAGCCAGCGGGCCATTTTCTCCATGCTGTTTGGCGCCGGTATTATCTTATTTATTACCCGGCTCGAAAAAAGAATCGAAGGTATCATGACTGCTGAATATTTTATAAGGCGCCAGTTGTGGTTGCTGTTTTTTGGATTGGTGAATGCATTTGTATTGTTATGGCCCGGAGATATTTTATTCCAATACGCAATATGCGGCATCATCCTGTTTGTATTTCGGCGTATGCCGGTGAAGGGTTTATTAATCAGTGCTTTTATCTGCCTGGTTTTGATGACTACCCGGGAAAATGTTGACCTGTTTCGCCAGCACAAAAAAATATTTAAAGGCGAAGCCATTGCCAAACTGGATACTACCAAAGTAAAATTAACAGATGAGCAAAAGGATGACCTGGGTGCTATGACAGGCTTTAAAGAAAGAGCCGGAAAGGAGGCACAGGAAAAAGAAATGAAAAAAAATTTACGGGAAGTGCGAGGGTCCTATGGTGAAGTGTATAACAACCTGAGTAACGCAAGTACCAACGCTGAATTTTACTATACCTATTATGGCCTTTGGGATGTTTTATTATTTATGTTTATCGGGATGGCGTTCTATAAGAACGGTATTTTAACAGGCAATGCATCTGTAAAAATATATTGGGCGCTTTTTATTGCAGGGTTGGGATTGGGTTTAGTCGTTTCTTATTTCCGGCTGCAACCATTGCTTGACACTAAATTTAACCGGTTTGACTACACCAAAAGAATAGTAGTAGAGTATTACGAGGTATCCAGGACCCTGCGTTCTTTGGGCATATTTGGATTGCTTATGCTGTTATATAAATCAGGTTTATTTGGCTGGTTGTTTCAACTGATGCGGCCCGTTGGTCAAATGGCGTTTACCAATTACCTGGCGCAGTCGCTAATTTGCGCTGTTTATTTTTATGGATTTGGTTTTGGCAGGTACGGCTACCTGCAACGATACGAAATTTATTATGTGGTAGCTGCGATCTGGATAGTTGAAATTGCCTGGAGCCATGTTTGGCTACGCTATTTCCGCTTTGGCCCGTTGGAGTGGGCATGGAGAAGCCTTACTTACTGGAAACTGCAACCCCTGAAAAGACGTACTCACCCGGGAATGGGGGAAACGGATATGGTTTCACAAACAACGGTTTCTGAAAAAAGTGAATCCTCATTTTAGTATGAAACTTTTGCTGCAGGACGGGGTGCCTGTAAAATGATCGCATAGGGTTGCCAACGTTTTAATGAAAGGTCGCAATTTATAAAGCGCTTCTGTAAGGTTGGCAACCCTTAAGGCCAATGTCATTTAGTTAAGCATCGCTAATTCAATTGCACCGTTTTTTAGGGCGGCGACAGAACATTTTTATTACCCATTTCGGCTTTAGCCAAATAATACTTTTCGGCTAAGCCGTATTATTTAAAGCCTATTTTAATCCCCGCCCTAAAGGACGGGGCAATTAAAATCCTTAACTAAATGACATTGCACTTAGGCCATTTGGAAAAGTGTATACAGCTTTTTTTGCGCTGCCGGAGCAGAGGAATGTGAAATGAACTTAAGGATCATTTACCAAATTACTCTTTGAAAAATTACTTTATCTTATTATTACTAAACAAACAAATACATGAGAAAAAAATTAGCCCTTATTGTGGCCTCTACGTTTTTTATTGCCGGTATGTTTGCACAGGAAAAAATGGATATAGATGCCATTGGCAAGATTAAAAAGGAAGGTCTCGAGAATTCGAAAGTGATGGACATTGCCTTCCATTTAACTGATGTGAGCGGTCCGAGACTGACCAATTCACCCGGCTTTTTCCGGGCAGCCAACTGGGCCAAAGCAGAACTGGCCAAATGGGGACTTACCAATGCAGCTCTTGAACCATGGGGTGATTTTGGTAAAAGCTGGGAATTAAAAAAATCTTATATCGCATTAACGGCACCATACTATCGCCCGATGATCGGCTATCCCAAAACATGGACAAAGGGTAGCAATGGTTTACAAGATGCCGAAATATTGTTGATTAAAGCAACTGATTCCGCTGCGTTGGAAACCTATCGCAATAAAATGAAAGGCAGGATATTATTGCTTTACCGCACCGATACTTTAAAGCAGTCTTTTAAAGCGGATGCTAACCGCCACACGGATGAAGAACTGGATAAGATGGCTAACGCAACACCACCGCCTCCTGCAGATACCGCAGCAATGCGGCGCAGGCGGGGTGGAAACCGGGGAGCGCTTACCATGGCAACTACCTTGCGGGAGATGGCTGCAAAAGAAGGTGCTTTGGCCATATTGAGCATGAATCCACGTGGACAGGATGGCACCTTGTTTGTACAGGGTGGCGGAGCCTATGGAGACAATGATCCTGAAAATACCCTGGACATAGTAATTGCTATGGAAGATTATATGAGCCTGGTGCGATTGACAAACAACGGTTTCCCGGTAAAGCTGGCACTGGATGTACAAACCGAATTTAGCAGCAAAGACCTGAGGGGATATAACGTGATAGCAGAGATAAAAGGTACGGATTTGAGCAACGAAATTGTAATGCTGGGCGGCCACCTCGATAGCTGGCAGGGCGCAACAGGCGCTACCGACAATGCAGCGGGATGTGCTGTAATGATGGAAGCAATCCGCATCATAAAAGAGAGTGGGTTAAAAACCAGGCGTACCATTCGCATCGCTTTATGGAGCGGTGAGGAACAAGGTTTGCTGGGTTCCCGTGGTTATGTAAAAACTCATTTTGCCGATCCGGCCAATATGATTTTAAAAGAGGAACATGCAAAGGTATCCGCCTATTTTAACCTCGACAATGGTACCGGGAAGATCCGCGGTATTTACCTGCAGGGCAATGAAAAACTAAGGACGGTGTTTACCCAATGGTTGGAACCCTTCCATTCATTGGGCGCTAAAACGGTCACCATCTCCAATACCGGCGGTACCGATCACCTGGCTTTTGATGCCGTGGGCATACCGGGTTTCCAGTTTATACAGGATGAGATAGAATATGATACCCGTACCCATCATACCAATATGGACAGTTATGATCATCTCATTGGCGCCGATCTTACACAAGCAGCCACCATCGTAGCATCATTTGTTTTTAACGCCGCCAACAGGCATGAAAAATTACCAAGGAAAGAATTGCCAAAGGCAAGGTTAGGGCCGGGGTTTTGATATCTTAGACCCTTCATCCTGCGAGTGCAATACATTGCCTTTTGAACGCTCCAGGCTTTTACTTACGGGAAACTACTTTTTGTTACATTACAAAATGGAAAAAATCAGGAAATGAGTATCCAATTATCATAAATTTTCGCAAACATCAATACCAAATTCTTCTTTAATAGCTCTTGGATATGATACTTGAAAAGTATCTGCAGTTATTAAAATAGAAAAGAAAGTCATCTCGTTTTGTCCAAAAGCTTTCATTTCTTCACGTTTTCTTTTAATATACCTTTTTCTTTTGTCAGCTAATGCCGGATCATCAAGTCTTAATAAACTGATTAGGTTTTTTGCTGCAATATCTACTTCCGAGCTGGCTATATAATCACCGTCCAGATAAACAATCCTGTTTTCAAAATCAACTGCTGTTGGGTGAAGCACGGGTTGAAAGTTATCCCATTTGTAACTTTTTTCTTTGTTCCATTGATGCTTAACTAAAAACCAATTGTTGTAATTATCATTGGCGCTATCTTTAAGTGTTGGGTCAAAATGTTCAATGTCTTTTGCATCCGTTCTGCTAATATATTAATCTGTATAAGCACAGAATTTCTTTTGCTCTTTCAACAATATGTCTGCAATTTTTTTATTATTGGAAGGATTTCCCGAAATGTATTTCAAGTTGCCTGTGATTATCATTGAATTGGGATCCTTAACTGACTTTCTCATCAAAAATTGTATTTATCTCCCAATTCGACCAATTCAACGAGCAATTCCTTTTTCTTTTCAAGTTGGGTTTCTTTGGAAACCTTTGTCTTTAATTCGAGACATTGTTTATATGCCTTTTTACCAAAATCATTGTAATAATCTACATTAAAATCGTGGCTTAATATGTCGTTTGGATCATCGCCTATTGGAGATTCACCTCTCCTGACCCGTACTTTTCCTTTTTCATCAAAGTATAAAATAAACCTTTCGTCCGGCTCAAAGGCCGCCGCAATAAAAGGAGAATGGGTAGCCACTATAAACTGGGCCTCGGGTGCAATATTTTGAAAATGTGTTATCAAATCGATTTGTAAATCAGGAAAGAGCGATCTCTCTGGTTCATCCAACAGAATAATACTATCCCTGGTGTCTAATTCAAACAGGGGAAACATTGAAAGCAGCAAACCTTTTGTACCTGTGCTAAGACCTGAAATAGGTATTACTTCATCATTAATTTTGGATTTAATAGGGATGGAATATTCTGTATTGATTAAATCGATTTCTAAATTTAATTTCTGTAGAATTGGATCAAAATATTTTGCAAATGAAACAAGCGGGTTTTCATTTACTTTAGCCCATCTTGCATACTGATTATTCAGTTTGTTCATGTCTCCAATGGCTCCTTTATTTATCAATTCTGAAACCATCTGAGTAAATCTTTTCCTATAATCCAATATCTTATTTAATAATGAAAACCATATTTCTTCTTCTATTCCCTGCACAAATTCATACACATAATTTGGACTATCATATTTTAATTGAATAGAATCTTTCTTGCTTGCTAAAATACTCAGAATATCAAGTGGGTTTTGATTAAAAATATTGATTGTTTCCTTTGATATTATTTCAGAACTAAAATATAATACTTTTAACCCATCATTAATAAGCTTACTAATTGTTCCACCACCGGATCCTTCCACAATGGCAAATTACCTGTCATTTTGGATTATTGTATTCTCTGTTGATAGTAAGAATTCATTTTTATTTAAGTATTCTATATCACCCTTAAAGCCTGATCTGTAGTGGTGCAATATATGAGTTCCATTAACAACATCTATTGAATTTAATTGCAACAAATTATCTTTTATTATCTCCAAAATACTTGTTTTCCCGGTTGCACTTTGACCAATTATGCATATTTTGTCTAAAGGCTTTCCAACATTTTTATGTCCCACAGGGTAAGTAAAATCAAAGCTTAAGTTCTCTAAATGCTTGTAGGAATGTATGTTGATTTTTTTGACTTTCATAACTTATAGTTCAACAAATATACTGATATTTTAAAGCAGTTGAAACAGCACCCTATCGTATGTGTGCCGCTCAAATCGGACGGATATCCAAAGGCTTAATTGCAGGGTTAACGGTTGCTGACCTTAAATGGTATAGCAGTAGATATTTAGTTTACAATAAAAGGTTGGCAACGATGTGCGACAATTTTAAATAACCCATTCCCTTATTCATTGTTATAACAATATAAGTACTTCCACCTAACTCCCTTCCCCATAAAAATGATATATATCATTTCTAAACCTGAACAAGGTCACCTCCACACATTTAGGATCGTTTTACCTTTCACCGCTTTTTGTATGTGCTCATGCTATGCGTTGCTTAGCATCATAAACAAGTGAAATAATTTAATATGCCCAATATAGATATTACCAAACCGGTTGATCTTACGCTCCATGCGGAAGGAACCGGCCCACTCAGAACCATGCGCCCCCTTTATGTTGATTTTATGCCTCCCTGCAATAGTGCCTGCCCCGCCGGGGAAAATATACAAGGCTGGTTGTCGCATGCGCAAGCCGGTAATTATTTTGAAGCATTTCAAACCATTGTGGAAGACAACCCTTTTCCTGCCTTGATGGGCAGGGTTTGTGTAAAGCCCTGCGAAACGGGCTGCAACAGAAACCACATTGATAAAACGGTGAATATTCATGCGGTAGAAAGATATATCGGCGACGAAGCAATTAACCAGCATTGGGCAATCCGGTGCAATGCTGCTCCCACGGGTAAAAGAGTATTGGTAATTGGTGCCGGACCTGGTGGTTTATCTGCTGCCTATCACCTTGCCCGCCTTGGACATACGGTAGAGGTTTTTGAAGCAAGTAATCATGCCGGCGGATTATTATGGACCGGAGTTCCGGATTATCGTTTACCTAACACTATTTTAAATGAAGAGATAAACCGCATTGTAAAAATGGGGGTTAAAATCCGCCTGAACTACAAGGTACAGGATGTACTTGCAGAAAAGGAAGGAGGAAATTTTGATGCTGTATTCCTGGCAATTGGCGCCCAGCTCATTCACCCCGAAGAATTTGAAGCCGATGGCTCTATTTATATTAAAGATGCTTTTTCCTTTTTTAAAGAATATAAATCTTCTTCCTCTCCTTACGTAAGAAAAAAAGTAGTGGTGTATGGCGGGGGTAAATTGGCATTGTACCTGTCCCGTATCATCAAAAGGTTTGATTCAGAAGTAGCTGTTTATTTTCCAGGAGATAAAAAAATGATGCCTGCCTATGATTACGAAACAGATGATGCCCTGGCAGAAGGCGTAGATGTACAACTTTTAAAAAGTATCGTAAGTATAAAAGATAAAAAGATCACACTGCAACAAATGAAGGTGGAAAAGGGAAAGGCAGTTGGCACCGGCGAGTTTGAAACAATTGATGCAGACGTACTGATAATAGCAAACCGGCATGAAACAGACTCCGGATTTTTACGGACCGTTGCGGGTATTGTTTTAAATGAAGATGGCACAATCAAAATTGATGCACAAAGAATGACCGGGCATCAAGGGATTTTTGCAGGCGGTGATATGCTGCCTGGTGAAAACAGGAGTTCTACCATTGCCATCGGCCATGGTAAAAAAGCAGCTAAATATATCAATGCATTTATAACACAGCAGCCACTTGCAAAGAAAGATAAACACCCAACGGCGGGCTATCGAAAGCTACACATGTGGTACGAAACCGAAGCCCCGCAAAAAGAACAGGATAAACTGGCACCTGCTGTAGCCATCAAAAGTTTTGATGAAATTATCGGCGGCTTACCCGAACCGGAAGCAAGGTTTGAAGCGCAACGTTGCCTCAGTTGTGGTAACTGTTTTGAATGTGATGGTTGCTTTGGCGCCTGCCCCGAAGATGCCATTATCAAATTAGGAAAGGGCAACCGGTATGAGTTCAAATATGATGTCTGCACCGGTTGCGCAGTGTGTTATGAGCAATGCCCCTGTCATGCTATAGAAATGATTCCCGAACCTGTTAATTCCCTTACTGATGTCAAATAAAAAAACAATCTCAACAATTGATGGAAATGAAGCCGCAGCTTATGTGGCCTATCGTGTAAATGAAGTTTGTGCCATCTATCCAATTACGCCTTCATCCACCATGGCCGAACTGGCTGATGAATGGGCGGCTAAAGGAATCAAAAATATCTGGGGTTCTGTACCCGATATCATGGAAATGCAAAGTGAAGCCGGTGCTGCTGGTACCGTACATGGTGCTTTGCAAACCGGTTCGCTCACTACCACTTTTACCGCATCGCAGGGTTTAATGCTGATGCTGCCCAACATGTATAAAATTGCAGGTGAATTAACAGCCTGCGTAATTCATGTGGCTGCCCGTTCACTCGCAGCACAGGGGCTCTCCATTTTTGGCGACCACCAGGATGTGATGGCAGCAAGAACCACAGGCTTTGCCATGTTAAGTTCAGTAAGTGTGCAGGAAGCACATGATTTTGCATTGATCTCGCAGGCGGCTACACTAAAAGCCAGGATACCGGTCATGCATTTCTTTGATGGTTTTCGTACCTCGCATGAAGTAAATAAACTGGAACTATTAACTGACGATCAGATCAGGTCAATGATACCCGATGAACTCGTGATTGCACATCGCAACAGGGGTTTAAATCCCGAACATCCCTTTATCAGGGGAACTGCTCAAAACCCGGATATCTATTTCCAGGGAAGAGAAACCGTGAATGATTTTTATAATAAAATGCCAGCCATTGTGGAAGAAGTAATGAACGACTTTGAAAAGATGACCGGCAGAAAATATGAGCTTTTTCAATACTCTGGTGCGGCTGATGCGGAAAGGGTAATCATCATTATGGGATCCGGAGGCGAAACCGTGGATGAAACCGTGCAGGCATTGAATGCAGCGGGTGAAAAAACCGGTGTTATACAGGTTCGTTTATACCGGCCATTTTCTCTGGATCATTTTATCAAATCAATACCCGAATCTGTAAAATCTATCGCCATTTTAGACCGCACCAAAGAATCCGGAGCAGCAGGCGAACCCATGTACCAGGATGTATTGGCCACATTGGTAGATGCATTACAACAGGGAAAAATAAAACAATTACCAAGATTGGTGGGTGGCCGTTATGGCCTTTCTTCCAAAGAGTTTACACCAGCAATGGTTAAAGCGGTGTTTGATGAATTGAAAAAAGACAAACCTAAAAATGGTTTTACCATTGGTATCAATGATGATGTAACCTTTACCAGCCTCGATTATAATCCTGCCTACACATTGGATGAATCAGAATGGAGACAAGGACTGTTCTTTGGACTGGGTGCTGATGGAACCGTAGGTGCCAATAAAAATACCATTAAGATTATCGGTGAAAATACCGACCTGTTTGCACAGGGATACTTCGTATACGATTCCAAAAAATCAGGTGCCAGAACGGTATCGCATCTCCGGTTTGGACCAAAACCAATCCGTGCGCCTTACCTGATTACAAAAGCAGATTTTATCGCCTGTCACCAGTTCAACTTTATTGAAAAAGTAGAGATGCTGGAATTTGCAAAAGACGGCGCTACCTTCTTATTAAACAGCCCTTATGGCAAAGATGAAGTGTGGGGCAAGTTAACGGGCCAGGTACAGAAAATGATCATTGATAAAAAGCTAAAAGTATATGTGATTGACGCTACCACCGTGGCAAGAGATACCGGTATGAGTGGCCGTATCAATACCATCATGCAAACCTGTTATTTTGCTTTGTCGGGTGTGTTGCCAAGAGAAGATGCCATCAAACAAATTAAAAAGGCGATTGAAAAAACCTATTTTAAAAAAGGGCAAAAAGTTATTGATCAGAATTTTGTAGCGGTAGATGCCACCCTGGCTAATTTATATGAAGTGGAATATCCAGCCGATGTTTCTGCAGCCCTTCACGAATTGGTGATCGTTTCTGCAAAAGCACCCGCCTTTGTACAGGAAGTAACAGCGGTAATGATGGCCGGCCATGGCGATGAACTGCCGGTAAGTAAAATGCCGATTGATGGTACTTACCCAAGTGGCACTACCCAATGGGAAAAAAGAAATGTATCTGACCTGGTACCTGTATGGGAACCAGATACCTGTATACAATGTGGTAACTGTGCATACGTTTGTCCGCACAGCGTCATCAGGGCCAAGTTCTTTCATCAAAATTATTTGGAGAAAGCACCGGAAGGATTTCAGTCGGCACCCATTAATTCGAGGGGCTTCCCGGAAACTAAATATTCTTTGCAGGTGTACCTGGAAGATTGTACCGGTTGTAACCTATGCGTAGAGGTTTGTCCTGCGATTGATATCAACGACCGTTCCCGCAAAGCGATTAACCTGGCAGAGAAAGAACCCATCCTGGAACAGGGTAAAAAGAACATCGGATATTTTGAAAACATACCATGGAACGATCGTTCAAAAATAGATTTCTCCACCGTACATGGTGCACAGTTTCTGGAACCTTTGTTTGAGTTCTCCGGTGCATGTGCGGGTTGTGGTGAAACACCATACCTGAAATTATTATCACAATTATTTGGCGACCGCCTGCTGGTGGCCAATGCAACGGGTTGTTCTTCTATTTACGGAGGTAATTTACCCACCACACCCTGGACAATCAATAAAGACGGCAGGGGTCCCGCCTGGTCCAACTCATTGTTTGAAGACAATGCTGAATTTGGTTTGGGTATGCGCATTACAGCAGATAAGCAATTGGGCGTTGCCAAACAATATTTACTGGAATTGAAAGATGAACTGGGAGCAACCGTGGTGGATGAAATACTGAATGCCAAACAGGTGTTGGAATCTGAAATGGCGCTGCAACATTTAAGGGTGCAGCTATTGAAAGAGCAGTTGAAAAAAATGACCTCCTCTCCTGCCTTGCACCTGTTATCTGTAGCCGATCAATTGGTTCGCCGCAGTGTATGGCTGATTGGTGGTGATGGCTGGGCTTATGATATTGGTTACGGAGGATTGGATCATGCATTATCAAGCGGAAGGAATATAAACATTTTGGTACTGGATACGGAAGTATATTCAAACACCGGTGGCCAGTCATCCAAATCTACCCCTACGGCCGCCACGGCAAAATTTGCATCCGGTGGTAAATCGGGTGGTAAAAAAGACCTGGCGATGCAGGCTATTTCTTACGGAAATGTATATGTGGCAAGGGTAGCTTTTGGTGCCAACCCACAACAAACATTATTGGCCATGAGAGAAGCCGAAGCCTACGACGGGCCATCCCTGATACTAGCCTACAGCCATTGTATAGCCCATGGCTACGACCTGAAAAATGGATTGACCCAGCAAAACCTTGCAGTGGAAAGTGGTCACTGGCCGCTGATGCGCTACAACCCGGTACTAAGAAAGAAGAACAAAAATCCTTTCATCCTCGATTCAACCAGGCCAAAAATTCCGCTGAGGGATTATGCCTACAATGAATTGCGGTATAAAGTGCTTACCATGACCAACCCAACAGTAGCCGAAGAACTGATGGTGCATGCGCAGGACCTGGTGAACCTGAAATGGAAAAACTACGAGGAACTGGCCACCAAAAAGGCAAGTGATTTTGTTCCGGTTGGATGATAAAAACAAATCCCGTTGATAGCCGGTCTTTTGGATCGGCTATCATTTAAAACAAGCATACATGAATACGCAAACAACTTACATGGGGTTAACATTGAATTCCCCAATAGTGGTATCTGCCTGTACCCTATCTGAGCAAACAGATAATATTGTAATGATGGAAGATAACGGAGCCGGTGCCGTAGTGTTGTTCTCTTTGTTTGAGGAAGAGATCCGAAAGGATGAGGCAAGGTTGAAAACTGTGTTGGAAGAAACCACCAATTCTTCCGCTGAAGCAATGGACTTTTTTCCCGACCTGGAAGATTACAATCCCGGAACAGATGGATACCTGGAGCAAATCCGTAAGGCGAAGGAAAGAGTGAAAATTCCAATTATCGCCAGCTTAAACGGCATCACCAATGAGGGATGGGTGAACTATTCGAAGATGATTGAACAGGCAGGGGCAGATGCGATAGAAGTAAATGTTTTTTTCATCCCCGGCGATATTCAAATGACTTCCTGGATAGTGGAACAACGCTATTTGTACATCATCAATGCCATTAAAAAGAGTGTAAAAATACCGGTGTCGGTAAAGCTCAATCCCTATTTTAGTGCAATGGGTAATATGGCGATGCGGATAAAGGATTCCGGTGCGGATGGACTGGTTTTATTCAACCGCTTTTACCAGCCGGATTTTGATATCAATGATCTGGTAATTAAAACAGATTTAAAGTACAGCGAATCCAATGAAATCAGGTTGCCGTTGTTATGGATTGCGATGTTGTATGGCAAAATAAAAATGTCGATGGCAGCCACTACCGGCGTGCAAAGCGCCACCGAAGTAATCAAGTACCTGCTTGCCGGTGCCGATGTGGCAATGACTGCATCGTCCTTATATAAAAATGGGATTCCGTATTTAAAAACGATGAATAAGGACCTGCAGGAATGGATGCAAAAAAAGGGCTTTGAAAGTATTGCCTCATTTAAAGGGGTAATGAGCCAGCAAAATATTGCCGACCCAACTGCCTACGAAAGGGCCAACTACATCAAAATAATCGAGGGTAATAAATAAGAGCTCTATAACCAATATATATTAATAAAACCCGCAACCTCGGGCGCAGAATTTATTCTGCGCCTTTTTATTTTCGTGAGCAGAGAGGTGATAGTTTTTTGAAAGCATTCTTATATATTTGAGTTACCAGCAAACATTCCTGACAGTCCATGACCAGCAACAGCATCGTTATATTGGTAACCCTTTTTATTTTGGTGACAGCTTGAATATTTGTTTTTGCGCAAAGACAAGAAGGTAAAGACGGCCGATTTGTAAGTTATTTCGTTGACACAAAAAGCCAGGACATAGCGTTGTATTGGAGGGACGAGGTTTTTGTTAACAGGCTTGCCAAAAAAACGTAAATGATGACAGGAAATGAAATCAAAAAGCAATGAGATACTTGCGCCAATATCACTTACCTTAGCTGTATTGCCGCAATGGTATAGATGATGGTGCGGTAATACAATCGTTGTACGTCACCCTAAACGAAATCCTACAAACATTTAAGCATCCATGACTTTGCCGACACGACCCCACGCTATTTTTAGCACATTGCAAGGCACACAAAACCCCGACACAAAGCCAACCTTGCAAAGAGCTAAAAAT
>JBBQTL010000023.1:0-39799 GCA_038213285.1 Chitinophagales bacterium
CGGATGAAATCCAGGGGTGTGAGTAGCAAGGTTTTCCAACTCCGGCAGGATTGAATTTAAAGCCTGGAAATTTTACCCTGTGTAAAGTATTGAATGCTTTTACGCTTTGAATGAATCAATAAAATGATCACTAAACAAATATCTTTCATAAGATAAAAAAACATGTGGAGCCTTTCTGAATTCTCAAAATTTATAGACACCTGGTTGCGGGGAATCTTTAACCCCACCTGGACAATGGTCATTGAAATGGTGATTGCAGGGGTTGGCGTAATTGGTTTGTTTGCCATGCTCGGACTGGTACTGGTACTCATGGAGAGAAAAGTGGCCGCATGGATACAGATACGCCTCGGGCCAAACAGGGTAGGGCCAAAGGGTATGTTGCAATCATTGGCAGATACCGTAAAATTATTGGTAAAGGAAGGCATGACACCGGATGGCGCAGATAAATTTTTATTCAACCTGGCTCCATTTATTGCGATGATGGTAGCAATGTTATTGATGGCACCCATTGCATTCGCAAAAGATTTTCAATTATGGGATTTGAATATCGGTGTACTATATTTTACAGCCATGTCTTCTATTATGGTCATCAGTATCTTGATGGCTGGTTGGGCAAGCAATAATAAATATTCTTTGATGGGGGCCATGCGGAGTGGGGCGCAAATAGTGAGTTATGAATTATCTGCCGGCCTATCCATACTTGCAATAGTGGTTTTATCTGGCAGTTTAAATATCAACGATATCATACAATCGCAGGCAGATGGATGGTGGATTTTTAAGGGACATATTCCTGTGATCATCGCCTTTATTATTTTCATCATTGCAGTAACAGCAGAAACAAACCGGGCACCTTTTGATTTAGCGGAAGCTGAATCAGAACTCACCGCCGGGTTTCATACAGAATATTCAGGAATGAAATTCGCCCTGTTTTTTTTAGCGGAGTATATCAATGTATTTATTGTGTGTGCCATCGGTGCTACCTTATTCCTGGGTGGATGGATGCCTTTTCATATCGGCCACTGGGAAGCATTTAATCATGTTATGGATTATATTCCATCCAGCATCTGGTTTTTCGGAAAAACATTTTTCCTGATATTTTTAATCATGTGGTTCAGGTGGACCTTTCCAAGATTGCGCATTGACCAGTTGCTGAATTTGGAGTGGAAGTATTTATTACCGATCAGTATGTTTAACATATTGCTGGTAACGTTGATGGCGATATTGGGGTGGCATTTTTAAAACTGGCCCACTCCGGCCCCCCCTGTCTCCGCCGCGGCGCAGGGTTCTAAGGCAGTAGCTATTAAAATTGAAATGGTATTTTTTTTAGGAATAGATGTAGACTTAATAAAAATGGAACTCTTTAAACAATGAATAACTATTCAAAAGATAATGATCTTTCTTCGAACCCTCCTTCGGGGGGCAGGGGGGCTTCTCCTTCGGGCAGGGGGTCTGGAGGTCCTTCCTGGGGCCTCATCACCTATATCAAAGAAGTCTTTAGCGGATTGAAATCACTGGCTACCGGTTTGCGGCGTACACTGTATTATTTTTCGCATCATAAGGAAATCATTACAGAGCAATACCCGGATAACCGTGCTACATTGAACCTACCGGATAGATTCAAGGGAGAAGTGGTGATGATTCACGATGAAAATAATGAGCATGCCTGCACCGGGTGCACAGCCTGCGAACTGGCCTGCCCCAATGCAACCATTAAGATCGTTACCAAATTTGATATAACACCCGAGGGTAAAAAGAAAAAGGCGATTGACAAGTTTGTTTATCATCTTGAACTGTGTACCATGTGCAACCTGTGTATAGTAGCTTGCCCAACGGATGCCATAAAGATGGCCCAAACATTTGAACACAGTGTATATAACAGGGCCGACCTGACAAAGATTTTGAATAAACCGGGCTCGAAGATCAGGGAGGGTGTAGAGTAAAGCAGGCCCCTCAAGCCCCCTCCGACTCCCCCGAAGTGAGAGAGATGGAAGGCAATAGTATTCGATTGTTCGGGCTCATTATTGATTGAACACTGGTTTTCTTTGCCGGTAAAGCCCTGAAAGGGCGACAAGATCACAGCATAGGGCAACGCCCTATGAAAATGAAAGGGCGACAAGATCACAGCATAGGGCAACGCCCTATGTAACAAATAAAGGCGAAAAAAATTTAAAAAAATTGCGCCAAAAAACAACGTGGAAAAAGATCCACAATGGTATGAAATATAAGTGAGTCCCGAGGCGGCAACACAGCCCTAACTCGGGATCGTGATAACACAACGATGATGACCAAAGCAACATCGTTGGTACAAAAAAAATAAGTATAAATTTATTAAAAATAATACCCGTCCTATTGGTTCCGCTGTTGTGGAACAGGACAAAATAATAACCCTTAAATGACTGGATCAACAATCATATTTTACATGCTGGCGGCACTTACCTTGGTAAGCGGTTTACTGGCAGTTACTACCCGGCAAATATTTCGTGCGGCCATCTTCCTTTTATTTTCATTGATTGGAATTGCCGGACTTTATTTTTGGATGCAATACGAATTCATTGCGGCGGTTCAAATAGTAGTGTATGTGGGCGGCATAACCGTGCTCATCATCTTCTCTATCTTTTTAACACAGCAGGCAGGCGATTTATTACCCAAACAAAAAATGGGCAGACAGCTATTTGCTGCTTTAGCTGCATTTTGTGGCTTCGCCTTAACCATGCTGCAATTGTTTCAGCATACATTCAAACAAACAACTGATGAGCCCATGGAACCCAGCGTTGCAAATATTGGCATCCAAATGCTGGGTGTAAATGAAGATGGGTTTGCATTGCCCTTTGAAGTAGTGAGTATTTTACTGCTGGCGGCAATGATTGGTTGTATTGTTATTGCGTTACGTTCAAAACCAGCAACCACATGATAGAGCCAGGATTATATCATATATTATTTATCAGTGCCGCTTTGTTTTTTATCGGCGTGTTTGGTTTCTTTACCAGGAGAAATTTAATTACGATGCTGATGAGTATCGAACTGGTGTTGAATAGTGTAAACCTGAATTTTATTGCATTCAATAAATATTTATGGCCACACAAATTAGATGGATTGTTCTTCTCCATTTTTGTGATTGCGATCGCTGCGGCGGAGGCTGCAGTAGCCATCGCCATCATCATTAATTTATACAGAAGCCATCAATCCATTGATGTGGAGAAAGCAGAGGAATTGAAATTTTAAAAGTTCTTTTTTATATCTCCAATGTGAGATAACAGAAGGACATCTTACTATATTATGAATGACTTTTTACAAATACGTTTACTACAGGCCCTGCCACGTTTTTTAAATTTAGGCTGGGTTTTAATGCTGATACCGCTGCTGCCATTGGCCGGTTTTTTAGTGCTGGGTTTATTTGCCAGAAAGCATATAAAAAAATCGGCTGGCATTATTGGTACAGGCATTTTATTGGCCTCTACTTTATTATCGCTTTACACCGCCTACGGTTATTTTTTTGAGTACGGAAAGGTGGATGGGGTGTATCAAAAATTTGTTCCCTTACAATTTGCATGGCTCGAATTTTCACCCGGACTTTCTATCGATATGGGAATCATCCTGGATCCAATTTCGGTGATGATGCTGGTGGTGGTTACGCTCATTTCATTAATGGTGCATATCTATAGTTTGGGTTACATGAAGGGGGAAGAGAGATTTCCAACTTACTATGCATTTCTCGGCCTCTTTACTTTTTCTATGCTGGGCCTGGTGATGTCGTCCAATATTTTTCAATTATACTTTTTTTGGGAGCTGGTAGGCGTTTCATCATTTTTACTAATCGGTTATTATTACGATAAACCCAGTGCGGTGGCCGCCTGTAAGAAGGCGTTTATCGTTACCCGTTTTGCAGATCTTGGGTTCCTGATTGGTATATTGGTTTTATCATTTTATGCCCATACACTTGATTTTAATACACTCATAGAGCGGCTGACAACAACTTCGGCCCCGGAATTTCAAACTGCAATAGCTTCTTCCTTCCTTGGTGTTTCTGCATTAACCTGGGGATTGGTGTTGGTGTTTATCGGGGGAGCTGGCAAGAGTGCAATGTTCCCGTTGCATGTATGGTTGCCGGATGCTATGGAAGGCCCAACACCAGTGTCTGCATTGATACATGCGGCTACCATGGTGGTAGCCGGTGTGTTTTTAGTTGCAAGGTTATTCCCCGTATTCAGCATGTCGCCACCGGCTTTGGATATTGTTGCTTATACAGGTATCATCTCAGCATTGTTTGCCGCGGTAATAGCATGTACACAAACCGATATCAAAAGGGTATTGGCTTATTCCACCATGTCGCAGATTGGGTTTATGATGTTTGCGTTGGGCGTATCTGGTTCGGGTAGCGAAGAAGGATTGGGCTTTACCGCTTCCATGTTTCACCTGTTTACTCATGCCATGTTCAAAGCCTTGTTATTCCTAGGAGCAGGTGCAGTAATACATTTCATTCATAGCAACGAAATGAAAGATATGGGGGGGTTAAGAAAGTACATGCCCATCACAAATATCACTTTCTTAATTGCCTGCCTTGCCATTTCAGGGGTGCCACCGTTTGCCGGTTTTTTTAGTAAAGAAGAAATATTATTAGCAGCATACCATCATAACTCGGTCATTTATTATATCGCCTTAGTTACCTCCGGGTTAACGGCGTTTTATATGTTCCGTTTATATTTTAGTATATTCTGGAATAAATCAGTTGTAGTTCATGGCGAACATCACGGAGAGGGTGGGTTCGTGATGATGATGCCCCTGGTACTATTGGCGGTAGGTGCTGCCGCAGCCGGGTTCATTCCATTTGGAAATTTTGTTAGTTCGGATGGTAAACCATTGGAGTCTACCTTTCATTTGATGTTTTCTATTGCACCGGTCATAATAGGACTGGCCGGGATATTTACAGCGATGTGGTTGTATAAAAAGCAAAATGATCAACCTGCATCAATCGCCGCTTCATTAAATGGATTTTACAAAGCAGTTTACAATAAATTTTATATTGACGAATTGTACCTGTTCATCACAAAGAAGGTATTGTTCAACCTGGTTGGCAGGCCCGCTGCCTGGTTCGATAAGAATGTGGTAGATGGTATGGTAAATGCAACAGGTATTACAACTGAAAATATTTCAGAAAAAATAAAAGGCTTTCAGTCAGGTAAAGTACAACAATATGCGATTTACTTTTTAGCAGGAGTAATTGGCTTGGCGGTGCTGTTTATTTATATCTGGAAGTAGGAATGAATGATGAATGATGAGTGATGAGTGAATGAGTGATGAGTGAATGATGATGAATAGTGAATAATAGATAATGTGAGTGATGTTGAAATAAAAATGAATCGAAAATAGTACCACCGTTGAATAAAGAAAAGATGTCAGCATCATCAGGGTCAGGCTCCCTCTCTTTTGTCGAAGATCCCGATTATTCCGGGAGAGAGGGCGGGGGTGAGGTCCGGCAAAGTCTAATAATAATAATCAGAAACCAATAAATGAACTTAACATTACTCATATTATTTCCGCTGCTAACAGCAGTTGCAATACTGCTGATGCGGAATGCACAACAGGTGAAATGGACCGCACTGATTGGTTCAGCAATACAATTTATTATAGCTTTGGTTTTACTGGTTGCTTTCCGCAATGAAAGGGCCACTGGTAACGAAGCACAGATGTTATTTGAATTGCAGTACAACTGGTTCCCGGCCTGGAATATTAGTTTTCATTTGGGGGTAGATGGTATTTCAGTAGCCATGATCTTACTGACCGCATTCGTGGTGATTGCCGGCGTGCTGGTTTCCTGGAACGTGACGAAGATGACAAAGGAATTTTATTTCCTGCTGATCCTGCTAAGCCTTGGAGCGTATGGATTTTTTATGTCGCTTGATTTGTTTATTCTTTTCTTCTTTCTCGAAATTGCGGTGATACCAAAATACTTGCTGATCGGTATTTGGGGAAGCGGCAAAAAGGAATATGCTGCCAATAAACTGGCGTTGATGTTAATGGGCGGCTCGGCCCTGGTGTTAGTAGGTTTGCTGGGAGTATATTTTGGCGGCCCTGAAAGAACATTTAACTTATTAGCTTTGTCACAACTTAATATTCCGTTGCAGGTTCAAAAAATTTGTTTCCCATTGTTGTTTGTTGGCTTTGGTGTATTCACGGCATTGTTTCCTTTTCATACCTGGGTACCCGACGGTCACTCCTCCGCACCCACTGCCGGATCGATGTTCCTTGCAGGTATCTCTATGAAACTCGGTGGCTATGGTTGCTTAAGAGTGGCTACTTATATTATGCCGGATGGCGCAAAGGAATATGCCAACATCATAATAGTTCTTTCCACCATTGCTATTTTATATGGCGCATTCGCTACCATGATGCAGAAAGACCTTAAATATATTAACGCATATTCATCGGTTAGCCATTGCGGCTTTGTATTGCTGGGTATTGGCATGTTAACCAAAACGGCCATGACGGGTGCGGTAATGCAAATGGTATCCCATGGATTAATGACTGCCCTTTTCTTCGCAGTGATCGGCATGATATACGAACGTACCCATACAAGGCAGGTAAATGAAATGGGTGGATTGCTAAAAGTGATGCCGTTTATCACAACGGTATTATTTATAGTTGGCTTGTGTTCGTTGGGCTTGCCAGGGCTGAGTGGATTTGTTGCGGAGATGACAATTCTGGTAGGTTCATGGGAGCATGCTGATTCGTTTCATCGCATTGCAACCATTGCGGCGGGTATGTCCATTGTAGTAACGGCCGTCTATATTTTGCGGGCAATCGGGCAAACAGCCATGGGACCAATTAAGGCAGAGTTTTCTAATTTAACCGATGCAAAGTGGAACGAAAAATTGGCCGCAATAGTTTTGATTGCGGGGATCGTGGCAATAGGGGTAGCTCCGTTTTGGTTGAATGACCTGATCAGCCCGGCAACGGAAATAATAATGCACAAAGTAGCAGGAAAATGATAATGATAACAGCGGTAATTTGGGAAGTGAATGTTTTTAATTTTTTGTCCGGGCAAAGCAGCAATGTAGAACATCGTTGCGACTTGTCCGCCACGGCGGATCGCCCTCTTGTACATTTAATCATTATGGCAGCTTTATCCATCATACTTGTAAGAAAGGCATCGTCAGGGATAGTAAAGGAACCAGGATATTTTATTTAACCTCCTTGTTCTCCGCCGCAATGGAGATAGGGGCACATTATAGTTTGTATGTTGAACGACTTTTTAATATTAATGAAATCTGAACTGGTGATCACCTTCATCATCTTCCTGCTGTTATTTATAAAAGTGGGTAAGGGGATGAAAAATGACCGCCTTTTATCGCTGGTGCAAATATTGTTACTGGTAAATTTTATTGCAGGATTTTTCGTCAACGAAGAAGGAAGCTTATTTGGTGGCCTTTTTGTTACCAATGCACTGATGGCTTTTCAAAAAAGTATCCTAAGCCTGGGTATCTATTTGATCTCTTTATTGTTTTCCGAATGGTTGAAGAAGAGCGAACACATGCCGGAGTTTTTTATCCTGATGTTGTCAGCCGTGCTGGGAATGTTTTTTATGATTTCCAGCGGCAGCTTGCTCATGTTCTTTTTAGCATTGGAACTTTCCACCATACCGGTGGCTGCCATGGCTAATTTTGATTTGGAGAAAAAAATATCTTCGGAAGCATCCATGAAGATGATCCTATCATCGGCATTCTCTTCCGGTATTTTATTGTTTGGTATTTCATTGATGTATGGCGCAACAGGTACCATCAGTTTTGCTGAGATACCAGCCACAATCGATGGCAGCCCTTTACAAATATTGGCCTTTGTGTTTTTATTTGCCGCCTTTGCATTCAAATTGTCCATCGTTCCATTTCATTTATGGACGGCCGATGTGTACGAAGGGGCGCCCATTGCCGTTAGTTCCTTTTTATCGGTCATATCCAAGGGATCCATTGCATTTATTTTGCTAACGGCTTTGTACAAAGTGTTTAGTCCAATGCACGAAGTCTGGTACAATATGGTAATGATACTATCAATTGCCACCATGATTATCGGTAACCTGTTTGCATTACGGCAACAAAATATCAAGCGATTCCTGGCATATTCATCTATTGCACAGGTTGGTTTTATCATGGTAGGTTTAAGTAGTAATTCCATTGATGGAGTTTCCTCCGTAGTATATTTTGTGTTGATCTATACCTTTTCCAACCTGGCTGCATTTGGTGTTGCAGGCGCTGTATCCCAACAAACGGGTAAAGAAAGAATTGATGACTACAAAGGCCTGTACCAAACCAATCCCTTCATCAGTTGGATACTGGCGCTGGCATTATTTTCACTGGCTGGTATTCCACCCACCGCCGGATTTTTTGGAAAGCTGTTTTTGATTACGGCAGGTGCATCCAAAGGAAATTATTTTTTTATTACCATTGCTGCACTGAACCTGATTGTTTCACTGTATTATTACCTAAGGGTAATCAGGGCCGTGTTTATGGATAAAAATGAACACCCCATAGAAAAGATCAATGTTAATCCCGCTTCAAAACTAGGCATGATTATCTGCGGATCAGGTATCGTATTGGTGGGATTATTAAGTTGGGTGTATGAGTATATTACCGGGCTTTAATAATTTCGGGGTTCAACTGACAGGATAACAAGTAATGGAAAATAATCAAATCATATTTTACGCAACCCCACAAGGCAATATAAAAGTAGAGGTGGTTTTTGAAGCCGAAACTTTTTGGTTAAGCCAAAAAGCCATAGCAGGTCTCTTTAATGTAGATGTACCAGCAATAAGTAAACACTTAACCAATATTTTCGAAACAAATGAATTGCAAAGGGCAGCAACTGTTTCCATTTTGGAAACAGTTCAAAAAGAAGGCAGCCGGAATGTAAAAAGAAAAGTGGAGTACTTTCGGCTGGAAGCAGTTTTATCCGTTGGCTACCGCGTTAACTCCGTAGAAGCCACGCAATTCAGGATTTGGGCCACCAATACGCTAAAGGAGTTTATCACCAAGGGGTTTGTATTAAACGATGAGCGGCTGAAACAAGGCAAACAGTTTGGGAAAGATTATTTTGATGAACTGCTCGAACGCATTCGGGAAATAAGAGCAAGTGAACGCAGGTTTTATCAAAAAATTACTGATTTGTATGCATTGAGTGTTGACTACAACACAGAAGCTGAAACCACGAGGGGATTTTTTACATCGGTTCAAAAAAAATTGCATTGGGCGATAACAGGCAAATCCGCCGCTGAAATAATTTATACGGAAGCCGATGCTACAAAGATATACATGGGCTTAAAAAACTGGAAGTTTGCCCCTGGCGGAAAAATATTAAAGAACGATGTAACAATAGCAAAAAAATTATTTGAACGAAGCACATATTTCGGAGCTTAACCGGATTGTTTCTGCCTACCTGAATTTGGCTGAAAATAACACAAGGCGCCAACAAATAATGTATATGAAGGATTGGAGTAAATTTCTTACCGGTTTTTTGCAACTCTCCAATTATCCTATTTTGAAAGATAAAGGAAAAGTGACCATGCTTGAAGCCAAATTGAAAGCTGAAACTGAGTTTGAAAAATTCAGGGTTGTACAAGACAGAAATTACGAGTCGGATTTTGACAGGGAAATAAAAAAATTAAAAAAGTAAGTTCAGCTAAACCGCAACCAACAGACTATTATGGCCATCAATAAAAATCACGAATTTGAAGAACTCAACGGAGTTAAATGTGGAATCGTTGAAAAAAACGTTGCACCAGCAAGGGTGGAGTTTTTAAAAAAATTGCTGGAGTATAATAAATTTACTGTGGTAACAGTACCCTCACCACAGCCCAAGGCTGCACCAGCGCCTGTTGTAAAAGCAGTGGAAGGTGCGCCACCGCCACCACCACCTCCTCCGGCAACAGCCCCACCCGAAACATTTACCGTAGGAGTAACAGATTATACGTTCAATTCCATCAATGCCATTTTTGGAAGGTTGCTACATACGCCCGATGGGCATGTTGTTACACAGGCGTACTGGCAGCAAAAGGAAACCACCAGTCATGATGAGATACCTTATTATGAGCGGGGGAATGTTTAGTACGATACTTTTTATATTGTTGAATCAATTTCCAGTTAAATTTACCGGAACGTTTGAAGAAATAATTGCTATATCTACAGCCGGAACGTGGGTAAAACCAATAAATATGAAACATGCCTAAGTAAAAAAGGACATGGATCATTTCTATTTTTAACGTTAGCTATCTTAGCAATAACAAATCCAACTAAGAATGATTTAAAAGATTGGCTGCGTGCGAAAGGGTATGAAGAAAGTGGTGGCAGAATCGGCTATTTTGGTATATTCTCAACTTTTAAAGTTTACATAGGTGATGAATATATTGAACCCAATAGAATATACCTGGGTATTTTAAAAAACTTTATTTTGGTTAAAAAAATCCGTAATGCATCCTTGTTCCAACTGATATGGTTGCCAAAATTAATCAGCATCAACAACAATGCCCTTCGAAAATATTCAATCTATCATAACTAATGAGGTTGCCGGTTTTTATAGGTCGTTTTCTAATAATGGTAAGGTGCAATTAACAAAACACAATTAAAGCTTCACATAGGTATGCGGTACAAGGGAGTGATCCGCCGCGGCGGACAAGTCACAACCATGATGCCCATAGCTGCTTCTTAGTTAGGACAACAAAACAGTTTTCAACTTTTTTAACCGTTGAGCATTGTATTTAAATATTTCGTTACTTTATCCAATCAAACAAACGGATAAAGCCCAGCCGGCTTTACCAACCTATTCCCAATATAAAACCCTGTTAACCTACCCATGAATAGAAGAATCTTTCTCGCAGCTATTTGCACACTTGCAAATGCTTTTTTGTTTGCACAGGAATTCCCCGACTATGGCGTTTTAAGCAACGACGAGATCAATTTAAAACAATGCGATTTTGATAAAGACGCCAATGCAGTAATATTGCTCCATGAAGCTTTTTCTGATCATGATGAACAGCACCGGCTGATTACTACACATCATTTAAGGATTAAGATTTTAAATGAAAAGGCCTTTTCTTCTGCCAATGTATCCATCCCATTTTACAGGAAGGATGAATTCGAGTACATCGACCATGTTGAAGGAATCACAATCAATATGATTGACGGGAGGAAGGTAGAAACCATCCTGGAACGTAAATCAATATTCACCGAAAAAACAAATGAACGTTTAGGACGGGTAGTGTTTGCCTTTCCGGCCATTCAGCCAGGCAGCATTATTGAATACAAATACCGTAGTACAATGAAACACTATGGCGGCCTGGAAGATTGGAATTTCCAGGAAGAGTTACCCGTGATGGTCAGCAAATATACCCTCATCATTATACCCAATATGGAATTTGCTTACCGGGTAAATAAGGTTCCGGGATTTCCAATAACTGTAAAGAAAGAAACTGACAGAGGTAGTGTGTATTTTGAAATGCACAATATTGCCGGACTTGGAGATGAACCCTATATGGATGCCCGGAGAGACTATCTTCAAAAAGTGATTTTCCAGTTAAGTGGGTATGGTGCGGGGAATTTTGGCAAAACAAAATATATGACTTCATGGGATGAAGTAACCCGTGAATTATTAGTATCTGGTGAATTCGGCAGTCAGCTCAACAAGAATATAGCAGGTACGGATGAGTTTATAAAGCAGGTGAAATTATTGGGGTCGGCTGAAGAAAAGATGAAAACGGTTTTTAATTTCATGCGGGGCAGTATGACCTGGAATGGACCGGGTTTAATGCAAATCCTTTTTTGAGTGATAACCGTTTCTCCAATATTAATTTTGGATACCGTCGTACCATTAACCTCAATATTACTGTTCAGCTTCCCAAAAATTATATGGTAGATGAAATACCCCCATCCGTAAAACTCACCGACCCGGATAAGGATATCACTTTTATAAGGCAGTTGATATACGATAAGGAAAATAATTCTGTGCAGTGCATGATGAAATTTGAATTCCTGAAAAGTCTGTATAAAACTGATACTTACGAAATGATAAAAGCAATGTACCAGAAACTATTTGATTATTTAAAGGAGCCGATGGTGTTGAAAAAAAAATGATGAATTTTTATCGAAAGCCTCCTTTAATATTCGAGGTAATGTAATAACCAGCCTCCGTTTAGCGACGAGGCAGGGGCTGTTATAATATTATTTTGCTAAAACACGAATGAATATCCTTTGCCTTTTGTCTTGCCTTTATCGATCTGTTCAAATTTATCAATTTCCTGTTGCAGGTATTTTGCATATTGGGAGAACATGAATTTTCTAAAGATAATGATGTCTTCTTCTTTGCGGGTAAGTTGCAGTGTTTCAAAATAAGCGGCCTTATCTTCTTTAAAAACACTACTGAGCGGTAGGTTAAAATATAACTGCAGGTAATTCATGAGCAGCCGGCTCGTTCTCTCGTTACCATCATAAAAGGGATGGATTGTTACCAAATCAAAGTGAGCATCAAAACAAATATTTAATTGCGCTGTAAATGTATTAACAGAAGAAAGCTTGACAGTAATGCCATCCCAAAGTTGATTGACCATTTCTTCTACCTTTTGGTACCCAACAAAATAGCTATTACCTGCACTTGCATTTCCTTTTCTGAAAACTCCTTTTGAAGCATCCGATTCGCCAAATACTGTTTGGTAAATAGTGCCGGTTTGTTTTAATACAGCCGCATTGATAGACTTTATAAACAAAGGGGTAACAGGTACTTTTTGCGAGGCTTTTTGAATAATAAACAGCAGAGCATTATAATGGTCCTGCACCATCAGGCTATGCAGCAAAGGTTTTCCCGCAGGGGTAATACCTTCGTCCAATAAAAGCATGGTTTCATTTTCAGTGAGGGTGCTACCTTCAATGGTGGTAGAGTGGTGAGTAATAGCATATCCATTAAACTTATCAAAATCAATAAGGATGATAAATTGAATGATTGAAATTTTTCAATTAATGATATGATTGTTTGTTCATTCACCGGAATACTTTTTTTTATTCTTATTGATTTCAAGGGATGAATAATTTCTTATCTCCCCCTATCACATATCACAGCACTTCATTACATTGTAATTAAAAATAAAAGAAAGTATTTTACTTAGTTAATCTTAAACGCCTTTGTTCAAAATATTTTTTTAATTCTGCAAAGGTCATTTTTTTGGTTTCGGCAGTTATTTTGTCTCTCGTTATGCGCATAAATTTAACTGCGTCAAAATCCTTTTTTATAATTTCTTTAGTCTTCATTGTATATAATTTCCTTTGGTGAACGTATATCAATTATAGTGTAACCTAATTTCATATTAACTGCATTATAAACTCTTATTTTTGAAACATTAACGATGTGTTTGAAATTCCAACTTATTAAAATATCTACTGCATTAATTGTTGCCATTGCTATATGAAAACAATCTGTTCTGCTGGATTTACCTACTACTTTTTCAGCGAGGTAGGTATCGGCCTGATTTACCGATTCTTCATCTAATTCTACCCGTGTCTTTAAAGTATCATCCATTCCGGAAAGCAGTTCCGGCGCTTCTAATAACTCGTCTTCCGTTGTGCTTGAGTAAACAACCTGAAATTGACCTAACTTTATATTTTCAAATAACACCTGCGTATCTTCTTCAAATTCTATATCATAATAGCCACCAAATACAGACGTGTCTTAGTATATTTTTGGAACTTTTTTGTTCATTCCTTAAAGATACTTTTATTTTTAAAAATAATTTCTTCAGTGTAATTAGTTTAAGGCTAAAATGTATGGCTCCTGTAGGCTAATAAAAGTAACTACTTAATTCATCCAATCTTCTCAAGCACCAATTGCTTCACCTCACTCAACGCAATCCTCTCCTGTAACATCGTATCCCTGTATCGAATGGTAACTGTATTGTCCTCCTTGGTCTGGTGATCAGTGGTAACACAAAATGGCGTACCCACGGCATCCATGCGGCGGTAGCGTTTACCAATTGCATCCTTTTCTTCGTAAAAACACATAAAGCTGCCCTTGCATTCATTCATCAGTTCACGGGCAATTTCTGGCAGGCCATCTTTTTTTAGTAAAGGTAAAATCGCCAGTTTGGTAGGAGCAATTTTGGCTGGAATGCGCAGCACCACCCGGCTATCTTTTGTGCCGTCTTCCCTGGTCCATTCTTCATTGGCGTAGGCGAGGCTGATTATGGTAAGGAATAGCCGGTCAAGGCCCACTGAAGTTTCCACCACGTAAGGAATATAATTGCCATAAGGCTTTCCATCTTCTTTCAGGTCGTTGTCGAAGTATTGTATTTTCTTTTTACTGTAGGTTTGGTGCTGCGTCAAATCAAAATCGGTGCGACTATGAATACCTTCCAGTTCTTTCCAGCCAAAAGGGAATTCAAACTCAATATCCAGCGCAGCATCCGCATAATGCGCCAGTTTGATATGATCGTGGTAACGTAATTTTTCAGCCGGAATGCCAAGGCTTTCATGCCATTTTTTTCTCTCTTGCTTCCAGTAATTGTACCATTCCATTTGAGTGCCAGGGCGCACAAAGAACTGCATTTCCATCTGCTCAAATTCCCGCATGCGGAAAATGAATTGTCTTGCCACAATTTCATTCCGGAAAGCCTTACCGGTTTGCGCAATACCGAAGGGTATTTTCATACGGCCGGTTTTCTGCACATTCAAAAAGTTTACAAAAATTCCCTGGGCAGTTTCGGGCCTTAAATAAATGGTGTCACTTTCACCGGCAACACTGCCTATCTGGGTGTTGAACATCAGGTTAAATTCCCTCACCTCTGTCCAGTTACAGGTTTTGCTGATGGCGCATTTGATACTATTGTCTTCAATCAGTTTTTTTAAACCCGGGTAATCGCTCGCTACAATTAATGCATCCATGGCGGCCAGTACATCTGAGGCCAGTTGCTCATTGCCCAGTTCTTTTTGTTCCTCTGCAAATGCTTCAATTAGATGATCGACCCGGTATCTTTTATTGCTATCCTTATTATCAATCATCGGGTCGCTGAAATTATCCACGTGACCGCTGGCTTTCCAGGTAGTAGGGTGCATAAAGATGGCCGCATCAATGCCAACAATATTGTCGTTCAGTTGCGTCATGCTTTTCCACCAGTAATCACGGATATTCTTTTTCAACTGTGCGCCGTTTTGGCCATAGTCATATACAGCCGCCAGTCCATCATATATTTCAGAAGATTGAAAAATATAACCATACTCCTTACAATGAGCGATCAGCTCCGGGAAATTGTTTGCTTCGTTTGCCATAATGCTGCAAAAGTAGAAAAATTAAGCCCTAAATAAATGCGGGAGAAAATATAATTAGGGCAGCCTGTTTTTTTTGAGTGTTTCCGTGGCTTTCAATAATGCTTTATACATAACATCATTGTCTGTAAGAAATTGTCGTAATCTTTCACCAGGAGTTTTGCATAACCAGATTTTTAATTGAAGTTCCTGTATATGTTTGGGCGTGTCAGTCATTCTATTTCAATTTCTCATTTTGTTTGTGTCTTTTGCTATCCCTTAAATTCTTCTTCTCAAAATTTTTCTCCAACGCCTCCGTTAAATCAACACCGGTTTGATTGGCCAGGCAAATCAATACCCATAACACATCCGCCATCTCATCGCCCAGGTCTTTTCCCTTGTCGCTTTCCTTAAATGATTGTTCGCCGTACTTTCTTACTATCAGCCGGGATAATTCCCCCACTTCTTCCATTAAAATCCCAAGGTTGGTAAGTTCGCTAAAATATCTTACGCCAACGGTTTTTATCCACTGGTCTACATCTGCCTGGGCTTTTTCGATTGTCATCTTTGATTTAATATAAGTTGGTGGCAAATTAAATTGTAACCAGTTGTAGTCATTATTCTGCAATAAAATGATTGGCTTGAAAGTTTGATACAATTTGGGTAAAAAAATTACTTTAATGAATATAAAGGTCCATCGGGATGTATGGGATTGTAGTCTAATTTTTCGGCGGCGGGTATAATGATTAAATCCATGAGTTCCATGGGCACTGCTCCCAGCAAAGGTTCCTCATTATTGGGCAATACAAAGGCATCAGTAATACAATCCCTTTCTTTAAATTTTATTTTAACTGGTCCTGCCACTTCCAGCTTCCTTTTCGATCCATCGGCAAGCAACACATCCATAGAGGTTCTTTTTCTCAGGCCTAATTTACTGCGGATATCTTCATTGATAGTTAACCTGATAGCACCGCTGTCTGCCATGATATTTACCTGCATTTTTCTTATCTTTTCCAGTGGCAGGTAACCTTCCTCGCAAAGCGTTTCATCAGCCAGGTTGGTGAATTCAATATCAGCATACACTAATCCCATGATGTTGTTTTTTTAAAGTTACTAATTCCTTCTTACTGGATGGCGATTATTATAATTGAACTTTAAAGCCAGATAATCGAAAAACCTAGCTCCCCTCAGCATTGCCCATTATTCTTTATTTTTTGAATCTATTCCTATCGTCACCGGCCCATCGTTCACCAACGCCACTTTCATATCTGCACCAAATTCACCGGTGTATACTTTTTTACCCAAATCTTTTTCTAACTGTAAGATCAACTGCTCATAAAGAGGAATGGCCACCTCAGCCTTACTTGCCCGAATATAGGAAGGCCGGTTCCCCTTTTTTGTACTGGCCTGCAGGGTAAACTGGCTCACCAGTAAAATGTCGCCACCGGTATCTTTTACCGAAATATTCGGCACTTTGTTTTCATCATCAAAAATCCGCAGGTTCACTATTTTATTACTTAGCCACACAATATCTTCATAGGTATCAGCATCTTCTATACCGGCCAACACCAATAGCCCACCGTCAATTTCAGCTTTCAGTTTGTTGTCAATAGTTACACTCGCATTGGTTACTCTTTGTAGTACGACTCTCATTGGTTAAAGATAGGCAGTGAATGGAGCATCCTCTATTTTGCGATTGTATTAATTTATTTACACACGGAACTGGCGGCATGTTTTTTGGAACAATGCTTTTAGAATGATAATCATGAAATAATATATTTAAAGTAGTTCAGTTTAGGGGAACAAAATGTGCATTAATTGTTTCCTGTTAAGTTTTTAAAAAAGAATCGGCAACGGTATTTAAACGGGGAAATAACATGGAAGTTCACAACAAATTTTATATCTGTATCTGTAATGAAATTTTTATGAATTTCTGCAAAAATATTTTTTAAAAAAAGCAAAAATGGGTGCAAAAGCCCTGTACTGTTGCATCTAAAATATTATCCACCTATTTTGTCCACACCTGTTAATATTTATACCATCCATTAGTCATTTAGTATGGATATTTTCGTTGTCCGTTATTCGTTAACAATTACATAACCCATCAATCATTTTATTATATGCCAACCCAAAAAAATGTAGCTAAAGGCTTGCAGTTCAGCCGACAGTTTACAAAAGAGGGAGTGTCGCCCTACGACATGTTTGAGTACGATTATCGTACTTCCGTAATTAAAAACCCCTCCGGTGAAGTGGTATTTCAAATGGACAATGTGGAGGTTCCGAAACAGTGGAGCCAGATTGCTACGGATATCTTAGCTCAAAAGTATTTTCGTAAAGCAGGTGTACCGCAGGCAGATGGTACCAGCGGCAGGGAAACTACTATCAAACAGGTGGCACATCGCATGGCCCATTGCTGGAGAGTATGGGGTGAACGATACAATTATTTTGCAACAGAAAATGATGCACAGGTGTTTTATGATGAGCTGGCATACTCTATCTTAAACCAGGCCTGTGTACCAAATAGTCCACAGTGGTTCAATACCGGCTTATACGAGGTGTACGGCATTAGCGGCAAACCACAAGGGCATTATTATGTAGATGCGATTGATGGGGAATTAAAAAAATCTACCTCAGCTTACGAAAGGCCACAGCCACACGCCTGTTTTATATTGAGTGTGGATGACGACCTGGTAAACGAAGGTGGCATAATGGATCTTTGGGTTAGAGAAGCAAGGATATTTAAATACGGAAGTGGTGTTGGTACCAATTTTAGCAGCATACGTGGAGAAGGCGAGAAATTAAGTGGTGGTGGCACTTCAAGTGGTTTAATGAGTTTCCTTAAAATTGGTGACCGTGCAGCCGGTGCCATCAAAAGTGGTGGTACTACCCGTCGGGCAGCTAAAATGGTTTGCCTTGATATGGACCATCCGGAAATTGAAAAATTTGTAAACTGGAAAGTAGAAGAGGAAGATAAAGTAGCGGCATTAATTGCTGCCGGTTATCCAAGTGATTATGAAGGGGAAGCTTACCGCACCGTTAGCGGACAGAACAGCAACAATTCGGTTCGTATTCCCAATGCTTTTTTTAAAGTATTGGACGAAGATGGCGATTGGGAACTGAAAGGAAGAAGTGATGGAAGGATTATGAAGAAAGTAAAAGCTGCTCAGCTATGGAAACAAATTACCCATGCAGCATGGAAATGTGCTGATCCCGGTACGCAATACGATACTACCATCAACGAATGGCATACCTGCCCTGAAGGTGGTCCGATTAGAGCAAGTAATCCATGCAGTGAGTACATGTTCCTCGATAATACGGCTTGTAACCTGGCGTCGGTAAACCTGCGTCGTTTCTTTGAAGAGAGTGATAATAGTTTTGATGTAAAAGGTTTTGAATATACCTGCCGCATGTGGACTGCAGTATTGGAGATTTCTGTACTGATGGCGCAGTTCCCTTCTAAAGAGGTAGCGCAGCTTTCTTATGATTACAGAACATTGGGGCTTGGATATGCAAACCTCGGCAGTATGCTGATGGTAAGTGGCATTCCTTATGACAGTGAAGCGGCAAGGGCAATAGCAGGTTCAATTACCGCAATCATGACCGGAGTTGCATACAAAACTTCTGCTGAGATGGCCGGTTTCTTAGGCGCTTTCAGCAAGTACGAAGATAACAAAACACACATGCTTCGGGTAATGCGCAACCATCGTGCAGCAGCTTACGATGCACAGGAAGCTTATGAAGGCATTGAAATAAAACCACAGGGTATCAATGCGAAATATTGTCCTGATTATTTACTGACCGCTGCTATCAAAGCATGGGACGATGCAGTACAGTTAGGTGAAAAGAATGGCTACCGCAATGCACAAACAACCGTAATAGCACCAACCGGTACTATCGGACTGGTAATGGATTGCGATACTACCGGCGTAGAACCTGATTTTGCTTTAGTGAAATTTAAGAAGTTGAGTGGGGGTGGTTATTTTAAAATCATTAACCAAAGCGTGCCTGCGGCCTTGCGCAATTTGAAATACAGCGAAAAGGAGCTGGAAGAGATAGTTAACTACGCAAAGGGCTATGCAACACTGGAAGGTGCACCGTTTATCAATACCCAATCTTTACTCGCAAAAGGATTTACCAAGGAAGAGCTAAAAAAAGTAGAAGCTGCTTTGGGAAGCGCTTTTGAGATTGGATTTGTATTCAATGTGTACACTTTCGGCGAAGCAACCTTACAACGGTTAGGATTTACATCTACGCAATACCACGATTTTAGCTGGAGCCTGCTGGAAGCATTGGGCTTTACTGATGATGAAATTGATGCGGCCAATGTATTTATCTGCGGCACCATGACCGTAGAAGGAGCTCCCTATTTAAAAGACGAACATTTACCGGTATTTGATTGTGCCAATAAATGCGGTCAAAAGGGTGTGCGTTACATTCATGCACATGGACATATCCGCATGATGGCTGCGGCCCAGCCTTTCCTGAGTGGAGCGATCAGCAAAACCATCAACCTGCCAAATGAAGCAACTGAATCAGAAATTGCAGATTGTTATCGTATGAGCTGGGAGCTCGGTTTAAAAGCAAATGCATTATATCGCGACGGCTCTAAATTATCTCAGCCGCTGAGCAATAAATCAGATAAGAAGAAAAAAACAGAACAGGGCGCTACAGAAGAAGAGCAGGTAGAAGTATCAGGCAATGCTTCTTCTCATATTGTTGATATGAGTAAGCTGACTGTAGATGAGTTATTGGATGAAGTAAGCAAACGGATGCAAAGCAGTCCGGATACGGTATTGAAGGGACGCCTTGCGAAAATTGTAGAGCGTAAAAAACTGCCTGCCAAGCGCAGGGGCTTTACACAAAAAGCAAAAATCAACGGACAGGCATTGTTTCTTCGTACCGGTGAATATGGTGATGGTACGGTTGGTGAAATATTTATTGATATGGCGAAAGAAGGCGCTACAGTTCGCAGTATGCTCAACTGTTTTGCCATCGCCATCTCAATCGGTTTGCAATACGGCGTTCCGTTGGAAGAGTTTGTAGAGAAATTTGTGTTCACCCGCTTTGAACCATCCGGTATGGTTGAGCATCCGAATATCAAGAGCACCACTTCCATCATTGACTTTATCTTCCGTTCTATGGCGTACGAATATTTAGGCAGGAACGATTTGGTTCATGTACTGGATAAGCCTGAGCTGGAGAACATGGGTAATGAACCATGGGATCATTCAACTCCTACCATTGGTAACAGGGTACATGAGTTGAGTGAAGTAAGGGTAATCGGAAATTCTTCACCTGCCGGCAATGTACAATCCGCTAAAAGCGTAAAGAATAATATGAGTGCGGCAGAGCAAAACAACGGCTTTGATGCAGTAAATGCAGCGGCTAAAAGTATGCAAAGCGATGCACCGGCCTGCAACACCTGCGGACATATCACCATGCGCAGCGGTACCTGCTACAAATGTTTAAATTGTGGAAACAGCATGGGTTGCAGTTAAGCCCATCATTAAGACGGCTTTACTACACGGCACATAAACAACAACGCCACTCATTTGAGTGGCGTTTGTATTTTGACAGACCTCACAGGTTTTTAAAACCTGTGAGGTCTCTTTCGAAAAGAGTGAAGTAATATAGAATTGTCGCCACCAGCCACGGGCTGTTGGGAAAATATGAAATGCAGCCATTGCTGTTGTTATTTGATTGGTTCCCGTAAATAACCACGTAAACCTATACCTCCTTTAATACAGTTGAGTGCTGGATTTTTTCAAGCTGGTTTACTCTTTGTACCAGCGAATCCAGGTTGCGGAAATGGATATAAGCCTTCCGGTATTTGTTCACTTCAAATGCGGGTGAACCCATTAATACTTCTCCTTTTTTTGCAACGCTTTTTGAAATGCCCGATTGTGCAGTAATGATGGTATTATCAGCAATTGTTAAATGACCTACAATGCCTACCTGCCCGCTGAACATACAGTTTTTCCCGATCCTGGTAGAACCTGCCACTACACCGTGTGCGGCGAAATAGGTATGCTCTCCAATGTCTACATTATGGGCAATGTGAATGAGGTTATCAAATTTTACTCCTTTACGCAAAATGGTGGAGCCTAAAGTAGCCCGGTCGATGGCACAATTGGCGCCAATTTCCACATCATCTTCAATGAGTACATTGCCAATCTGCGGTACTTTTTTGTGATTGTTTTCAGGGTTAAACCTAAAGCCATCGCTGCCAATCACTGTTCCCGAATGAATGATACAATTTTTACCGATGCTCGTTTCTGAATAAATTTTCACCCCGGCAAAAAGGGTGGTATTATCACCGATCACGGCATTGTCTCCAATATATACCTGCGGGTAAATTTTTACATTGTTGCCAATAACAGCATTCTCACCCACAAAGGAAAATTCACCGGCATAAATATCATTGCCCACTGTGGCACTCTCTGCAATAAAGCTCAATTTTGAAATGCCTTTTTTATTCAGCTTTACCTCGTTGTACATTTCCAATAACTGGGCGAAGGCGTTTTCTGCGCTTTCCACCCTTATCAAAGTAGCCGTAACAGGAGCCGTTAAAACAAAGCTGTTGTTAATGATTACTACCGAAGCCAGTGTGCCATAGAGGTAATGCGTGTAAAGTGGGTTGGAGAGGAAAGAAACCGAACCCGGAACTCCTTCTTCAATTTTAGATAATTTAGAAACGCTAACGTTTGGATCTCCTTCAACCTGGCCTTTTAAGAGACCTGCTATTTGAGTGGCTGTAAATTGCATTGTATATATTATTATTTAGGTGTTAAATAAAATATTGCGGGGCATAGCGCAGACATTCAATCTGGTTAAAAGAAAATCCTCCATCAGCCGTTTAATTTCTTGCAGAGAAGTGGCAGGCGTAATTTTTGAAAATGCCTTAAAGTCCTTTTACTCCAATCATCTGGTTACTTTCCTGGTCCCACACTTTTAGTTTAAAACAGGCGCTCATGTCTTTAGGCGTGAGGGTGGTTGTTTTACAGTTTTGCAATTCTGCAAAATGCTTCATTACTTCCGGCAACCGGTAGAAAGGTATTTTTGAATTTAAATGATGAATATGATGATAGCCGATATTACCAGTGAACCAGTCCATAATAGGGTGCATTTTCATATAACTGGATGATTCCAGGGCTGCTTTTTCGTACACCCAATTTTTATTTTCGTAGAATTTAACGCCGGGAAAATTGTGCTGTGCGTAAAATAAATAGGATCCCATAGCAAAAGCTATTAAAAAAGGGAGGAAGAACATAAAGAACCATGCCTGCCATCCAACAAAAACAAATAACATTACTGCTACTGCAATGTGCAAAATCAATGCAATTAATGAATCGTAATGCTTGCGTGGATTACTGATAAAGGAACGCAGGCACATACCAACAATAAACATGGAGAAATATCCCAATGCAATTGTTACCGGATGGCGCACAGCGAGGTAGGTGAATTTTTGCCCCGGTGTCATATCCAGGTATTTTTGTCTGGTTACAATAGGATAAGAACCGATACTGGCGCTAAATAATTTTGAATTGTGGTTGTGGTGATGATCGTGAGACCGTTTCCAGATGCTGGCCGGTGAAAGCATGTACATTCCAAAAATAGTCATGATAACTTCAGCGGCAGTTGACCTGGTTAAAATAGTGTGATGCTGGTAATCGTGATAAATAATGAACATCCTGATCAATAATAAACCTGCGATAATACTACATGCTAATTTTAAAACTACCAGGGGCATCACCAACGAACCTATTAATGCCAATATCAATAAAGACAATGTAGAAATGGCATGAAACCAGCTCCTTGATCTTATTTCTTTTGCAAAAGGTTTTGTAGCCAGTATAAGGTTTTTACCCAGAAGCATTATCAGATTTTTCGGTGTAAGTTAATCTTTTTAAAAGTTAAACCCGTTTGTGCTTCCACCTTTTATGCGTCCAGAGCCATGTTTCAGGCTGTGCAATGATATCAGCCTCCAGTTTTCGGGTATGTATTTCAGTGATATCGCCCTCACAACCAAGGTATGGCGGCGATTGTAACAGTTCCGCCATTAACGTGTAGTAACCTCTTGTTAATTTTTTCACAGAAACGAAAACGATGGGGTATTTTATCTTTTGGGCTATTTTTTCGGTGCCCATAAATACCGGCGTATCCTGGTTCAGGAAATTCATCCAGTGCGCTTTGGCCGGGTTGGGCGACTGGTCTGCAATAAAAGCCGTTGCATTCAATTCATCCCGGTTTTTAATCATATCCCTAAAGGTATCCTGCATGGGTATCAGCTTTGTTCCAAATCGTTCCCGCATTTTACAGATCAGGATGTTAAAATATTTATTGGCCAATGGATGGTAAATCACGTACAATTGATGTTTGCTGCAAATGCTGAATGAGTTTCCCGCCCACTCCCAGTTTCCATGATGTCCCATCACAATGATCATACTTTTATTTTCCGCTGACATTTGGGTAAAAAGCTGTTCCGCACCTGCATCCAGACTGCAATGCCGTAACATCATTTTTCGGCTTATCGTAAGCGTTTTAAAGGTTTCTAAAAACATATCGCAGAAATAGCGGTAAAATTTTTTCTGAATAGCAAGGATTTCAGCAGGCGTTTTTTCGGGGAAGGCTTTTTTCAGATTGGCAACGACAACTTTTTTACGATAGCCTAAAATATAATATAACAACAGGTAAACTCCATCGGACAGTAAATAAAGCAATGGAAAAGGAAGTAACGAAAGCAGATAAATAAATGGTAACGATAAATAATAGATGATTGCTGACAAGTAGAAAAATTATTAATGATTCAAACGAATATAAAATATTATGAGTATTAAAATTGAAAAATGCTGTTTTTTTTAATGGAACGGATTACTCAAATCATGCGTTTTATTGTAAGCTATTCAACTTGTTTGGCCGCTTCATCCACTTTACGGAGATTGCAGGATCAACCGTCAATCAATTTTATTTCACTGTACAATCTTCTTTTACCAGGATAATTTTATTTTCAAAATTTAATGCCGAAGTATTATTAAAAACCAGTTTGCCATCTTTTTCTACCATTTCACCAAACCCTTCTATCAAATTATTTTCTTTTTTCAGGAAGACAACTTCTCTCACTGAATTCAACCCTTCCGACATAAATGTATATTCCGCTAATAAGGTATCCCCCTTCATCTGCCCGGCAATGACCCCGCTATTTTTATCTTTTTCAAAGAGATTATAGACCATGTTGCCGGTGACTTTATTATTATTGACCTCCAAATGCAAGGTCACTGTATCCCTATTAAATATGGAGCGATAACGGGCATTTTGTACCACCGGCTCTTCAACTTTTGTATTTAGCGAAGAATCCGTTTCCGGAGCAACTTTTGTTTCGCTATTACAGGCGGAAACTGTTGTGCAAACTGCAACAAACAGGGAAGAGATTTTGTTTGTCATTATTTATTTTTTGTTTATCAACACCGGGATTAAAACGAGCAGGACAATACCAAAGAATTACTGTATATCAGGATTGAACGATCGATTAACTGTCAGTTACAAATACGATACCGTTAAAGCCGGGCAATGCAAATAAGCTGATCTCATATTTATTTTTTCTTTCTTACAAAATCTCTTAGAAAACTGCAGGTATTGTATGCCTCTTTGTAAAATGGAGTGGTGCTGTACTCTTTTATAAACCGGGGGAAATACGTGTTCTTTTTAAACTTTGACCAATATATTTTTTCGGCTGCATCTAATTGATTGTAGTTGTTGTTATAGTCGCTATAGCCCGGTTTAGGAATTTGCTTTTGGCTGCATTTGGCCATCATAAATAAACAGCGGGCCTTAAAATTTGGGTCAACAGAGGTATTCATCGCTTTTTCAAAATAATCATGTGCGGCATAACAGCCGTAATATTCTCTTTGGAAAGCATTGGCACCTTTTGGTATATTATAGCCATCGCTGCCACTGCGGCTATATTGCACCAGTTCCCAGGTGTGACCGTAATAGGTCATATTGTACAGAGCGTTGGCTATTTTATTATAGTGTTTAGCAGCATTTGTTTTATCACTAACCGCTTGTTTCATTAACTGAAGCATGGTTTCTGCAAATGCCAGTTTATTGGTACTGAATTTTTTTTCAGTTGCTAAGGGTTCTTCCTGGTCGTACAATAAATCAACGAACGGGTTTTTATGAATGGTCAGTACTTTTTTGTCGGGCATTTTTTTAAACCATTCAATCGCTTTGTTATAATCATATTCTCTTAAATAAGCAGTGCCGGCAAAATCAACTACTGTAGATTGGGTAATGGAATTGCGGTTGATAATAAATTTATCAAACTTATTCTGTTGTTTGCTGGTGAGCAATGTGTACAGTTTTTCTACATCTTTACTGGTGAGCTTGTCCCGCATAAAGTCCACTCCTTTATTATAAATTTCGTCGGCCCAGGGATATTTAACTACATCGGCAGCCCCAATGCATAAAGCTTCCTTATGATATTCACCCGCCTTGTGATAGCGCCTTGCCAATATTTCACACAACAGGTCACGATAGATTTTTTTCCATTGCCCTATTTCATAAAACTGGGAGCTGACCGGTCGTTCATTTTTGACTCTTTCATCCAGCCAAACTAAAGAAGGCAATAGTTGCTCCTCAAAGGCGGAATCCATCTCTGCATGTTGATTGATAGTAACCAGTATATTTGTTAGTGTCCATTGATCCAATACTTTTTGGGTAAGGCTTTTTTCTTTGGCTGCGGCCAGGTATTTTTTTGCAGAAGAATAATCTTTCAGCATGTATGCCGTGTAGGCTGCACCTGTCTCGAAAAGGCCGGGGTTTTTTACTTTTTTATTGTTGCCGGCCTCATGTAAAAATGTTGCCAATGCCCTGGTTTCTTTACCAGCCCCGATAATTAAACTATCCGCATTATCTCTTTCCCAATAATAAAAAAATGAACTGCCGCCTTTTTCTTTTTGCAGTACCGGGGTAAAATACTTTTCTTCCAATTTGTTTATTTCACGAACAGCCAGGACTTCAAGTTCTTCACTGGTTGCGTTTAATTGATACACTTCCTTCATGGTGGCTAATTCGTTGCCTGTACTGCCCATTGCAAAAAGTGAAAGCATTGCCGCTTTTTCTTCATTCGTTTTGCATAATGCGGTATAATCCTTTCTGTCAGTTTCGGAACCCGTGCTCCATTTAAACCCGAGATAATTGGATATTCTCTTAGCAACAGAACTACTGAAAGCCTTGCTAAATAAAAGCGCTGCGTCCTTTTTTTTACCCGTTCTGTATAATGCTCCTCCCTTTAATGCAAGACTAAGCGGTTGTAAAATACCAGGAGTGCTATTATTGGAAATATAATCATCATAAAACCGGATGGCATCTAAATAACGGTTACTATACAAAGCAAGTCTTGTTACCTGGTAGGCATATCTTAATTTAAAGAAGGGAGTTTTGGAGGCATTGTATAACTGGAGTCCGTCTTTAATTAGTTTTGCCATCTTTAGACTGTCTCTTACCACTGGCTCCCATGTGTCGCTATTACCCAATACAGAGGGTTCTACCTGCTTTGCATACAATATATACCCCAATGCTTCCAGGTTCTTTTTTTGTACAAAATAACGGGTCATGCTATTCTGCATCACCGAATCAGGTATGACTGCAGATTGATTTTTTTCTACGGTGCCATACAAATTATTGATATCCTTTCTGGCAAATTTGTTTACAAATGATTTTGCATCTTCAGTGGTTACCGGTGTGCTGCAATAATCTGCCCATTCTTTGGCTAGTAAATCACTTACATCCGCAGGTTCATTTTCATCATACAAAAAATTATATCCCGTATAATAAAATGGACTATATCCGTATGGCTCAGGTAGGTTTTGATGAAAGAAAGAAGTATAGTAATCATAAGGATCAAAACCCTCGCCGCAGCCAATAATGTTTTGCGGAAATGAAACGAGCAATCCGCTAATGGAAAATACTAAAAATGCTTTCCAGTTCATTTGTGTTGAATTTATTTAAAGTTACAGAATCAAGATGGTACAGTGCTACGTTTACCTGGCTGTTTTTTAGGCGTTTATTTATTTCAATTGCAGTTGCGGTTACTTCGGCTGTATAACTTTCTTCCGTGCGTAATATATCCCCTTTTTTTAATTCGTAACCGGAGAGTAAAGTGTCCTTTAAAATTTCAATTCGTTCCTCATTTATGTTTGTAAATGAATTAGTAAAAACATCTCCCGGTATATTTTCTATCAGGCCTGTAAATGTTTTATTGCGAAACAGTACTTTCCATTCAAACAATGGAAGCGCAATATCAAGGGGTAAGGGATAGGTAGAAAGATTGGAAACATATTTCAATAATTCCTTTGTTTCAATGATGGAATTTTTAGTGTCCGGATTTTTAAGATTACCCATGTTGTAGCACATCAGCATCCCCTTGTTAACCGGTGGCACACCGCTCTTTGAAAGAAATTTAATTTGGTGCAAACGAATGGTGGCAGAAATGTTGGTGTTACCTAATTGTCTCATTTTTTGAAGCAGGGAAAAATATTTCTTCCTGGTAGAGGCCGTCCAGTCACAATCAAGTTGTATCTCATCCGGATTTTTTATTTCATTTGCTTTACAGATGTCTTTCACCAGTCCATAAATTTTTTCGGCCAGCAATATTGCATGTGAAGAATCAATCTGTTGGATAGCGTTGTTGGTAATAAAAACAGTGGGAACGATATGATATGTTGATAGTAACATTTTATCTTTCACTTGCAACTTTGCAACCGGAATCGCATTACCTGATGATGGATCCCAATCCACATCAAAAAATTTCAGGTAGATGTTTTTCACCTGTAAGTTGTCGATTCTTTTTTTTTCAAATTCGGTTAATTTAAAAACCGATTTCCAATAGTAAAAGGATCTGGAAACTTTTTTCTCAGCGGGTGTTTCATTACAGGATGAATAGCCAATTATAATAAAAATCAGCATTGGCAGTATCGGGTATCCGGTGCGTTTATTTCCAGGCAGGCTATTATTCCACGTCATTATTTCAAAAGTATACCTTTTAAAATATTCGCGTGTACTATCTTCATCCGCTCTTCGTTTTCCGGTTTCAGGAATCCAGTATCTTTGTTGCATGACATCCCAATTTTTTACCTATAACAAAGGAAAAGTAATTCAGGCGCTCCGGTATCATTTTATTAGCAGGAAAGAAATAAAATTAATGATGATACTGGTAAATGTATTTGCTATTTTATCTGCTTCACTATTCTTTATTAAAAGAATATCTCCGTTAGCCTTTTTAGTTAGTTCTGTATTATGGTTTAGTTTGATGTTAACCTTTTGGTATTTGTTACCGGTTACTATTTACAAAAAATCACCCACTTTTAAAGACAGGTTTAAAGCCACTTTTGGCAAGGAAGAGTTTACCATTGAAAATGAAAGAGGTAGCCGAAGCTGGATGTGGAATGAATTTACCACAACGATGGAAAGCCCTCATTTTTTTCATTTATATTTTAACAGCCGTTCATTCTTTATTGTACCAAAAGAAGCATTTCAGGATGATGACTTAAATGCGGTACGAAAAATGTTGGCAGTGAAGATTGGCAAGTAATTTACTGCTGAGAATAATATCCGGTTGCCATTGTTTATTTGAAAACATTTGCATTATAAACGAGGAAGTAACTTTTATTAGTTTGAGCAAACATCAACGCAGCCTTTTTTCCATTATATGGTGAGGTATATTTATCTCAATAAACTGGTCACCCTTTACTTTGTATCCGTATTTTTCATAAAAACCAATGGCAGTATCACGTGCGTGCATGGTTAAAGCCTTAAAACCTTTGTCGCGGGCAAGGTTTTCTGCAAATGTAATGATGGATTCTCCTATTCCTTTTCCCTGCATGTTTTTTTGTACCGCCATTTGGCGAAGCCTTACACACCCATCCTTCGTATCTGTGAGTATGCAACACCCCATCATTTCATCTTCATCAAATGCACCAATCAATATGTCATTTTTTTCCTTGGTCAGTTCGTCCTGTGAAAAGGTTAACCCCAGTGGCTTACGCATAATTTCATAGCGAAGGTTTACCATTTGCTGGTATTCTTTACTTCCGTGATCTATTTGTTTTAACCCCATGCTGCAATATAGTAAAATCTTTCTTTTTATCATAAGCTATTGCAACAGGGGTCAAAAAATTAAAAAATGTTACCATGCCTGGGGTTAATCGTTATTCTTAAAGCGACTTATCATTTCAAAGACGCTGTATTATTGCCATTTGGCATTTTCGAATGTTGAAGCAGTAATTGGACATTTTCTTTTAATTTTCAAACTGGTGAGGAAGTAAGTCACCTGTAGTAAAAATTATGCTGATATTCTGTATTTGAAATTATGTACTATTCATTTTAGTGGAAAGCTTTTAGCCCAAAGCCTGTTGTATAAAGATTATTTTTGTACCAAATGGAAACCTCTTGATGGCAGGTTGCGGAATATAAGAAGGGGTGTTTGGTTATTTAGGAACCTGGATAGTAAGTCCATAAAAATAGGTAGCATGGGCCATTCGTAGTTTAAAAGTACAGGTTTTTTATAGGGAAATTTGCAAAAGGGGTGGCTGTGAAACCTGGTTTATTTGACACCTTAAAGAGCCAATTTTGGATTTAGTTTTATTAAAACTTATATTTCTTTGTATTTATCTCAAAAAGTATATTTTTGCACCTGATTAACTAAATATTACTATTATGTCAGACATTGCAACAAGAGTAAAGAAAATAATTGTTGACAAATTAGGTGTAGATGAAGCCGAGGTTACCCCGGAAGCTTCTTTCACCAATGATTTAGGTGCCGATAGCTTGGACACCGTTGAACTAATCATGGAATTTGAAAAGGAATTCAACATTTCTATTCCTGATGAACAAGCCGAAACCATCACTACTGTTGGTCAGGCCGTTACTTACCTTGAAGAACACGCTAAGTAGTCATCATCATCTGTTTTAATCATCGCAGGCAAACTTATGGATTTAAAGAGAGTAGTTGTTACCGGATTGGGAGCCCTTACTCCATTGGGGAAGACTGTTGCTGAATATTGGCAAGGTCTATCTGATGGCGTAAATGGTTGTGATTTAATCAAACAATTTGATGCTACTAAGTTTAAGACCAGGTTTGGCTGCGAGGTTAAAGATTTTGATCCCACCAATTACTTAGACCGTAAAGAGGCCCGCAAAATAGATCGTTTTACTCAGTTTGCTTTAATTGCCAGTGATGAAGCTGTTAAAGATGCAGGCATTAATAAAGAAAATGTTGATGTTGATAGGGTAGGTGTAATATTTGCAAGCGGCATCGGCGGTTTAATTACCTTCCAGGAAGAAGTGGTCAACTTTGCTTCCGGAGATGGTACTCCTCGTTTTAATCCCTTCTTTATTCCAAAAATGATATTGGATATTGCTGCAGGGCAAATTTCAATCCGTCATGGTTTCAGGGGGCCAAACTATGCGGTAGTAAGCGCATGTGCTTCTTCAACTAATGCCATCATTGATGCATTTGATAATATACGCTTGGGAAGAGCTGATGTCATTATTTCCGGCGGTAGTGAAGCTGTAATAAGTGCTGCAGGTGTAGGTGGTTTTAATGCCATGAAGGCATTGAGTGAAAGAAACCACGATTTTGAATCTGCGAGTCGCCCTTTTGATAAAGACCGGGATGGTTTTGTAGTAGGCGAGGGAGCAGGTGTACTAATATTAGAAAGCCTGGAACATGCACTCGCCAGGGGTGCTAAAATTTATTGCGAAATTGCCGGCGGTGGCGCTACTGCCGATGCGCATCATATTACTGCTCCGCATCCTGAGGGTTTAGGTGCACAAAATGTAATGCGTACTGCATTAAAAGATGCAGGTATGAGCCCCGGTGATATTGACTATATTAATGTACATGGCACTTCAACTCCTTTAGGGGATATTGCAGAATCAAAGGCAATTTTAAATGTTTTTGGTACCCATGCCTACGATCTGAATATCAGCTCTACCAAAAGCATGACAGGCCACAGCCTTGGTGCCGCAGGTGCTATTGAAGCACTGGCATGTATATTGGCTGTTACCAGTGATATTGTTCCTCCTACCATCAATCATTTTACAGATGATCCCGAATTGGATCCCCAGTTAAATTTTACTTTCAATAAAGCACAGCACCGTACTGTAAATGCTGCACTCAGCAATACATTTGGTTTTGGTGGGCACAATGCTTCCGTGATTGTAAAAAAATACAAACCTTAGTAAGGCTGTTTCCCCAGTCATTAACGGTATCCTTTAACTATTTTAAAGGAAAATGAATTCACTGCACTTTATTTATTTTGTATCCTGCAAAGTGAGGTTATAGTTTTTTACAAGAAGTGATGCCCATCCTATATGCGAAACGATTGTGAAATATCTTACATTGTTTTTTAGTTAGCGCATTGGCATATTAGCAAATCAACACATTATTTTGTCGGGTATAAATTTTTTCATTGCACCAAATAACAGTAATTTCGGTGAAACATTTTAAATCATTTTGCAGTTCCTAAAAGATTTTTTAAACGGAGATATAAAAAAGAAAGAGTTTAAAAAGCAACTCAATAATGTGCTGGGCTTTACTCCCGGCGAACTTAGTTTATATAGAACTGCATTAAGTCATCGGTCTGTTAGGGAAGGTGCAGATGAAAACAATGAGCGGCTGGAATTTTTAGGAGATGCGGTGCTTAGTTCTGTAGTAGCACATTATCTTTTTATGAAGTATCCTTATAAGGGAGAAGGCTTTTTAACTGAAATGAGGAGCAAGATGGTAAACCGGCAACAGTTAAATGACATAGGCATTAAAATGGGCCTGAAGAAAATTACCATTTACAATAAACACGACAGTTCACTAAAAATATCCCAGATATTTGGTAATACACTAGAGGCCTTAATTGGTGCCGTTTACCTTGATAAAGGATATAGCAAAACACAGAAATGGGTTGAAAAATACATAATATCTACCCACATGTTTATGGATGATCTGGAGGGAATTGAAATAAACATTAAGAATAAATTATACGGCTGGGCTAATAAAAACGGTAAAGCGCTTGAATTTGAGACACTCAATGAAAAGTTTGAGAACGGCCGCCGGTTATTTACTATTGGGGCTACAGTAGACGGAGAACTGGTAGCCGAAGGTAAAGGGTATAATAAAAAAGACGCCAGCCAGATAGCGGCTCAGTTGGCTGTTGACAAATTGGGGCTATAGCAGTTTGTGTATCATCTATTTTGATTCCTTTTTTGGGTAAACTACTCAGCTTATAAAAGCCATAACCTAAGCAACAAGAAACTAATTTTATCATATTTTGATTTACAATCCTGGGTTATTATCAGTTAATCCTTGAACGGAACGGCCTTCTTTCCCATTAACTTAGATTATAGCGTACAATGACTTTTGGCATATTAGGAAGCGGAAGCTGGGGAACAGCAATTGCTAAAATATTAACCGATAACGGGCAAACCATTTATTGGTGGAACCGGAGCCAGAAATCAATTGACCAGATAATGACCAGGCGCCACAATCCTCATTATTTAAGTGCCGCCTACTTTAATACAGAGCAATTGAGATTGAATACTGATCCGGTTGAGATCATACGCCAGGCAGATTGTATCATTATTGCTATTCCTTCTGCATACACCACGGCAACGTTAATGGCTTTGGATAAAAATATCTTTGCCGGTAAAAAAATCATCAGTGCTATAAAAGGAATCTTGCCGGAGCATAATTTATTGTTGAATGATTTTTTAAAGAATGAATTTAATTTTCCTTTAGAGGATTACTTTGCGGTATTGGGGCCTTGTCATGCTGAGGAAATAGCGGCAGAAAAATTATCTTATCTCACATTTTCCGGGGTGGATGAAGTTGCAACTCATGACATCGCAACCCATTTTAAGACTGATTATTTAAACACAGTAGAGAATGATGACATTTATGGAGTTCAATTTGCGGCGGTACTAAAAAATATCTATGCAGTAGGAGCAGGTATGGCACATGGATTAGACTATGGAGATAATTTTTTGAGCGTGTTAATTGCCAACAGTGCCGATGAAATGGCGGGCTTTTTGAAAAGGGCAGGGATAAAAAATATAGAAGTAGGGCATACGGAAAAAGTACCATCCCTGCAAGATCATCGATCCAATAATTATGCAGCTTCTGTTTATTTGGGCGATTTATTAGTAACCTGCTATTCATTGTATAGCCGCAACCGTACTTTTGGTAACATGGTGGGCAAAGGATATTCAGTAAAATCGGCACAGGTTGAAATGAGTATGGTTGCCGAGGGGTATAATGCGAGTAAGTGTATGTATCAAATCAATCAAACCATAGGGGCTGAAATGCCAATAGCAGAAACGGTATACCGGATTTTATGGGAGCATCTTTCACCTTCACATGGATTTAAAAAGATTGAACAGATATTAATCTAAATATTTTGTAATTTTAAGGTACAAAAATGACTGTGCCGGTTTCCTTTACAAATTTCAGTAGCGGCGCCATTTTGTTAATGGTTGCCTTTTTGATAACGATAGAACTTATCAAAAGAGTAAAAGCATATTTGCATCACTCAGAAAAATAAATCTGCCGCTATTCCATCTGCAAATAATTTGCCTTCCCTCGTTAAAACCAGATTAGAATTTATATTTTCAATTTTTTTAATTTTAGAATATTTTTCGCTTGCCTTAAGTATTCTGCTGCTGTATTTTTCACCAAAGGTAAAGTTGACTTTCTCCAGGTTCAGCCCCTCCATTGTTCTCAATGAAGTCATTATGTATTCATTTAACCGTTGCGTTACAGTAAGCAATTCTTCCTCAAACGGAATCGTGCCTTTTTGTAATGATTGAATGTACAATGCATTGTTGGCGATATTCCATTTCCTGCTTTTTCCATCGTATGCATGTGCAGAAGGGCCAAACCCATAATAACTTTTACCCTGCCAGTAGCTACTATTGTGCCTGCTGCGCATACCCGGTTTGGCAAAATTGCTGATTTCATAATGATCATAACCTGCAGCCTCCATCCTATCCATTAGCAGGGTAAATTGTTCAGCTTGTTTTTCTATCACTACCGGGGCTTTCTTTCGGAGCAAAATCATTTTAGCCAGTGCAGTTTTGGGCTCTACCGTTAGCGCATAGCAGGAAATGTGGGGTATGCCTTTTTTAATAACTGTAGATACATTCTGTTGCCAGTCCTCATTGGTCAGGATGGGAGAGCCGTAGATGAGGTCGATTGAATAATTGGTAAAACCTGCATCTTTAATTTCATCCAGGCATCTCAGTGAATCTGCGGCAGTATGTGCCCTGTTCATCCATATAAGTTCGCTTTCAGAAAAGGATTGAACGCCTACACTCAGCCTGTTGATTCCTGCGTTTCTCCATTGTTTTAAACTGTGAGGGGTAATATCATCCGGATTCGCCTCTAAGGTAATTTCCACATCAGCAGCAATATTAAATTTTGCTTGCAAAGCATCCAATAGCTTCATTAATTCGTCTGTTTCTAAAATACTGGGAGTTCCACCGCCAAAATAGATAGTTTCACAAACTTCTTTACCAGCCTGGGAAGTAGCCGTAGATGTCAGTTGAATTTCCTTTAGCAGCGCTGCTAATAATTCGGCTTTTAATTTAAGGGAAGTGGAAAAATGAAAATTACAATAATGACAAGCCTGCTTGCAAAATGGGATATGGATATAAATGCCCGACAAAGATTTTTGATTTACAATTTTAGACTTTAGATTTGAATGCAGTAATGATAACTATTAAACCCACTTTTTACGTATTATCGCTCGCTGCAATTATAATAGCAGTTTGCGAAACATCTGCTGTTTTCTGTCAGCAAACGCCCGTAAATAAATACCACTTAATAATTAATTATATCGACAAAGATAGCTCCTTTAATCCGCTGTCACTAAAACTACAAGCTTCCTTTTCTACCCGGTCGCAATGTATGGACTATGTTATCAAAATTCCGGCAGTGCTTAATATGAAAGGGTATCCTGCCGCATCAATAGATGCTGCAATTTACGATACCACATTTGCCAGGGTACAATTATTTCTTGGCAAACAGCTACAACTGGTACAATTACGTACCGAAAATATTGAGAAAAAGGCATTGGACATAAGTGGATTTTCTGACAAGGTTTTTATCAATAACCCCTTTAATATTGCACAGTTGCAAGTAATTAAAGAACGTATTTTAAATTATTACGAAAGAAACGGCTACCCGTTTGCGGGAGTATTTTTAGATAGCATACAATTATCTGCTGATGCGATGAATGCAACTTTAATGGTTATTAAAGGCCCTCTATATCATATTGACAGCATCAGGGTAAAAGGAAAATTAAAAATATCAAATGGTTTTTTGCAGCGATACCTGGGCATTCCCAATGGAAGTATTTATAATAAAGATAAATTAGACCAGGTGAGTAAGCGATTGCTGGAATTACCTTATTTGCAGGAGCAACAACCTTCTGAATTAATGATGTTAGGAAGGGGATCAATATTAGACGTTTATTTAGCACCCAAAAAAAATAGCCAGGTAAATTTTTTGATAGGTTTTTTACCTGCCAATAGTCAAACCAACAAATTGCAGCTAACCGGTGATGTGAATTTGAATTTGCGAAATGCACTGGGTACCGGTGAAACAATTTTGTTAAACTGGCAGCAGCTTCAAATAAATTCTCCAAGAATTAATCTTGGCTTTCAGCAACCTTACATTTTCAAATCTGCTTTCGGTTTTGATTTCGCATTCGATCTCTTTAAAAAAGATTCTACTTTTTTGCAATTGAATGCTCAAATGGGTATACAATATCTTTTATCTGCAAGGCAATCCGGTAAGATATTTTTTCAAAACCAAAGTACCTTCCTGCTTGGTTCTGGTGTAGATACCAATCTTATAAAAGCTACCAGGCAGCTTCCACCGAATATTGATGTAAGGTCTGTAAATGTGGGTTTGGATTATGAATTAAATACAACAAATTACCGGTTTAATCCCATAACGGGTAATGAATTTAGGTTGGTAGGTTCAGTAGGAATTAAAACGATTAGTCAAAACAACGAAATAATTGGTCTTAAAGATCCTTCATTTAATTTTAGTTCGCTTTATGATTCCATTAAACAGCGTAGTTACCAATTAAGGGTAAAGCTAACAGCCGCACATTATTTCCCGGTTGGCAAACGAAGTGCCTTCAAAACAGTTTTTAATGGAGGTGTATTCGGTAGCCAGCAAATTTTTAGAAATGAATTGTTCCAGATAGGTGGTTATAAATTGTTGCGGGGTTTTGATGAGGAAAGTATCTACGCCACACAATACGGTGTCATTACCCTCGAATATCGAAACCTGGTAGGACTGAATTCGTATCTATTTACATTTATGGATGCAGGTTGGGTAAAAAGTAAGTACCAATCAGTTAATCTTAGTAATCAATTAGTGAGTGCCGGGCTTGGACTTGTTTTTGAAACGAAGGCCGGATTATTAAATATGAACTTTGCTGTTGGTAAAAGAAATGATTTGAAATTTGATTTACGTCAATCTTCCAAAATACATTTTGGATATATTAATTATTTCTAGGCAAAATCAATTTATTTTTGCGCCATAATTAATATGCGTTGAAACAGGTACTCGTTTTTTTATCTCTGCTAATTGCTCCTGTTTTGCTTATTGCTCAGCAGACGGATAGTTTATTTTTAAAAAAAGATTCCATTACCCTTACGGATTCAACTTTAAAGAGCGATACAACAGTTGTAAGTCAACAGGACTCTGTTAACTTAAAACCAGATTCCCTCATTAGAAGCGACACATTTGTTAACATATCAGCTTCCTATATTTTAGCGTTTCAAAAAATATTGAGCGACAATGTCTTTCTTAATTCAACAGGTAAGCCTGTAGCAATGTTTATTCGAATCAAAAAACAAGATTCCCAGGACAGCTTTTTTTATATTCTTGTTTTAATAAGTGGACTGTTGGGGTTTTTCGGTTTTACTTATACCCGATATTTTAACAATCTTTTCAGAGTATTTTTTAATGCATCGCTTAGGCAGAGTCAATTGACTGATCAATTATTGCAAGCCAAATTGCCTTCCCTTTTTTTTAATATTTTATTTGTTTTAATTGGAGGTATATATGTGTACTTGTTGTTGAAGTATTACAACTGGATTTCAGTTGATAACTTTTGGCCGATACTCTTTTATTGTACAATAAGTTTGGGAATTATTTATTTTATTAAATTTATTACTGTAAAATTCACCGGATGGGTTACTGGGTTCAAGGAAGTGACCAACACTTATGTATTTATCATTTTTTTAATAAATAAGATTTTAGGGATTTTACTCTTACCATTTATTGCAATAATCGCTTTCTCTCTGCCGAACCTCGTAACGGCATCAGTAATAATTTCGTTACTTTTAATAGGGTTAATGTTTTTATTACGTTTTTTCCGGTCTTATGGTTTGCTCCAACACAAGTTAAAAGTAAGCCGCTTTCACTTCTTCCTGTATGTTGTTGGTATTGAAGTATTACCTGTTTTATTGATTTACAAGGGTTTGGTACTTTTATTAAGTAAAAATATATAACTTTGTGGCGCCATTCAATAATAATTTATCCGATATGGTTAACAACGGAGAAGTAAACCCAGATTCAAAAGATACCGTGGTAAAAAAAGTACTGATTACCCAGCCGAAACCTGAAGGGGAAAGATCCCCGTATTTCGATTTGGCCAAAAAGCATAATATTGAACTACATTTTTACCCCTTCATAGTGGTAGACAGTATTCCTGCAAAAGAGTTTCGCAAGCAAAAAATTGAAATTACTAATTACACCGCTGTGATATTCACGAGCCGACATGCCATTGATAATTTTTTTAGGGCATGCGAGGAAATGAAAACAAATATTTCCCAGGATACAAAGTATTTTTGTATTACAGAAGCAATTGCTCTTTATCTTCAAAAATTTATTTTATACCGTAAACGGAAAGTATTTTATGGGGCTGATGGTACAAATAAAAGTTTATTTGATGTTATAAACAAACATAAAGACAACGAAAAGTTTTTATATCCTTGCTCAGAGTCTTTTGACAGCGAAATTACCAATTGGTTGAGAGATCATAATTGCGAATATGCAACACCAGTATTATATAGAATAATCAGTAATGATATAAGGGAAGTGATCGCTCAAAATTTTGATGTGATATGTCTATTTACGCCCGGGGGAGTGCGAAGCCTACTTGAAAATTTCCCCCAATTCAAGCAAAATGGTATGAAGATTGGTGTATTTGGAGCAAATACGTTTAAAGCTGCAGAAGACGCTGGGCTTACACTTCATATAAAAGCTCCGCAACCGCAAGCTCCAAGCATGGTGAGTGCTTTAGAGCTTTACTTAAATTCTCTTAATAAAAAATGATAGCCCCTCTCAGTTAACCAAAAGCATTCTGTATAGATTAAAATTCTCCTTCAACAGTATTATTTAGTTACATTTTATTTTCCCATAACATTTTTAAATGTCGCCAGTAAACTGACGGTGATTGTAATATTTTTATAGGAGTAAAAGTAATGGTGCTGTGCACTATTGTAAATGCGGTTCTTTGTACTTTCTTTATTAAACTAAAGGATTAAAAAAATGCCTTCAATGCGAATTTTATTGAACCATGAAGGAGCTGCAATAGCGTAATTGAAAATATAATGGAAGGCTAAATAGTTGTGTCAGGCTTGTTATTTTTAGAAAGTGTAGATTTTTCGGTTTTAACATTAACCGATGTTTTTAAAAGAATATTAAGTGAATAAAATTTGATTTAAGGGGTTATGAATAATAAATTCACCAATAGTTTAATTAATGAAAGCAGCCCTTATTTGTTGCAACATGCACACAATCCAGTTGATTGGTTTGCATGGGGAGAAGAAGCACTTTCAAAGGCTAAAGCCGAAAATAAAATAATACTGGTGAGTATTGGATATTCTGCTTGTCATTGGTGTCATGTAATGGAAAAGGAAAGTTTTGAAAATGAATTAGTTGCAGAATTTATGAATGGGAATTTTGTAAATATTAAGATTGATAGAGAAGAACGTCCTGATCTTGATCATATCTACATGGATGCAGTGCAGGCTATATCTGGCAGTGGAGGCTGGCCCCTCAATGTTTTTTTAACACCCAATGCGAAACCATTTTTCGGCGGCACTTATTTTCCACCGATAAATGCATTTAACAGGTCATCCTGGACGGACGTTTTACAAGGCATTGCAAAAGCTTGGAAAGAAAGAAAGAATGATATAGAATCGCAGGCGGAAAATTTAACAAATCATCTGCAAAATGCAAACAGTTTTGCGCAATCAGAAAATATCCTAAAAACAAATAGCGGAGAGAAACCAATTACAATTGAGCAATGCGATGGGATGTTTTTTGCAATTATGAAATCTGCAGATACACATTGGGGTGGTTTTGGAAATGCGCCTAAATTTCCCCAAACGTTTACCATTCAATACCTGTTGCAATATTACTATTTTACCGGCAATGCAGAGGCGCTTCAGCAGGC
>JBBQTL010000024.1:0-38481 GCA_038213285.1 Chitinophagales bacterium
CTAAGAGCGGCGGTTTTTCTTCTGTTTTCTAAAATCCGGTAAAACGAGCGGCTCCTTATTTCATCTATAGTAAGGCCGGTGGCCAATGCCTCCTGTTCGGTAATAGCGCCGCAATTCATTGCTTTTAAAAAGAAATTCAGCAAGCCCTGGCCCGTGGCGGCATCATCAAAAATATCACCGGTAAGGGTGGAAATGGCCGCACGATCCACAAAAGTTTTTAACCGTAAGACGGCATCTTCGTAACTGCTTAAAAAGAAATTGTAGGTAGCTGCATAGCGCATGGGCACTTGCGCCGGATTGAGGTCCCAGCCCTGGTACAATCCATTGATCAGCGAATGGGTGGTATGTTTAAACCCTGTTTGCCAGGCATTGTGTACCGCATCCCGGTTGTCGCTGAGTTGTTCGTAAGTAAGCTGATCACCACGGTGAGGACCAATCGGTATTACATTGGTGGCTCCATCACTTAAAAAAATTCCGGTATTGCCCAGCGCCACTTTTGTAACATGGTGTGCAAAGTCGCAAACACTGTGTGCCATGGTTTGGTATTTGGCAGTAATGCCACAGGATGCGGTATAATCGTAGGTGCCAAAATGGGCGGCAATTAACCGCCCTTCTCCCGCCCTTACAATGCGCATCAACGGGTTGCGTCCCTCGTCATCCATGATGATTTGGGTAGCTTCCACCATGGTTTCCATTTTGAGTGTGCCCGGCTGTAATTGATGTTCCTGTTCAATTATTTCGAACAGCCTCACCAATGTAACCACCTGCTCGGGGATGGTTACTTTCGGTAGCATCACCACGAAGTTATCGGGCAGGATACCGTTTGTTTGTTGCAGCAGCGTAGTCAGGAAGATATCGAGTGTTCGTACCCCCCGGAATTTAAGGTCTTCGGTAAAGGGTTTGATGCGAATACCAATAAACGGTGAAATGGTTTTATTGCGCATACCAGTGGCCAGTTCTGTAGCTGCGTTCACCGCTGTTTCATCTTCCTCGGCATCCGGCCGGTTACCAAAGCCATCTTCAAAATCAATCCTGAAATCTTCTATGGCTTCCGTTTCTAATTTCTGAATGATTTTATTATACACAGAATACGACAACCAGGCAGTTGCTGATTTACGGCCGGCTTCACTCATGCCATCCATTTTTTGCGTAAGCGCTGCGATGTCTTTTTCCAAATGCGGCAGGCGTTGGTATCCCTCCAGTTGCAACACATTTGCCAGTGCTACAAAATTGGGTGCATAGGTTTTTAAATTCCGTAAGGCGATTTCACCCATTCTTACGGTGGTATCAGATTTAAACAAATTGGCACCGCCATAAACCGTGTGTACCGCCTGCCTGCCTGGTTTATCACCTGGATATGTTTTTTGAAATTTCAGGTTAGCTGATTGTAGCCGGGTCAGCAATATTTCCTTATCTGAATCAGTAATTGAAAAATGCATAAAAGAAATGGTTTTATTTTTCCCTGGGTAAATATATACTCGTTAGCAGCCCCTGTAGGTAGAATATCCAAAGGGGCTTAATAGCAATGGAATATGATAGTGATCCGTTGTTTTTATTTCAAATACGATTTCAACAGCGGGGAAAAAGGTTTCTATATCCTGCGAACTAAAATAATGCATGGTATCAAAATTAATTTTATACACCCCTTTGGCAAGTACTTCATTTTCCTGTAACAGGTTGGTTAACCTGCCATCTTTGTTAGTGATGCCTTTTGCAACTTCAATCCACTCCTGCCCTACCTGTTCGTTTAGTACAACTGCCACGCCCCAGGCTGGCTTCCCTTTGCTGGTATCTAATACATGTGTGGTGATCTGGCTCATGATATTAATTTTTGTAAACGAAGTAAAGTGATTTTATTCTGTTCATCCATCGCAATGCTAATTTCTTCCCCCGGCGTGTTGGATAATCGTTCCTGCAAAAGGCCCAACATTTCCTCTGCGGTTTTTCCTGTGGCACATACAATAAAGATATAACCGAATTTGTTTTCGTAGGCTGCATTGGCTGCAGACAATTCTGCCAATACCTGGCTGGAAGCAGCATTTACAGCGCTTTGCTCACCGGAGGCCCATTCAGCGGTTGAGGCAAATTTTTTAGCCAATGATTCAACATCACCAATTTTTGGATGTTGCGTAAATGCTTCCCGCCAATCGGCTTCGGTACAGGCATACCATTGTTCCTCCGCATCTTCCAACAACTCTACCAAATCATCCATTGGAAAAAATACGATCATCTTATTTACCCAGTTGGTTGAGCCGCAACATTTAAAAAGCGCTGCTTTCAGCGCATCTTTTGTTACGGTATTGATTTCGTGCAAGGTCATGGGATGTTGCTTTTATGCTTTGAACAGAACGGTACTTTTTTTGATTTACAAAAGTATTATTATTGGTTTATACTTTAGTAAAAATAGGCGCCGTTTGAATGGCGATTTGATCTCACCCCCAACAACTCACTAACGAGATAATCGGGATCTTCGACAAAGGGAAGTGGGCTTGACCCTGCTAATCGCAAAGAACTTTTATCAAAGCCTGGGTTAGATGTGAATTTTGTGGATTTTTTATAGACCCTTCCCTTTTACAATACCAACTTACCAAACAGCCGCATCCTGCTGATCCCACCATCCGGAAAAATAGACAGGCGCACATGTGTCATCGGGCGATGGCTGATTATTTCATCTTCATAAATATGTTCATGATCTGCCTGTAACTTTTGTTGGGGTAAAATCATTGTCCAGTCAATTTCATCATTGGCAAAGTCGATCGATTCATTAGGTGCAATGGCGCAACCTTCCATCATACAGCTATCTGGATAATTACCTTTAAAATGGGCTGTATCAACCAGTATGCTGTTGATGATACCGGCATGTGCCAGTCGTACAATCACCCAATCCCGGTTGCCTGGCATGCGGTTGCGTTTGGTCTCCCAGCCATCTCCCATATTTATTCCGCGGCCCGGCATAATAAGATTGTCCATGTGACTAAAAAACATATCGTTGCACAAAACTGATTTAGCTCCGTTTACTGTTGCTGCAATATCTATCTCTTCGTCTTCGCCGACGGTGCTCCAGTCTTTCACCACTTCGCCATATACTTTTAGCCTGGCTACTCCACCATCGGGGTAAATATTTAACCTTAAATGGGTGTAAATATTTTGATCTGTTACTTCGTATAAATTTTGCGATCCGGGCTCCAATGGCAACTTCGGCAGAATTTCAATCCAGTTCAATTTTTCAATATCATCCGTATCGGCATCCTTGATGTTAAAGGCTTCCACAGATGCAAAGGGCGGATGATTGCCAAGAAAATGATTGGTATCAATATCCACCCCATGTATGATACCAGGCGTGGCCAGTTGAATGATGCACCAGTCGTGCCCGGGAACTCTTTTTCTTCTCGATTCCCAGCCATCCATCCATTTACCATGGTCGGTATATTTATCCGCAATAAAAATACCACGTCCGGGCTTTAGCAGGTTTTCCTTTTCAGCAAAAAAATCATCACTGCATAAAAGCGTTTTGCCACCCAGTTTTTCTGCGGCCAGGTCAGTGAGATGGGTGAATGTTGTTGTAGGCATTTGATTGTTTTATTTATTTTAGGGGATGATATTTTGGAGATGCGGTATGGGTCTCGCATTTAAATTTGCTGCCTGTGCAACCTCACCTCCAACCCCTCTCAGAAGGAGAGGGGAGCTTAACTCTATTGTTTCGAATAGCTTTTGTCAATTCTTTTTTGATAGTATATTTAATCATCTTTGTCTGTTTAAGTTCCTTTTTTTTTCGCATTTTCAAACGTCGCATTTGTTCAGGATAATTTCACCTTCATTCAACTGAACGAAATCCCCATTATCATACACCAGCTTTCCTGCTATAAAAGTCTTTGTTACCATCCCGTATAATTGTTCATCAAGGTACGGCGTTATTTTGTGGCGGTGTTGAATCATATCTTTTGTTACAGTAAATAGTTGTTCTTCATTCAATACTATCAGGTCGGCGTCAAATCCCTTCGCTATCCTGCCTTTGCTGTTTTCTTTTCCTATCAATTTTGCCGGGTTTTCGCATAACCATTTTACCAGTTCGTTTAAATCGCCCTTTCTTTTTTTTGCAGCCGACCATAATACAGGTAGTGCAAATTGTAAGGAAGCAATACCGCCCCATGCCTTCATAAAATTACCACTTTGTATTTCCTTTAAATCCGGCGTGGCAGGAGAATGATCTGTTGCCACCAAATCAATGACACCGCTTTTTAAAGCCTGCCAGAGCAGTTCATTATTTTCCTTTTCGCGGATAGGTGGCGCACATTTAAACTGCGTTTGTCCATCTTTAATTTGCCCGGCATTAAAATACAAATAATGCTGACCGGTTTCTACCGTTACTGGCAAGCCCCGCTGCTTTGCCTGTTGAATTGGCACAATTGAATTGGCTGAAGATAAATGAACAATGTGTACCCTGCAATTAAATTCTTCGCATAAGCGGATCATTAATGCAATGGCATCATCTTCCCATTGTTTGGGCCTTGTGTTTAAATAATTAGTGTACGATCTTACTTCCTCCGTGGTGCGTTTTATATTATCCGTTAGTTCGCAATGCACCAACAGGGGCAGGCCATGTTTTGCAATAATGGGCATCGCCTTTTGAAGGTCGGCTTCGGTGGCGTTGGGAAATTCATCAATACCGGAATGGGTTAAAAACGCTTTGAAACCCAACACCCCTTTTGCTATCAACCCTTCTATTTCATTTTCATTGCCGGGGATAACGCCTCCCCAAAATCCCACATTGGTATGCAGTTGATGATGGGTAGCTGCCAATTTTTCTTCAAATGCTTTTACCGTAGTAGTTACCGGGGATGAATTGAGTGGCATATCTACTACCGTGGTAATTCCCCCTGCAATGGCAGCCCTGGTGGCCGTGTTAAAACCTTCCCAGCCCGTTCTGCCCGGTTCGTTGATATGAACATGCGGATCAATTACTCCAGGCATCAGCAACTGGTCGTTTACTTCTACCAACTCGTATCCGTCTCCTTCGGGGATGCGTTGGCACACTTCTTTTATCAGCCCATGTTCTACCAGTACAAAAGCTTCCTGTATTCCGCCAGGCAATACCGTTCTGTTACTATGTATCACTACCAAGGTCCTTTATTTTAGGAGGTTATCAAGGTTGCATTTCAAATTGCCGCTCTGCATTTCAGTACTAAAGAAAAAGTTAATCGCCGTTAAGGCGTTAAGACGTTGAGTTATAAAAGAAATAAAAACGTCTGAACGCCTTAACGGCAAGACTAAGTAACCCGTATATGCTGCAACATCCGATAACTATCGGATTTGAAATGCACCCGTTATCAAACGAATAACTAAAAATACAAAACAATATTTTAAATTGTGAGTTAAGCCGTTGCAATGGATGCTAGCCCTGAACAGGGTTGCCCGCCTTTTACAAAAAAGACATTTTACAAAAGATGATAATGGACTGGCAATCCTCATCATACTATAGCCATAAATTTATATATAGCCATTAAAGAAAAGAAGAGTATGCTAAATGCGTTGATATATGTTGTACTGGGTTTTATATTGCTGATGCTGGTTATCATGACCTACCAGTTTCATGCACTTAAAAAAAACAATCCCGCAACCGGGGCATCCGAAGGAAATACCGAACGCATGTCATTGACACAGGGATTCATTTATACTTCGATCGTATTGGTGATTGTATTGATGCTGGCATTTACGTGGTACATCGTGAAAGGAACACCCTGGGAAAGTCACCTGATGGAATGGCTGAACATCGTGGTAAGATTGATGCACATCACCTTTGGCATCGCCTGGATCGGCGCTTCTTTTTATTTTGTTTTTTTAGAGAATGCCTTAAATAGAACAGACAATGTAAGAGATGAACTGGCGGGTAATTTATGGGCCGTACATGGCGGCGGATTTTATTATCTTGAAAAATACAAGGTCGCACCCAAAACAATCCCCAAACATTTGCATTGGTTTAAGTACGAGGCTTATTTTACCTGGCTCTCCGGTTTCAGCCTGTTGTTTGTGGTGTATTATTTTAATGCCAAAGCCATGCTGATTGATACCAATTTGCTTAACATGTCAACGGCGGCAGCCATTGGCATTGGTATCGGTTCCTTTATTGTAGCCTGGCTGATATACGACCTGCTGTGCAAAACAAGCCTTGTAAAAAAAGGGGCCTGGTTTGCCCTGGTGGGTTTTTTCATTGCCACCGGGTTTGCTTTCTTTTACAGCCAGGTGTTCAGTTCCCGTGCGGCCTATATTCATTTTGGCGCTATGATCGGTACCCTGATGGCAGCCAATGTTTTTTTCCTCATCATTCCTTCGCAAAAGGCCATGGTAAGGGCAGCCAAAGAAGGAAAACCGCTGGATCCTGCGCTGGGCAAAAATGCGTTGGTGCGATCGCTGCACAATAATTATTTTACATTGCCGGTGTTGTTTGTAATGATCAGCAATCATTTTCCCACCACCTTTGGCTACGAATATCCCTGGGCCATACTCGCTGTCATTTCTTTAGGCACGGCAGGTGTAAAGCATTACTTAAATTTAAAAGAAAAGGGACAGTACAATGTGTGGGTGCTACCCGTTTCCGTTATCATATTGCTTGCCGCCGCGTTTATAAGCGCACCACCAAAAGATACTGCCGCCTGCAACAGCACCGTTAGCTTTGCCCAAATCAACAACATCATCACCAACCGCTGCGTTAGCTGCCATTCGTCCAAACCAACAGACGATATTTACAAGGCACCTCCCAACGGTGTTGTGTACGACACACCCCAGGACATTGTAAAAATGAAAGATAAAATCATGCAACGGGTAGTGATCACCAAAACAATGCCGCAGAACAATAAGACCGGCATCACGCCTGAAGAGCGGGATATGATCCGATGCTGGATTAACCAGGGAGCGGTTATTAAATAATTTTTTTAATGGATAATTTTTAAATGGATAAAGGATAATTTTTTTAAGCCCGGGTGAAGAAGGAATGGGTGCTATACTTTTAATTTTTCTTATTTAGTTCCATAGGATATTTGGACTCCAGCTATTATTACCCTATATATTCTGGATAGGCTTTTTTTAAAAAACTTTTTGGTAATTCAATATTACATTTTAATACTAAATACCACAAGACAGACGGTTTCCAAAATCCCATCTTTGGAAATGCACTGATTGATGGTCAACTCATCCAGGCAGTCAACTTCAGACATATTTTTGTACATTTAATCAAAGAGAATAAAATGAAAACCGAATTGCAAGTAAACATCAGCTATGAACAGGTTCTTGCTTTGGTAAAGCAATTACCTAAAACCGAAAAAATAAAATGGACCAAAGAGTTAGAAAAAGAAGGAATTGATTCCAAATTATCGGAATTACTAAAAACTTTCCGTACCCAAGACCTAAGTTTAAAAATAATAAACGAAGAAGTTGAGATAGTAAGGCAACAAATCTATGAAAGCCAAAAGCATTAAAGTTATTTTCGACACCAATGTTTGGATTAGCTTTCTTATTGTAAACGTTTATTGTTTATCAAAAAATTATATTTCGGACGGTCAAATTACCATTATTCTCACTCAGCAATTCCTGGACGAGATAAAATATGTTTAATGCAGGGAAAGAATAAAAAAGTATTTCCCAAAAGAGAGTGTCATTGAATTATTAGACCTGCTTGACACAATTGCTTTAAATATAGCAATAACACCAACACACTTTTTAAACCTGGATCCAAAAGACAATTTTTTGTTGGATCTGATAGATTTTTCAGGTGCCGATTTTTTAGTTACAGGAGACAAAGATTTGTTAGAACATAATCCCTTCAAAACAGCAATAATTTTGACACCCGCTGATTTCGGGAAAGTGATGTCGGGCAAATAACCAGTCAGCATCGTACTGCCCCAGATACGAACAGAACATTTGCAACTTTCACTTTCCTACATTTTAGTTTTATTTATGGGCGACACCATTTTCTAAAAAAATCCGGTAATTTTCATTTTCACATTACAATTCAACATTGCACCAGGCTGACAGTTTTCAAAACTCCAATCTGAGGCATTGAAGATGATATGCACGGTTCAATTACCTTTGAACCCAATTAACTAAAACCTTTTAAATCAAAATAAAACTGCTGTATGAAATGCTACACCCTTATAAGCTTAGTCCTTTTTATGTCGTCCTTGTTGGCTCAGCCCAAGCCTGTCCGCGTAGGCGTTGCGGGTATGACACACAATCACATCAATATGGTTTTTGATTATATGGGCAAGCCGGGTGAAGTGGAGATAGTAGGATTTGCCGAGCCAAACCGGGAACTGGCTTTACGGTTATTAAAACAACACCGTCTTCCCGACTCACTTTGGTTTCCCACACTGAATGAATTAATAAAAAAGAAAAAACCCCAGGCTGTTTGTGCTTTTAATTCTATTTATGAACACCTGGAGGTAGTTAAAACTTGTGCACCGAAAGGAATTCATGTGATTGTTGAAAAGCCCCTCGCAGTAAACAATGACCATTTGAATCAAATGCGGGCATTGGTAAAAAAGCATTCTATTCATCTGTTGACCAACTATGAAACTACCTGGTATCCCTCCCATGCCAAAGTTTGGGACATGGTAAAAAAAGAAAAAAGCCTGGGTACCGTTCGCAAAGTTGTTTTTAAAGATGGTCATAGTGGCCCCATAGAAATCGGTTGTAGTAAAGAATTTACAGACTGGCTCACCGACCCTGTTAAAAATGGGGGCGGTGCGTTAATCGATTTTGGTTGCTATGGCGCAAACATCATGACCTGGTTAATGGACGGGCAACGGCCGATATCTGTTACCGCGGTTACTCAGCAATTAAAGCCAACTGTATACCCAAAAGTTGATGACGAAGCCAGCATTTTACTGACTTATCCTGGCTGCCAGGCCATCATACAAGCTTCCTGGAATTGGCCATTTGGTGTAAAAGATACCGAGGTGTACGGAACCAAGGGTATACTGATTGCCAATAGAGAAAAAAAGATGAAATATGTTTTCGGCGAACAGGCTGCGAAAGAATCCTGGCTTGACCTGGCGCCGCTTTCTACAGAGCGGTCAAATATATTTTCTTACCTGGCGGCTGTAATCAACGGAATAATTGATCCCGGCAGCGACTTATGTTCTTTTCCCGTAAATGGCATTGTTGTAGAAATTTTATCGGCTGCAAGAGAATCGGCTAAAACAGGTAAAACTATTTATTTGAAAAAGTAATAACGGTGTGAACGAAAATTAAATACAGGCAGCAACTTTTAGTATTTTTGATGAAAACATTGCTGAAGAATGAAAAGTACCGAAAGAAGTACCAGGCGTTTGGATGAACCTGGTGTTGATAAATAAAAGGATATAAAGAAATTAAACCCGCTGATTTAACAATGGTGAAAATAATTAGAAGCGACTCGGCACATCCGGATTTTATTGAGCTTGTAAAATACCTTGATGCAGATCTTGCCGAAAGAGATGGAACCGAACATTCATTTTACGATCAATTCAATAAGATTGCTACCATTAAAAACGTAGTGGTGGTTTATGAAAACAATCAACCTATTGCATGTGGAGCCATAAAAGAATACAATTCCCATAGCATGGAAATAAAAAGGATGTACACATCACCCGTTGGCAGGGGAAAAGGAGTTGCTACAAAAGTATTGACTGAATTAGAACAATGGGCTGCTGAATTGGGGTATGAAAAATGCGTATTGGAAACAGGGAAAAGACAACCCGAAGCAATTGCACTGTACTTAAAGAACGGGTACCAGATTATTCCAAACTACGGTCAGTATGCAAACATGGAAAATAGTGTGTGCTTTGAAAAGGAAATGAAATAATGTGACTAAACCAAAAGGCAAGGTCAGCAAAATACCGGCATCAATGCAACTTACTGCCAATCAATTTTACCGCCGTTGTTGGGGTTCGTGCAGCAGGTAATGTAGCGCTGGCAATCACCAACAAACAGCAGGTAAATATTCGGTAATAGCCTACACCATTCCTCCATTGTTGGTGTTCGTGCAGCAGGCAATGTAGCGTTGGCAATCACCAACAAACAGTAGGTATTATCCGGTAATAGCTTATACCATTCCGCCGTCGGTGGTGTTCGTGCAGCAGGCAATGTAGCGTTGGCAATCACCAACAAACAGCAGGTAATATCTGGTAATAGTTTATACCATTCCGCCTTTGTTGGTGTTCGTGCAGTGGGCAATTCAGCGTTGGCAATCACCAACAAACAGCAGCTATAAGGTAATAGCATACACCATTTTAAAAAGGTGAGAACTCTTGTTGAATCGAATAAGGTGAACCCCGTTCGGGGTTCATGTACACAACTTTCATTTACCATGGGTTGCACCCACGGCTATTCATATTTAACCCCGTTGGGGTTTTAAGGCGTTGTTCACCGCCGTTGTTGGTGTTCGTGCAGCGGGCAATGTAGCATTGGCAATCACCAACAAACAGCAGGTATTATCCGGTAATAGTTTGCGCCGTTGGTAATGTTCGTGCAAGAGGCAATGTAGCGTTGGCAGTCACCAACAAACAGCAGTTAATATCCGGTAATAGTTTATACCATTCCGCCTTTGTTGGTGTTCGTGCAGCGGGCAATGTAGCGTTGGCAATTACCAACAAACAGCGGATATTATCCGGTAATAGTTTACCCCATCTTAAAGCGGAATGTAATTTATACCGATACATCATTCATCCATCTTCCTGAATTAATAATTGCAATTACTGCCGGCCAATAAAATTAATTTAGATGATCCATCTACCAGCTACTAAATAGCATTTGGCTGAATTGACACATTCTGTTATATTTAAATAGTGTTATTTAAAACTTCGCTGCAAACAAAACTAGCATTATGAAAAAATTGTATTTTCCTGCTACACTACTTATTGGATTACTGATTTCAATACTCCTGGTTTTTAAAACTCCTGCACCTGTTATAATCAACCCCGGCACTGGTGAAGGATCGCCGGAAAAAGACCGTGTTGACCTGGCCATGCAACAGGATTTTGATCTCACCAAAGACCTTCGCCTGAATTACGTACCACGTGAACGGTTGATCAATGCAATGAAGATAAAAAACAACCGGATAGCCCAACGGGCACTTCGCCCGCTTGGTGCGGTTACCGGTATTAACTGGCAGGAAAGAGGCCCGTCGAATGTAGGTGGCCGAACCCGTGCCGTACTCTTTGACTTAAATGATGCCGCCAACGGGTATAAAAAAATATGGGCAGGCAGCGTAGCCGGTGGCCTGTGGTACACCAACGATATTACCGCCGCTTCTCCTGTGTGGAATAAAGTAAACGACTTCTTTGATAACATCGCCATTACCAGTATTGTACAAAACCCGGCCAATCCACAGGAGATGTATTTTGGTACCGGTGAAGGTTGGTTTAACGGGGATGCAGTACAGGGCCTCGGCATCTGGAAAAGTACGGACGGTGGCCTTAACTGGACACGCCTGCCGAGTACCACCAATTTTAATTATATCAACGACCTGCTGATTGACCAGAATGGAAATTTGTTGGCTGCCGTTAGGGAAAGAGCGAATTCAACCAAGGGTATCCTCCGCTCCACCAATGGAGGAAATAACTGGACGCAAACGCTTGGCGGCCCGGTTAATACCAACGCTCCTTATGGTGCAGACCTGGAGCTGGCTGCCAATGGTGATATATACGCCTGCCTGGGTACCAACAACACAGGTGGCGGAATTTTCATTTCTGACTTTGGTGTAAATGGCCCCAATACCGGCGCACCTGGCACATGGACAGACATCACACCCAATTCATCAGGCACCATCGTAAGTGCAGGTGGCTGGTACCGGGTTGAGATAGCCTGTGCGCCTTCCAATTCGAATATTTCCTATGCGCTGTTCCAGGCTGCCAATACTACTGGTAACTGTAGTTCCATCCAGCAATATAACCGCCGTACTAATGCCTGGTCGGTTAAAACAGTACCTACCATTATTGACCAGGGTAACAATCCAAACTTTACCCGTGGACAAGCATGGTACGACCTGGTAGCCGCCGTTGATCCCAATGATTCGCTTTCGGTTTACATTGGGGGGGTGGATGCACTGCGTTCAAACGATGCAGGTACCACATGGACGCAGATGACCTCCTGGAGTTTATTTAATGCCCCTGCATTTTCGTCGGCACAAAATGTGCATGCAGATCATCACGCTATCATCTATGCACCGGGCAGTTCTTCCAGGGCGGTATGGGGAACAGATGGTGGAATAGATTATACTATCAACGCCAATGTAACCGGTAGCAAACCAACTTTCGTTAATAAAAATACCGGGTACAATGTTACCCAGTTTTATTCGGCGGCTATACACCCAACCGCTACCAATTATTTCCTGGGTGGAACACAGGACAATGGCACCCAGCAATTTAACGCGGCAGGCGTCAATAGTACCACCGAAGTGACCGGTGGCGATGGGGGCTTTTGCCATATCGACCAGGATAATCCCAATATACAGATCACCTCATACATATACAATAATTATTTTGTCTCTACCAATGGCGGTGCCAGTTTTGTTTCCCGCAATTTTAATAATTACGGTTCCTTTATAAATCCTACGGATTATGACAACCTGGGCAAAAAACTATACGCCGGCAACCTGGTAAATTCATTCAGCAATATCAATACGTTTTTGCGCTGGGATGATCCTGCTACAGCCGGATTCTCAGCCAGTTTTGTAACCGTTCCCCAATTCAATGGCACCCGGGTTACCAATGTAACCGTATCACCGTTAACACCCAACCGTGTTTATTTTGGATTACAGGGAGGAGGAGGGATCGTAAGGGTAGACAATGCCAATACCGGCAATACCAAAACAGGTGTGAGCGTAGGCGGCTCATTTACTTTCGGATCCATCTCCTGCATCGCTATTGATCCTGCCAACGAAGACCACATGCTGGCTACCGTGAGTAACTATGGACAGGTGAGCGTGTTTGAATGTAAAAACGCCACACAGGCCTCCCCCGTTTTTACCGCTGTGGAAGGCAACCTGCCGGATATGCCAGTTCGCTGGGCAATGTTTGATCCCCGCAACAGCGACCAGGCCATCATTGCAACGGAACTGGGTGTATGGTCCACTGACAATTTAAATGGCGCCTCCACGGACTGGCAGCCGACCAACAGCGGCCTCGCCAACACAAGGGTAGACATGCTGCAATACCGCACCACTGACAGAACCATAGTAGCATCTACACATGGGCGTGGATTATTTACTGCGATAGTACCAAACCTAACTACACCCGATATTAATTTTACTACCGCTACAGCATCAGTAACAGAACAAACAGCCGCCACTACCGGTTGCAGAAATTACATAGATTATAGTTTTCAAATGAGTATTGCGAATGCACCTGTGGGTGATGCCACGGTTACGCTTACTGCGCAGCCCTCCTCTGGCGCCACGCAGGGAAATGACTTTGACATCACCACCAATGGCGATTTTACTTCACCTTCTACCAGCCTTGTATTCGCCAATGGCGCCGGCGGTTCCAAAACCATCAGCCTAAGAATTTATAATGATGCGGAAGTGGAATCCTCAGAGATGGTGAAGATTGGCTATTCCATCAGCGGAACCACTACGGCACAAAAAGGGCTCAGCTTTCAAACTTATACGGTGGCCATTGCAGACAATGATATCGGGGTTGTGGCCGATGGCGCCGGGGATTATACTTCCGGCAATGCCAATACGAATGCCACTACCATGTCACCATTCAGGGCCGATAAATTAAAACACCGGTTGCAAACCATCTACACCGCCGGTGAGCTAAAGGCAGCGGGCTTTTTAAGCGGTGGAAATATTACCGCATTGCAGGTGTATGTGGTATCGCCCAATGCCTATACTTTTAACGGCTTTACGGTTTCATTGGCCAACACCAGTCTGCCGGGCCTATCCAATGGCTTTGCCGCCGCTTCGTTTACACAGGTGTACACCGGCAATTATACCACTACGGCTGCAGGACAATTTAATGCACCTACTGTTAATAATATTCCTTTCACTACACCATTTGCATGGGATGGGGTATCCAATATAATAGTGCAATACTGCTTTGATAACGGGCCAAATGCAGCAGGTGTTACCTACATTGTACAGGGCAACTCGGCCCCGTTGGGAACGGGTGTAAAAACATCCGCATTTTCCGACTATACCAACCAGTCCACTGCGGGTTGTTCATTGTCTTCTGCATTTGTAGATGATAACCGGCCGAGAACAACCTTTACCGCATCCTTTACCGGTACCACTATTGCCAGCGTATTAAACACCACCCGTACCGAACATACACCGGGCAACAGCGACCAGTATTTTTATTCGGCTACCGGCGAGTTGCTGGCAAGGATAAAAAATACCGGGGCAAACAATTACGGTTGTACTCAACTGGTGATTGACCGGGCAGGTACCGGTTCTACCGCATTCTGGAACAATACCGCCGCCAATTATTTGATGAATAAAACCTACCGCATACTACCCACCAGCAACAATGCATCTGGCACTTATGAAGTAACATTTTATTTCACCAAGGCCGAAGTGGATGGCTGGGCAGCAGCTACGGGCCAGTTGTTCGCCAATATTCAGATGGTAAAAGTGCCGGGGCAAATCAGCGGCACTACACCCGCCAATCCCTTACCCGGTGGAATTGGCAGCACGCAAATAGTAACGCCTGCCGTAACCAGCCTCGGTACAAAATATGCGCTTACCGCTACCTTTAGCAATGGCTTCTCTGGTTTTGGTTTTGGCATACCCGGCAATATGGTTACCCTGCCGATCACCCTGCTAAATTTTTCGGGCCGCCTGCGGGCATCGCATAGTGTATTGGAGTGGACCACCAGCGCCGAAATAAACAGCAAACATTTTGATGTGCAACGCTCCTACGACGGAACTAATTTCACCCATATCGGCACAGTAAAAGCCGCCGGCAACAGCAGCACCCACCGCAACTATAATTTGCTGGATAAACAGGTAGCAGCTTCCATCAATTACTACCGCCTGGTGATGAAAGATATGGATGGGCAACAAAAAATAAGTTCAACAGTGATCATCAAAAACACCTCCGTCAGCCAGGGCGTGCATGTGATGAATAATCCTTTCCGCAATACGATCAATATTCGTTTTGATAAAATACCTTCCGGCAAAATCAGCTTTACGCTGACAGATTTGAATGGTAAGCGAATGGCTGTTACTGAGCTATCTTCTCCCGGATTTTCTACTTATCAATTGGATTTGAGTAAGGTTGCTTTGGCACGAGGGGTTTATTTATTGAGTGCTGTGGTGGATGGGAAGCGGTATGGGTTTAGGATGGTGAAGGAATGAGATGGATGGTATGGGTTTAGTGAAAATATATTTTTATTGGAGGGATTGAATTGGTGAATTAGAAATATGATATCCGGTTGCGACGATTTGGTTAAATTGTTGCAACCGGATATTAAACAATGCAGCCAATGTAAATGAGTTACGATTGATAAAAATTATAGTTACTGCCAATTGCTAAATCACACTATTCAATATCACTAAACGCTTTAGAATTTTTTAAAAAAAGCGAACAAATATTACAGGGTTATCGTTTGATTTGACTCAGTCAAATCAAAATAACCGGGCTAAATCATCTCACATCAAATGACATGAAACTCGTGATAGAGTTCGATTCAACGGCCTATAACATGGTCATTTTTTTCAGAGGGGATCATGTTGACAAAATGCTTAAATTTGACTGATGGAAATGAAAGTACAAATACCGTTTCAGCAACTTCTGACAATCGTCAAGACATTAACACCAAGTCAGAAAGCAAGGTTGCGTGCCGAACTAAACGAAGAGCAAGTTGAAACAAAACAACAGGATGACTTTATTGAATATCTTTTGAAAGGTCCTGTTTATAATGAGAAAGAGATACAACCTATTGAAGAAAACAGAAAAAGCATTGCAGCATCGCGGACAAAAAACTAATGGTCGACACTTCACTTCTTGTTGCGTATTTCCAAACGTAAAACTATAAACAAACCCGATCTGTTTATAGCTGTTGCTCACGAACTTTATTTCGACACTTTAAACATCAGGCACTTTGTTCAAATTGACAAATTACTTATGCTGAACGAATAAAACGGCAGCTAAAAAAAAGAGTTAAACTTGAATTAATAAACCTCATTGACAAAATGAATACCCAAAGGAGTTGTTAAAACTTTCAAGAAATGAGGATAAAATTTTAACGATTCAAATGGCCAGAAAAAAGGCTTTAAAAAAATCTCAATCTGCCTTCCTTACAAAATAATAAATCATATCATAAAATAAATCAACCGCCTTTGCCCTACATTTTTTTAGCCTGATGCTCTTCTGATGCCGGACGTCAAATCTGGGTAAAGATATTAGAGAGAAATTATTAAATAATTTGAAGACAGGTATCTTATAAAAATATCCCACGCCCAGCTACATAAATTTGATTATTTAAAACTAACTGATCAAAACAAAACGAACATGATGAGCAAACAAATAAAACAATTAGTCGCACTTCTTTTTTCCTTGTTAACCATAACAACAATAACCGGCCAAGCCATACCAGACTCCTTTTCAAAAAAAATCGATAGCTTATTTACAAAATGGAATTCGTTGAATAGTCCGGGCTGCACTATTGGAATTGTGCGGAATGATTCGCTACTATATGCAAAAGGATATGGAATGGCAAACCTCGAATATGCCATACCCAATACATCGGCGACTATCTTTCACATGGCTTCTGTTTCCAAACAATTCACCGCCTGGGCAATCATTTTATAAGCCAGGCAGGGAAAGCTTCAAATGGATGATGATATTCATAAATACCTGCCCTGGTTCCCGGATATGAAAAAGAAGATCACCATCCGGCACCTGTTAAATCATACCAGTGGCATCAGGGATCAATGGCAGTTGCTCGCCATCTCCGGCACCCGGTTAGATGATGTGATTACACAGGAACATGTGGTAAAAATTCTCAGCAAACAACAATCGCTCAATTTCAATCCCGGTGAACAATACAGTTATTCAAACAGCGGCTTTACCATGCTGGCGGAAATCGTAAAATCGGTCACCGGCCAATCGCTCCGGAAATTTACGGACTCGGCTATCTTCCGGCCATTGCAGATGAACAACACCCATTTTCATGATGACTATACAGAAATTGAGAAAAACCGTTCCTATTCTTATAATCGTACAGACAGCGCACATTTCACCAATAGTATTTTAAGTTATTCCAATGCAGGCGCTACCAGTTTATTTACCAATATACCGGATATGGCAAAATGGGTCACCCATTTTTTTTAAGCCAGTCCGGCCAACCAGGAATTAACTGCTCTGCTTACACAAAAAGGCAAACTGAATAACGGGAAGGAGCTGACTTATGCGGCTGGCATTGCGGTGGATACGCACAAAGGCTGGAGGCAATATTCGCACAGCGGTGATGATGCAGGTTACAGAACGCATGTAGCGGTATTCCCCGATCTTAAAATGGGCTTTATGGTTTTCAGTAACCTCGGCGATTTCAATCCCGGAGAAAGGCTGTATGCACTGGCTTATCTTTTTATAAAAGATACCCTGCAAAAAAAGACCGTTGAAAAGAAAGCGGCGCGGGATAGCACCACCGCCATTTTAAAAGACACGTTATCCCTGCGAAAATATGTTGGAAGTTATATCGGGGATGACGGTCTACCATTCAGCTTTGAAATTAAAAAGCGCAAACTGTATTATCATATTTTCGGTGAAAGCAATCTTTTAATAAAGGAAACGAAAGACAGTTTCTCTATCCCTGACGCCCCCGAAATAAAATTCGCCTTTGCTGTCAAAGGAAAGGATACCACCTGCGATTTGAGCACACCTGATCAGTTATACCATCTCAGGAAGTATGTAAAGGATACCTCCCAAACTGATAAAATATTACTGGCATAAATGGGCACTTATTATTGCCCCGAGCTGGGTTGTAAATATGAGATCGTTTTAAAAGATCACCAGTTAATGCTGACCAATGCCAAATACAACGACACAAAACTCACCCTCGTCAATACAAACTATTTAACAAATGACAACTGGTGGATGAACCACCTGGTGATGTTGAGGGATGCTAAAAATAATATTACCGGGTTTGAAGTGAACTCCGGCAGGATCATGCATTTGAGATTTGATAAAATAAAATAATAATAAACATCGGGAATCGATTATCATTATTTTTTACCAGTTCATAAACATTTGTCGCATGAAAATAACCGACCAATTAGCTACTCCATTAAATCAAAGGATGAAGCACCCAACCAAACATTGGCAAGGCAAATAGCCGTCAATGATGATACCCATTCAGTAAAAGAACTGGTTGAAAATCTTTACAATAAAAAACGCCATTCGAAGCAACTGTAATATGGTATTCTTTCAGCGCTGCCTATTGCAACAGGCGATTTTTGCAAAGGCAGATCAGGTAATAGATTCCATTACTTTTTAAATATTGCCCCCGGGCATAAGTGTATGAAAACACCAACATACGACATACCAGTAAATGATAGAAAATCTTTTATCAGGTTTCTTGAATTATTTCACCAGGATTTTTTGGTAACAAAGAAGCAATGGGAAAATAACACCCTGGAATCTTTCCTGGAGGCAATGACAAGGTATGCACAGGACATTGAAGGCTATTATCAAAATACCAATCAATCAATCGATGCGGATATACCCGGCTGGGCAATCTTTGCAGATATTTTGAAAGGGTCCAAAGTGTATGAATAACCGCTACCGTTGAAAAGATCTACATTTATAGGTATTGGTATTCTTTTATCCTGTTTAATTAACTCACTGCTTTTGATACACCCGCACATAGTCCACTTCAAACCAGTTTGGAAATTGGGTGGTGGACGGATCACCACCGTTTTGTCCGCCAATGGCCAGGTTGAGCAGCATGTAGTGTGGTTGTTTAAATGGATTGATGCCGGAGCCATCTTTATTAACCAGTTTACTTAATTCCACCTTATTCAACAACTGATCATCCAGGTAAAGTGCAATGGCGTTTTCATCCCAGTCCATTCGCCAGACATGAAATTTTTTGGCCCATGCTTTACCCCCCAGGGAATCTGTGGAAAAAGTGTTGCTGTACCATTCTGCTTTGTAGGCAGTACTGGTTCCGCAGGCAATATTGGCAAGCAGTTTATTCCTGTAAAATTCCATGATATCAATCTCCCCGTTGGCCGGCCATTGCCCACTCACACCGAGGGTCCACCAAGCGGGCCATAGACCAGCGCTGATGTCTATCCTGCCCCTCATTATAAAGCGCCATACTGCCATGCATGTTTGCCGGAGGTATTGATACTGGAGGCGGTGTAGTTTATATTTTCCCTGTTTGTTTTCCAGGTGCTGCTACCTGCCCGGTAGTTGGGGTTGGGCCTTTTTTCTTTTCGTGCCTCAATTACTAAATTCCCTTTTTCAAACCGGGCATTTTCGGGCTGGTACCATTGAAATTCTTCGTTGCGTACAAAGCCTTTTTCAAAGCGCCAGTTGCTGGTATCCGGGGCACCTGCATTATTAAATTCATCAAACCATACTAATTGATACCCTTGCTGGCTTTCCATTTTTTCGAGGCCGGGAGTGGATGCTATCTTTTTTTGCTGGGTACAACTATTTAAAACGCCAACAGAAGCGCATAGTAACCACATGCTTTTCAATGTACGATTCATGGTTTGATACAATTTTTTTGATGGCATATACTGCATCCGATAGCCATTGGATTTTGCTGTCTATCACTTTTTAAAACGATCAGAAAATGGCTGATCAAGCCCCTGCAAACTTCTTTGCCGGGTTTCAATAATTCAAAAAAACGAAAAAGTCAGTAACACAATAAATTAATATAAACAGTCAAAATCTGTTTAGCCGTTCAAACGGAAAAACTCAATGAGTAACGATGACGAAAGCTTGTTCCCTGGCATTTTTCATACAATCCTTTCACCATCGCCATACATTTCTATCAATGCCTGCATACTATCTTTTAATGCACCGGAAGCCTCATCGAAGAAGCTGTCTTTACTTTTCTTGGAGGCCTTATTGTCTGTAGATTTTTTGATATTTACCCTTACCGCATCCAGTTCGTCAAAAAAGATGGGCATATTCTTTTCATAGTATCCATTCACCGCTTCTATGGAAATTAAAATATCTTCATACGCTGATACAATGCTGTTGATCTCCGCTACATTTTCCAATGAATGCCTTCTTGGTATCCGGTCAAATAATGCCGATAATGCTGCTGCCGTTGGATTCATTTATTTAATTGAATGGTAGAAAACAAAAGTACGTGAAAGGGAGGGTTGTAAGGGAATGATTATCTGCATGTACAGGCAATTAAACCCGGACTCAAAAAATGGCTGGTTTCAAACTAATTTATTTTATCCCGAGTCCAATGAAATACGCTACATCAGCAAACGCAATAAAACTTTACGAAATAATCTATATATGATTGCAATCCGGTAATGATTAATGTACGCATTGCTGAAAAATGCTAGGTCTCCTATTAAAAGCATCTTCACTTCACTCCCTTAAAAAATTCCCAAACATACACATACACATCAAAATCATTTGGATAATCATGATGGCCACCTACTACTTTCAATAAAGTAACCGGCGGCTTACCGGGGCGGCGATAATTGTATTGCTCCACTATTTTATGATCGGCTGTATCTGTATCGGGCAGGACTTTCTTTTCCGGTGCGCTGGTATAGCCCGCCAATGTAGACCAGTAGGCAAATGTATTTTCTGTACTGCGCACTGCACCAAAGCTGGCATTGCTTACAAACATTTCACCGCCGTTGTATGGATTGGTTTTATCCTCCGTACCATTTATAATCAGCACAGGCAATGGTTTGCCTGCGAGTATGCAATCGCAGGAAGCGGAATCCGGCATATTTGCCACGATAGCGGCAATGCCTTTTACCTTGCCCGGCATGGTGAGGCCCAGTTTGTAAGCCATGTGCCCACCGCCTGAAAAACCGGCTGCGAAAACATTACTTTCACTGATTTGGTATTTACGGTGGAAATATTTGATCATCGCACTAAAGAATGCCTGCTCGTTGATATCTTCCTTATTTGCTGCGGAGGTAGCATATTTACGGCATTCGTTCCAGAAGTGTTGATAGCCATCGGGATAAACTACCAGTAGTTTTTCACGGGCTGCCATTGCCTCTAGTTTGGTTGTTCTTTTAATCATGTCACTGCTGCTCCCTCCCGATCCATGCATCACAAATAGCAAACTGCCGCCGTTAAGATTACTGAGTGGTTTGTTGTAGGTAAAAGTCCGGTAATGCTTTTCAATTAAAACAGAATCAACTTTCAACTGGCTGTTTGAAACCATTGTAACTGACAGGAATAAACTTACCAACAAATATTTCATTTGACAATGGGTTATGATGGATTCTTAAAGTTATCCTTTTTCAGCAGATACATGAAGCATATTGATTTCAAAAGCAACATCAACAGGCATATTTTAATCGCATTCATCATTGCCCTCTTTCATCAATATGGTGTACCCATCTGTATAAAATGGTTGATGGGAGCATTTAAATAACACGTAGATGATGGCTTACTTCCATAAAGCAAAAAAAGGATCAAAAAAGAGGACATCATTTGACGTATACCGGCATACAAAACCTTTTCCGTAATGTACACCGGAGCGTTATCTCAATATCCTTATTAACTGATTGTACCGAACCCTTAAAACGAAGTACTAATAACGATTGCGATCATTATTAAAGCCTCCGGGCCTGTTGAATCCGCCGCCGCCGCCGCTTCTATTGCCACCAGGTCTGTTGCCGGGGCCGGAGCTGCGTTCTTCCGCTTCTTTCACTACCAATGGCTTTTTACCCAGTGATATATCGTTCATGCTTTCAATAGCGTCTTTTGCTTCAATACTATTTGGCATTTCTACGAATGCAAATCCCTTACTTTTCCCGGTTTCTTTATCCATGGCCACTTTCGCAGATGCAACAGTGCCGAATTTTTCAAAAATTTCCTCTAGTTCTGCATCATCCAAATCATAGGGTAAACCTGCTACAAAGATTTTCATTTTGGTAATTTTCTGTAAATGTACAGAACTTATATCTGTAATAACCGGGTTGCCAACTAAAAAATAAGTATATGTGATAATTAAAGCTAACCCGGGATTATTGAACGCTGGTTATTAACAAATTACCGGCTTGTACACAAATACAGCCCGCCTCCGTTCAATGCCATTAGTGAACAAAAACAGGAGCCCTTACGAGGATATATTATTAGCACTATAATCGTTCCTATTCAACTCATTTTAATATTCCCAATAAATCAGCATCCAGCTTTCCAAAAATGAATACACCCGAAGCACCATTTTGCTTGGCCAGGCTGATCGCCTTTTTTTCCCGGCATCATTTTTAAACCGGGCAAATACAACCCGGCTAACAAGGGGATTTACCGCCGATGCCCTTTATCCTTGGGCTACCGCATCACCAATCCAGGCTACCTGTTCTTTGCAAAAATGGTATATCATTTGGCATACCGCATTGAGGTTCCAGTTGGTCCGGTTCTGCCGTACAATTCATTTAGCTACTTCCGGTGTGGGTACACAGCTGCTGTGCAATTGATAAAACAGGAAGAGGTACTCCGATGATATTTAAGATGTGCCATTTTTTTGAAAGGTGTCACCTCTTAAATATCGCCATACAGTTTACGCCATTCCGTTTCCAGCATACTCATTTCTATCATACTCCACCATTCACCTTTGTACCAGAGAATATCTCTTTGTATACCCTCAGTAACAAAACCAGCTTTCTCGTAACACCTGGTGGCAGGAGTATTATTGTGATAAACGCCCAGGCTTACACGATGTAAATGCAATTCGTCAAAAGCGATTTTCAATACCGCCCTGATCATACCCTGGCAACTGCCCCTTCCCCGTTCGGTGGCATTACCAACTAACACCCTGGTAATGCGGGCCGACCTGTTTTTCCAACTAATACCGCCCAATGAAATATGCCCGATCGTTTTGCCATCGGTATCAATTGCTTTGTAAACAAATGCATCGGAGCGATTTACAACATTGCTATCTTTTATATACCATTCCAGGCTTGCTTTTGAAAGTGGAAACCGGAAAAGATTTCCTGCCCAATTGGTTAAGATCGCTTCATCATGGATCCATTCTATCAATTGTTCAAAATCGGCTTCCTGGAAATGCGCTAATCGTATCATGTTCCTGCTGGTTTGTAAATTGTATATTTGAAATAAACGAAACTAACTATTGAATAACAATGTAGGGTAAATTTATTTACACATTTAAAAATATTCCTGTTTACGGGTTGGTAAACCCGATGTATTTGAAATACAATTTACACTATCTTGAACTTTAAAATTGACACATGAGAATTCAATTGTTGGCACTATTCCTTGTATTTACATTTCCCACCATTGCACAAAAATCCACACTCAGGAACCAGGTAAATATTGCGGTGGATAAAATAGAGCAACAGTTGATTGCCTGGAGAAGGGATATTCATGAAAACCCGGAACTGGGCAACCAGGAGATAAGAACAGCGGCAATCATAGCCAAACATTTGCAGGGCCTTGGAATGGAAGTAAAAACAGGCGTAGCCCATACAGGGGTAGTAGGCATTTTGAAAGGAGGCAAAGCAGGACCGGTAGTAGCATTGCGTGCCGATATGGATGGATTGCCCGTAATAGAAAGAACACCCCTGCCATTTGCGTCAAAAGTAAAAGTACAGTATAATGGGAAAGAGTCAGGCGTAATGCATGCCTGCGGACATGATACCCATGTAGCCATGTTGATGGCAGTAGCGGAAATTTTAACCGGTCTGAAGAAAGATTTAAAAGGCACCGTGAAATTCATTTTTCAACCGGCTGAAGAAGGCGCTCCAAAAGGCGAAGAAGGCGGTGCGGAAATGATGGTAAAAGAAGGTGTGTTAAATAATCCCACAGTGGATGTAATTTTCGGCCTGCACATCAATTCACAAACGGAAGTGGGAAAAATAAGTTACAAACCCGGCGGTTTTTATGCCAGTGTAAACGATTTAAAAATAATTGTAAAAGGCCGTTCTGCACATGGTGCATATCCCTGGTCATCCATTGACCCGATTGTTATTGCTGCGCAGATCATTAATAATTTACAAACCATTGTCAGCCGTAATTTGAATGTTACGGAAAATGCCGGGGTAGTAACTATTGGGGCAATTAACGGCGGCAACCGAAGTAATATTATACCGGAGGAGGTGGAAATGTTGGGTACCATCAGGGCCCTGACAAATGAAGACGAAAAAATGCTGATCGAAAGGGTTAAACAGGTGGCGACCAAAACGGCTGAAAGTGCCGGTGCAACAGCAGAAGTGATGATTCCTTTTAGTTACCATTACCCGGTTACATTCAATGACTCGGCCTTAACTGAAAAAATGCTGCCTTCTTTACAACAATCCGCAGGAAAAGAAAATGTAAAATTAAAGCCGCCCGTTACAGGCGGAGAAGACTTTGCTTTTTACCAGCAAAAAGTACCCGGACTGTTTATTGCGTTGGGTGGAATGCCCAAAGGTGGGGATCCAAAAACTGCTCCCTCCCACCATACGCTTGATTTTTTTATTGATGAAAGCGGTTTGAAATTAGGTGTACAGGCAATGGCAAATCTTACAATAGATTATATGGAAATGCAGGCTGCGGGCAGATGACGATTGACCATTGACGATTGACCATTGAGGATTGACCATTGACGATTGACGATTGACGACTGACGACTGACGACTGACCATTGCCCATTCGCCATTCACCATCACTTCAGGTATTTATCAAACCAGTTGATAAAATTTGCCTCATCCTCCTCCATATTTTTCCATCCATGCCCACCTCCTTTTTTGATGATTAACTGGTTGGGTACTTTCGCTTCTTCCAGTTTTTTTATCATACTTTCTGATTGTTGCAGTGGCACCAGAAAATCCTTATCTCCATGAATGATCATTACCGGCGGATCATCCGGGCTTATGGAATATAACGGGGAAACCTGTTTGGCAATTGCCAGTTTTTTTCCTTCATCGGTAACGGGCACATACGACCTGGTAGTATCATTCCAAACCTTAAAATCGAAGGCGGCATAAACTCCAGTTAAAATCAAAGCAGCCCGGTTGATACCCGGCACTGCATTTTGCCTGCCAAAATTTAAAAAATCGGTCGGTGGAAAAAATACGGCTGCGGCTTGCACCCTGGACGAAACCCTGTCAACCGGATCGGTGGCAACAGAATCTATCCGTTCACCGGCAGTAGCCACCGCAAGGGATAAATGTCCACCAGATGAAAAACCCATGATGCCTATGTGGCCAGGGTCAATTTCATATACTTTGGCATTATACCTGATAAAGCGAACGGCCCTTTGCAGATCGGCAATCTGGTCGGGTATGGTGTACCTGGGTTGCGAACCGGGCAACACTGTAAATACGGTGTAACCTTTATCCGTATAGGTTTTTGATGCCTTAAAAAACCGGAGTGCCCGCTCATAACTGGATTTCCAATTGCCACTTTCCACCACTATAATTCCTTTGCCGTTTGGTGATTTTTTGGGAGACTGTACAAACATGGTCAGTGCCATACCATCTTTTCTGCCATAAATTAATTCGGCCGGGGCATTTTCAATTGAATTTTGTGAATATACAGAACCGGAAAAAAGAAAAGCAAACAACAACATACGATACTTCATAAGTACAATTTGAGTATAAAAATATAAATTAAATATCCGCCAATTATTCCGGAGCAACAAATTTCTACAACACATCAGCGATGAGATAGTTTGGATTGAAACAATTGTTTTCAATCATGGTATCCCGTAGAATTACTCCTCAAAATAAAAATGATCATGATTAACACACCGGGGATTAAATGGGGTATTACAAAAAGGACAATGATAACCACAAGCTTTATACGCTTCAATCGTAAGCTCATTTTGGCAAATACCACAAAAGATGGCCCTTGTACTAAATGCTGTCTTTTCCCAAATCGTAGCCGGATGATTTGCTTCTTCCAAATGGCAATAATAACATGGATAGTATTGATTACAGCAATTAAATTTTATAGCAATTACATCCAGTGGCGAATGATAATGCACGCAGCGGGTATGATCATCCACTATTTTGCCTTTTACGACAATCTTATCATTTTTATCTATCATTCAGTTCCTTTTTAGATTGCCCAAATTAGTACCCCCCGGAATGACAATTGCAGGTAAAAGCCCACCGATGAAATTAATTGAATCTTACATCCATTTTCCCGGGCGGAATTGGTTTCAACCCATCCACCCACAAGGAAATTCCCCATGCAATCAACGTACCAATTGCATAGCAAATCAAATCACTCCATAAAAAACCTACTCCAAATAATAACCTGCCCAAATAAGTCTGCCTTATTGCTACCATCCAGCCTGCATTAGATAATTGTGAAAACTCATCTGCTACACCCAGTACATAATTGAACAGTGCCAGTTTCCACAATGGGGTACGCACAAAGAAAATACGAAGAAAAAACACAAACATACCAGACCAGATAATATCCCCGCCATATTGTACTATCAACGGATGAAACCATTGATGGTGACTGCGTGTAGCCAATGCCAGCCAGGTACAAAAGATAAATAACAAAAAGTAGGTAATCCGTAATCTAAACATAAAGAAATGGTTTCAAACAAAACTGCAATATAAAATTAGCCCCATCACCGGTTGTACAGGCCTGTAAACTTAACAAGAATATTTTGAGCCGATATTTGATTATTAATACTTTACAAAATAATTATTGGCTAGCTGGTAAGCATTCTATTTTTTACAGATTTTATTACTGGCAAAAGTGATTACTGCATTAAGTTTATGGAAATTGTGAATCAAGTGTTATTGTTTATTATTACGCAACTTTAATTTCAGGATGTACCGGAAAAATTTTCGGCCATGTTTGTTAAAGAAAACGTGCTATTCGTTTTGAGATGGATAAAAGCCAGCATAAAAACAGGTATAATATTCATATTATATCGTTGTGTGATTTTCCTGGTTTCCATATCCCGAATTATGCATTTCGTGGTATTCATACTAATTAGGGGGAGTAGAAATTGAATGCTTCTTTTTGAATGAACGCCATGGATAAGTCTACGTCTGCTGCAACAAATCACCCCGGGTTCATCACGACTCAATATACTTTTTGATTTAATGTAATATGCGGCTTGACCTGATAGGCGTGCAATGTTCAGAAAGTATTTCTACCTTATCCTTCGTTTTAATAATCGTTAAACTACATCGCTGGTCCTCATTAAAATAAACGCCTTTATACATCCCTTCACCCTGCCACCGGGTACTCACTACAGCAGTATTTTCGTAAAATGTTACATCGTATTCCATCCGCTCCATTCGCTTAAGGCTATAGGCAGGAGAGCCCGCAGTTTGAACCAGGTTAGTTCTTGAGAATACGCCACCTGACTGTGTGAAATAAACATAGGAAGGTGCTAACACTGAGTCGACCACAGCCAAATTTTTATGCTGCCAACCTTCATCAAAACACCTGATTACACCAATTACTTCTTCTCTTGTAAGCCGGTTCGTATTTTTTATACAGGATGACAAACCTGCAACAATAACAAAAAGAGTATTAACTAAAATCCTCATAGCCTGCAAATATATATAAGCTATTGGATAAAAAGAGCGCATTCCAACTTGTCGCTTAAAGCAATGCCTGCGGATGCCAACGGCAGGAATGATTCCGATTTTTATTTAATTCTATTAAAAAAGATTTGAAACCAGCAGTAATATTTTTTATAAAACATCCTTACTTACCACTACTAAAACAAAAACACGCTAAATAAAGTTTCTTTTCTAAACTTTGTCGCACAAATATTCAATATGCGCTCAACTCAATCCGGAACTTTTTTAATTCCCCTGACTGCTTTTTTCTTATCAGCTATAGTTACATTTAAAAATACGGCTTTCGCACAACCAGTTTCATCTATCAGCCAGCTTCAATTTTTAGGACAATACGAAATACCGTTTGCAAAACAGTTTAAAAATACTACCATCGGAGGTTTGTCCGGAATAGATTACGATGCGGCAAATAAGCGCTATTACTTTATCTGTGATGATCGCAGTGCAATTAATCCTGCACGCTATTACACCGCAGATATTACCGTAACGGGAAAAGTCATTTCCAATGTGCAATTTACCGGGGTGCAACAACTACTACAACCCAATGGGAAATCATATCCGGGTAATAAGCAAGACCGTTTTCATACACTCGATCCGGAGGCCATGCGATATGATCCAATCAAAAAAAAATTAACCTGGAGCAGTGAGGGTGAAAGAACTGTTAACCATAAAGATACCGTACTGGTAAACCCGTCCATTATTACCATTTTAACCAAAGGCAACTATCTGAAAAGTTATACATTACCCCATAACCTCGCTATGCAGGCAATTGAAAAAGGACCGAGGCGAAACGGGGTATTGGAAGGATTAACATTCGCCGATAACTATACCACTCTTTTTGCAAATGTAGAAGAACCTTTGTATGAGGACGGCCCGAGGGCAGATACAATGAACAATAATGCGTACATCAGAATATTAAAATTTGACGTAGGCAAAATGCAAAACACACAACAGTTTGCATACAAATTAGAACCGGTAGCCTATCCCCCATTTCCGGCAAATGCATTAAAAATAAACGGGGTAACCGATATTCTTTACATAGGAAAAAATAAACTACTCTTAATCGAGCGATCGTTCTCCAGCGGACGACTGGGATGCAGTGTAAAACTATTTATCGCAGATTTAAAGGACGCTACTGATATAAAAGATATCCCTTCCTTATCCGGCAGCACCTATTTTATACCGGCCACGAAAAAATTATTACTGAACATGGATACGCTGGGTATTTTTATTGATAATATTGAAGGGGTAAGTTTTGGACCGCAACTATCCAATGGACATAAAACTTTGTTGTTTGTATCAGATAACAATTTTAACCCACTTGAAAAAACACAGTTGTTGTTGTTTGAAGTGATAGAATAAAACGGGTGCATTTCAATTCAAATTGTTGCGCTATATTTAAGAACTAAAAAATCAGTAAATCGCCGTTAAGGAGTTACGACGTTGAGTTCAAAGAAATAAAAACGTCTGAACGCCTTAACGGCAAAATAAGTAACCCCGTAGACGCTGCAATCCAATAGCTATTGAATTTGAAATGCACCCAGTAAAACAGTCGCTTCTTATTGTCTTTCTATTCTTTTTCTTTTTGGGTATTAAATTTTATCACTCCATTTATCCAACAGCCTTCTCATCATTTCAGAAAAAAAGCTATCTTTCTTTTTTACTACCCCGATATGAAAAATTATTGATCGCTTGTTGTAGCTTGCTGTTAATGGCTGCCTGTAACAATAATCCTTCTTCATCGCCTGAAAATTTTAAATCCATCAAAGTGAAATATCCCGCTACCAAAAAGGACAACCTCGTAAAAGACAATTATTTTGGCACCATTGTAGACGACCCTTACCGATGGCTGGAAGATGATACCAGCGACGAAACAGGTGCCTGGGTAAAAGCTCAAAACGAGGTAACTGAAAACTACCTGGCACAGATTCCTTTTCGGGAAGCTATCGGTAAACGGTACGAACATCTTTTCAATTATGAAAAATTCTCAGCTCCCACCAGGGAAGGCAATTACATTTATTATCACAAAAATTCGGGCCTTCAAAACCAGGGAGTAATGTACCGGGAAAAACTGGATGGTGGAGAACCCGAATTATTTTTAGATCCCAACACATTTTCGAAAGATGGCACCACTTCCCTTGCTGCCATTAATTTTTCCGAAGACGGATCGCTTGCGGCCTATAATATTTCGGAGGGCGGCAGCGACTGGCAAAAAATGATTGTAATAGATGCTGCTACAAAAAAACAGGTGGGTGATACAATGCTCGACATTAAATTCGGCGCTGCAAGCTGGAAGGGTAATGAAGGCTTTTTTTACAGCACTTACGACCGGCCAAAGGAAGGGAGCTTTTTAGCCGGTGTAACAGATACCCATAAACTATTTTACCATAGGATGGGTACCCCGCAAAAAGATGACCGGTTAATTTATGGAGGTAGCGCCCTGCCAAACCGTTACATCTCCGCAGCAGTAACGGAAGATGCACACTGGCTGGTTATTTACGGGGCCAATGCCACCTACGGAAATGAGTTACATATCCTCGACCTGACTATACCCAATGCAGCCATTATCCCACTGGTAACCGATATGAACAACCAGCATGGCGTTGTGAACTCCGATGATAAAAACTTTTATATTCAAACGGATAGAAATGCGCCAACCGGGAAACTGGTAATGGTACCCGTTAACAATCCAACGGAAGCCAACTGGAAAACAATCGTTGCGGCAAAACCCGAAGTACTCAATACATCTTCAGCAGGTGGTTTTATATTTTGCACCTATCTGAAAGATGCGGTAACCAAAGTGTACCAGCATGATAAAACGGGCAGGCAGATCCGTGAAATTGAACTACCCGGTTTAGGAAGCGCTAATGGCTTTTCTGCAAAGCAAAATGACACAAAACTCTACTATGGCTTTATGGCTTACACAACTCCATACACGATTTATAAACTCAATATCCAAACCGGGGAAGGCAGTTTGTATAAAAAGCCCTCCGTAGAATTCAAAGCGGAAGATTATGAATCAAGCCAAATATTTTACACATCAAAGGATGGAACAAAGATTCCGATGATTATTACGCATAAAAAAGGCATCGAACTAAATGGGAAGAATCCCTGCCTGTTGTATGCCTATGGTGGTTTTGGTGTAAACCTTACCCCATCCTTCAGCACCTCCAATATTATATTATTAGAAAACGGTGGGATTTACGCCGTACCAAATTTACGTGGCGGCGGCGAGTATGGCGAAGCATGGCATGAGCAGGGCATTAAAACAAAAAAGCAAAATGTATTTGATGATTTTATTGCGGCGGCTCAATACCTGGTTGACAATAAATATACTTCCAGGGAGATGCTTGCAATTGAAGGCGGCAGCAACGGCGGCCTGCTGGTTGGCACATGCATCACGCAGCAACCAGGATTGTGCAAAGTTGCATTTCCCGCGGTGGGGGTATTGGATATGTTGCGCTATCATCAATTTACCGCCGGGGCTGGATGGGCTTATGATTATGGCACATCGGAAGACAGTAAGGAAATGTTTGACTATCTCTATTACTATTCACCTCTGCACAATGTGAAGGAAGCGACATATCCTGCAACCATGATCACTACTGCCGATCATGATGACCGGGTGGTTCCCGCACATTCATTTAAATTTGCGGCCACTCTTCAGGAGAAACATATTGGCAACAACCCGGTTCTTATCAGGATAGAAACAAAAGCCGGGCATGGCGCCGGCAAAAGCACTAAACAAACCATTGCAGGGCAAAAGGATAAATGGAGTTTTATGTTTTATAATATGGGGTTGCAACCAAAATATTAAAGGTATCCTGTGTGCATGATTGTTGATTGATGGCCATTTCAACATGCCATTGATTCATTTTTTATTCGCCTGGTGATTACCAGGTAGCAACCCTCCATGTTCTTTCAAAACTTTCACCGGCAGGCAAATTTACAATCCCTTCCTTTTCAGTAAAATCCTGGTTGCTCCCCACACTATCAGCAATACCACACCAGGGTTCTATACAAATAAAAGGAGCATCCTTTGCAGCCCATATCCCCAGGTATGGAAAGCCTGTAAAAGTAAAACTTAAACCTGCAGGGTGCCTGGCAGACTTTACCTGTACTTCATCGGATTGAAGATGCTTTAATACAATTGCATCTTTGTAAAACAAGGATTTTGATAATGGCAGTTGATTCGTATCCTGTAGTAACGGGATAGCCACTTCCTCAATTAATCCATCCGCACTGATTGGCCATCGACCGGCATTTTCGTTCTTATTAAACAATAAAAAATAATCTTCATACAATAAGTCATCCACCAGGGGCAACTTAAAAGCGGGATGGCCACCTATTGAAAAGTGCATCCTCTCCGCTCCCTTATTTTCTACAAGGTAGGTAACAGACAGCCGGTTTTCAACGACACTATAAATTAGGGAACAACTAAATTGAAAAGGGTAAATCTTTAAAGTTTGTTCATCAGATTCCAGTTTAAAATGGATGGAGGTATTTCCATGCTCCACTACGGAAAATGTTTTTTCCCTCGCAAATCCATGCCTGCCAAGTTGGTAGGTTTTGCCCTCTAAAAAATATTTGTTATCCTTTAAAGTGCCAATGATTGGAAATAAGACAGGTGATTGCTTTCCCCAGAATTTTGCATCACCACTCCACATATATTCAAGGCCGGTTTTTTTATTGAACAAACTTGTTAACTCAGCCCCTGCCGGGTTAACCGCTACTTTCAGTATTTCATTTTCTATTGTATACATATTGAATAATTTTAAAAGAATCAGGATAACATAGTTATCAAATATTGCCATTACAATAATAGTGAAAATGTAAGGTAATTAAATGTTGGAACCAACTAAAAACGAGCTGTACAATTAAATGTACTCTTTTTTGAATTTTGTAATTATACACAGCACTATATGAATACAAAACAAACTGCCAATACTCCGGGCACGATAAATTTCGGCAATTTCTTACCTGCTGCTGGTATTAAGTAAAGTTGAACAGTTCCGTCAAAGATGTATAAATATATCTACAATGCCTTATCGAAGAAAATCAGCAGTCAACCAATGCTGATTTTCTTTTTTAATACCCCCGCAGCCTTCGTATATCCACCTCCAGCCCCATCTACAAAATGAATATGCCGGTCATTCATATTCCGCACATAACACGACATTATTGATTCGTTGCTTACATGCAATCCATACCTGATTTCGCCATCCGCCTCCATTTGATAAGGCAGCTTCCAACAGCTTTCGCTCCGCTAACGTTTCGGAAATAACCGTATTAATTTATTCATCAATGAGGACTAACTAAATCTTCATAAAACGACATTAATGATTTATTCTCATTTCAGGATTAACATACCACAAAATATCGGCGCACCATAAATGAGGATATAAAATATTTGTTTTTGCATTTTTTTTATAATCTTTGTCTCCTTCAATTTTACGAATATGAAATTCTTTTAAGGAACCTGCGCTGCATTGGTTCTAACATCTATCACTGTTAAGCGGTTTTACACTGCTGTCTTCTCATTGACTATCATATAAAAAGAATTTCATGACAACTTATCAAAACGCATCCAACCGTTTATCATCTGTTTTTTCACTCATCCGTCAATCGCTCAATGGCGAAATGCAGGATTATACCAGCGGCAGTATTCGCAAAGCCGTTATTTTACTGGCGATCCCAATGGTGCTGGAGATGTGTATGGAAAGTGTTTTTGCGGTAGTGGATATCTACTTTGTAAGCCACCTGGGCAAGCATGCCACATCTACCGTAGGACTAACGGAATCGGTCATCACAATTGTTTATTCACTCGCAATCGGCATTAGTATGGCTGCCACGGCCATGGTATCAAGGCGCATCGGAGAAAAAAATGAGCAAGCTGCTTCCAAAGCGGGGATGCAGTCAATATTCATTTCGCTTGCCATCACGTTTGCGGTTAGTATACCGGGCTTTATTTACTCAAAAGATATTTTACGCCTGATGGGTGCGGAGGAAGCAGCCATTGAAGCAGGTGTAGGATACACCCGGATCATAATGGGAGGCAGCCTGGTCATCATGCTGCTATTCCTGATCAACGGAATTTTTCGGGGAGCGGGAGATGCCATGATGGCGTTGAAGAGCCTTTGGATCGCCAATATTTGCAATATCATATTGTGCCCCGTATTGATCCGTGGTGTAGGGCCAATACCGGCATTCGGCATTGAAGGGGCTGCAATGGCAACAACTATCGGGCGTGGCATTGGTGTATGTTACCAATTATACTACCTGTTTAATGGAAAACGGCTGATTCAATTCACCCTTAAACACCTGGTACCGGATTGGGCAATTATTCGTTCCATCATTGATATTGCCTGGCCGGCAACACTCCAGTTTTTGATAGGCTCCGGGAGCTGGATCGTACTGGCAAGCCTGGTAGTAACAACCGGCCACAGTGATGCCTCCGCCGGATACCAGATCGCTATCAGGATCGTGATGTTTTTTTTATTACCTGCCTGGGGCATGAGCAATGCTGCCACTACATTGGTGGGTCAAAACCTGGGTGCATTACAGCCACAAAGGGCCGAGGATTCGGTGATAAAAACCGCCCAATACAATGCGGTTTTTATGGCATTGGTTTCGGTAATATTATTGGCATTTGCTCCTTATATCATTTCTTTTTTTACAAAAGAAAATGCAGTAGCCCATTATGCAATTTTGGCTGTACGCATTATCAGCGCAGGTTATATATTTTATGGGATCGGAATGGTAATGGCCAATGCATTTAACGGTGCAGGCGATACGAGCACACCCACCATTATCAATTTGTTTGGCTTTTGGTTTTTCCAGATACCACTGGCCTGGCTATTGTCTAAAACCTTTCACATGGGTGCCACAGGCGTTTTTATTGCAATACCTGTTGCGGAAACAGCCATCAGTATAGTCGCCTATATGGTATTTAAAAAAGGGAAATGGAAGCTTAAAAAAGTGTAGGTTTTCAACCACTGCAGCTTTATTTTATTGAATGAGTGCACTTCAAAATGCCACGAGGGTTGCCGACTTTTTAAAAGCACGTAATTGACAACAAATCTATTCTTCAAAGTTGGCAACCCTTTGATTACAGCCCTTGTAACAAATTAGTACGCACCGAATTTTCTTACTATTTTATGTAATTGGGGGATTCGCATTCCTGCCAATATTCTATTATTATTTTAATGGTACGCTTTAACTTTTCGTACGAATCCGGCTTAACAAAAAATCCCTGGACGGACTTTGAATAAGCATCCACTACATATTTCTGTTCACCGCTGGTGGTAAAGAATAAATAGGGAATACATTTTAGTCTTAAGTCTTCATTTGTATGAATTTTTTCTCTTAGCTCTATTCCGTTTAACCTGGGCATATTAATATCAGAAAGAATCAGAAAGGGTTCATCCTTTGTTTTAATTAAGTAATCCAGCGCCTCATCACCATCTTCAAAAAAAATGATTTCATTTTTAAAGTTAAGTTCTTCAAAAATCTCATTTAAAATCATCTGGTCATCGGTGTCGTCTTCAATAACTATTATTGATCCGGTTTTATTCATAATTTTTAATTGCAAAGGTGATTCTGTTTAGATAAGATCAAAACGTTCAACACTGGCTTTGAAATTTTATACCCCAGGCATACAGCAGTCCTTGTTTCTAAAATTTGCAAACTGATAGCTGCCATGTGGATAACGACTGCAAAGGTATACACTTTAGGTAGAAATGGAATTTGTTTTGGGTTCCTATCCTGCTTAAGCTTACAGGCTCCGCCTAAAAGGCGTTCTTAAAATGATGATGTCAAAATAATTACCCGGGCGGCTGCAACTTCCCTTGTGTCGTTAATTTAATAAATCGAAAGAGATTTTGATTATTGTGATCTTGTTGTGTAAATTCATTCAAATTTAAACTGCTCTAATTTCAAATGAAAAAAATATCCTTGTTTACAATAATTTTCTCATTGTTATTTTGTGTTGCGCCCTTAACTATGTTGGCTCAAAAAATTCCTACAGGACTGAAGTATGGAAAATATGGTTGTACCGCCAGTAAATATCGAAATGGTGCTTACGAATACATACCCCTTGGTTCATTTACAATAACCAAAAAAGGAACTTGCGCTTACCTTGGTTTTGAAAAACCAAGCACAGGAAAATATAGTATTGATAAAAGTGGGAATCTACTATTTGCCGGCGGTTACTTTGATAAAGGCAAAGCCGAATAAATTGACAGACCTGGTAAATTCTTCCTGGTATTCCCGACCAATCCAGACAATCGATGGACTTGTACATGTGTTGGAAAATAACCTGTGCGAAAATATCTAGGTTTAAATTGACCCTCCACTGCTTGATGCCCTACAGTAATATAAATACATAAAAACGATATTATTTCGCAATCACTTCAAAACTGGCGAGTCCAATTTCCCGGTCATCTTTTTTATTGTTTACAACTTCTATGATAACCCTGCCAGGCTTGCTAATCCGAATAATAAATTTACCATCCGATACCGATATAGACTTACCACCTTGCACATTAATAGAAATGTCTGCCGGCTTTATCTTTCGTGCAGAAACAGTGATTTCATTGTCTATGTCGGCAAACAAGGTGTACGGTTCCTGCGTGGTAATTTTAAAATTTTCGTCTTCTGTTATAAAAGTGATGGGTTGTTTGCGGTATGCATTTACCGGTTTTCCATTTTGTATAGCGGACACCCATTTACCTGATCCTTCAATTACCCTTACCACTTCTTCTTCCATTCCGTAACCATATTTTGTGACTGGCGTCACATTACTGACGGATCCGTCTTTACTTACAATAAAACGTACAAATGCTGTATATTTTCCAACAGGTGCCTTGTTCTTGACGGGGACATCCGCATCAAGTTTTTTTTCTAAATATTTAATCCACGCAACATTACCACCAGGATAGGAAGCCTCTGTTTCTACTGCTGTAAATCCAGTTAATTTTGCCTGCGTAGTATCAGGCTGCCGGGTAACCTGCGCCAGCGAAGACAATCCGGATAAAATGAGGCAGGATGTTAAGAAGGTTTTAATTGGGTGCATAAGATTTTTTGGGCAAGGTAATTAAAGCTGATTAAAAAATGGAATGAATAAAAATGTCATAAATAGTAAAGCGGATTGTGCCAAAAACAATAAAATATGCCCTACAACAAATTATTTCCGCCGTTGTTGGTGTTCGTGCAGCGTGCTTCGTAGCAGGGCGATCACCAACAACATTGCTCCCACTCTCCGCCGTTCCGCCGTTGTTGGTGTTCGTGCTGAGGGATTCGTGGCAGAGCAATCACCAACAACATGGCTTACGTGTTACATTCAGCCGTTGTTGGTGTTCGTGCAGAGGGCTCCGTAGCAGGGCGATCACCAACAACTTTAAAGATTGTTGGTGTTGCCATCGCCGCACTACCATCCGCACAACACGCAACAACGGCGGGCAGTGGGCTTCGAGGTATAGGGAAGAGTTTTCAGCCGTTGATGGTATTCGTGTAGAGTGCTCCTTTGCAGAGCAATCACCCACAACATGGCTCCCACTCTCCGCCGTTGTTGGTGTTCGTGCTGAGGGTTTCGTGGCAGGGCAATCACCAACAACTTTGCTTAAGCCTTATATTATTTTTTGATCCTACTGCCCTTGTATTAATCCTTGTAGTGTGTTAAAAACCCCCATTCCGTTTTATTTGTAAAGTATAAAGATCCGGATGAATAACGATACCCCTCAGGCAAATTGCATAAACCTGCCTTTACCGGATTATAATGTATATAATCTATTTTTTGCTGAAATACTTGTGGGGTTCTTAATTCAACGCTTAATGCATTTCTTTCCCAAAACTGGTATTGCCGGTCTTTAGCAGTTACTTTAAAATGAGCCAATACCCGGGGATGGTATTTTTGTAAATCTTTTTTGATTTGCTGGCCAGTATATTTTAAAAAATCCCTTTGTACATCAACAAGGTTTATCCCAGGCTGCATTTGCCATATAAGGTGTATATGATTATCCATTATTACAAATCCATACAAAATAATCCTTTTACTATTCACTAAAAACCGAAGACTTTCAATTACAATATCTTTATACTTTTCCGGCTTTAGTAGTTTTTTCCATTCCAGGTTTGTTGCAGTAAAAAACAGGGGATATTCAGTGATTATTTCGGCCATTTGTAGTTTTGAATAGTTAAGATACTAATTTTCAGCCGTTGTTGGTGTTCGTGTAGAGTGCTCCTTTGCAGAGCAATCACCCACAACATTGCTCCCACTCTCCGCCGTTGTTGGTGTTCGTGCTGAGGGATTCGTGGCAGAGCAATCACCAACAACTTTGCTTACGTGTTATATTTTATTCCTCCCATAAAGGTTGTTGGTGTTGCCATCGCCGCACTACCATCCGCACAACACGCAACAACGGCGGGCAGTGGGCTTCGAGGTATAGGGAAGAGTTTTCAGCCGTTGTTGGTGTTCGTGCTGAGGGATTTGTGGCAGAGCAATCACCAACAACATGGCTCCCACCCTCCGCCGTTGATGGTGTTCGTGCTGAGGGATTCGTGGCAGAGCAATCACCAACAACATGGCTCCCACCCTCCGCCGTTGTTGGTGTTCGTGCAGAGGGATTCGTGGCAGAGCAATCACCAACAACTTTAAAGGTTGTTGGTGTTGCCATCGCCGCACTACCATCCACACAACACGCAACAACGGCGGGCAGTGGGCTTCGAGGTATAGGGAAGAGTTTTCAGCCGTTGATGGTGTTCGTGTAGAGTGCTCCTTT
>JBBQTL010000025.1:0-38386 GCA_038213285.1 Chitinophagales bacterium
GAATACCAGCATCTGTCTGCTAAAAAGCCAGATATCATAACGAGACGAGGCGTTGCAAACAGAAGGAATCAAACCGTTTACTCCTGGCAGTTGGATAATATTTTGCGCTGGAATAAAACATTTGGCAAACATGCCATAGAAGCTACCTTCCTGGTAAACGCAGAAAAATTCCAATCCTGGAACACCACTGTCCAGGCTGAGAATTTTTTGCCCAACGACAATTTAGGGTACAACGGTATTCAATTTGGCACCCTGCCGCCTATTGTTAATAGTGATGACCAATATGAAACAGGCGATGCCTTGATGGCGAGGGTTGCTTATAATTATAACCAACGTTTCTTTTTAACCGCCACTGCCCGCAGAGACGGCTATTCGGCATTTGGCCTGCTAAACCCAAGAGCGACCTTCCCTTCCTTAGGATTGGCATGGGCACTAAGCGATGAGAAGTTTTTAAAAGGCACTTCAGGATGGTTGGATTATGCCAAACTCAGGGTTTCGTATGGTGAAAACGGGAACAGGCAAATTGGTCGCTATGCGGCTTTGTCTAATTTGAATGCAGGTACCTATGTATTTGTAACCCCCGGGGGAGCAACCTACAATTCATCTTATGTGGCCGGAAGTAATTTATCAAATCCTGATTTGAGATGGGAAAGAAACAGTTCCTTAAATTTTGGTTTGGATTATTCTATAGTCAAGGGTAAAGTAAGTGGTTCGTTTGATATTTATCAACGTACTACTAAAGATTTGCTGGTGAACCGCTCATTACCTACGGTCACAGGATTTAGCAGTATCCTGGTAAACCTTGGTGAAGTGCAAAACAAAGGATTTGAAATGAGTGTAAATACCGTAAACATGCGAAAAAGGAATTTTACATGGAACACAACAGTTGGTATTTGGACTAACAGAAACAAAATTGTCCATTTGTATGGACCAACCCCTGATTATGATCCGGTAACTGGCAAGGAGAGTGGCAGTTCAGAAAAAAACGATATCGTGAATAACTGGTTTATAGGCAAGTCAATTAGTGCTGTCTTCGATTATCCTATACAGGGGGTTTGGCAAACAGCGGATAAAGCTGCAGCAACAGCATATGGATTTCAACCCGGTGATATGCGTTTGAAGGATGGAAATGGGGATGGCAAATTTACGATTGCAGATAAGGAATTTATCGGTGATCGTGCTCCTAAATATTCATGGAACCTGCGGAATGAATTTAAAATTTATCGGAATTTCGATTTCTCTTTTGTCCTTTATGCCAGGATGGGGCAATTATCCACCTTTAATGAAGCAACCAATGGAGCCAGGAACGGAAGTAATAACGTTTTCTATGATCGGGTTAACTTCTATGAAGTACCCTATTGGACTCCTTCAAATCCGTCTAATGAATATGGAAAACTTGGCTCTACTAGGGGCGGCGGTGTTTCCTGGAACGTTTATAAAAAATCTTCCTTTGTTAGGTTAAGTAATATTAGTCTTGCGTATACTATTCCGGCAGCAATTACCCAAAAATGGAAGTTAGGAGCCTTGAAATTTTATACCAACATCGTAAACGCAGCAGTCTTTTCAAACTGGAATTACTTCGACCCTGAGTTTCACGGAGCAGACGGACGCTCAAACATTACTCCAACACCCATTACCTATAATTTTGGAGTAAACCTGACATTATAAGACAACTGTTAAAATAATTAATACATGAAATGAGCCATGACAAATTTTGACAACACCCAAAATGATTCTCAAGCGAATTTCATGTAACAGAAAACAATTAAAATAAACAAATGAAAAATTCATATAAATTTCTTAGCCTCTCAGCCATCATCGTTATAGGCACGATGGTTTTTCAGGGTTGTAAAAAAGACTGGTTAGCACCAAAGCCACTGTCTATCTTTTCTGTTGAATATACATTCATAGATGTTACGGGATTCAATGCAGCCCTAAATGGATGTGCCAGAAATCTCCGCGGCGAATGGTATGGGGATGGTGCGCCGATTATAACTGAAACCATCTTTTCGGAAGTAGCTGTAGAAGGAACAGATGATAAAACAGGGCCTGCACAAAACCTGGATGTGCTGATTAAACCGGATGCCCAGTTGAACAATGGAGATTTTAATAGAATTGGTTGGTACTGGGACCAGGAATGGATTGGTATTCGTTTGGCAAATACCATTATTTCCCGACTGCCTGCAGCAACGGCTATTCCTGAATCTACGAAAAACATTATTAAGGGTAAAGCTTTTTTTTACAGGGCTTATGATTATTATCGTTTAACCAACCAGTTTGGCGATGTTCCCTGTCCTTTAAAAGAATTATCCAGTGTAAAGACAAATTATGCATCTGTAAAAAGAGAAGTGATTTTGCAGCGAATGAAATCAGATCTTGACAGTGCAGTACTTTGGGTACCCTGGATAGCCGACAAAGGAGATGTAAACAAGGGTGCCGTTTATCATATGTTAGCAAAAATCAATCTTTCATTGGGGCTGTTTGATGAGGCAATTGCCGCTGCCAGTGCGGTTATTAATAATGGAGCGTATAAATTAATGACCGGCAGATTTGGAGTGGATGCAAATGTCGCCACCAAAAATGTTACCTGGGATTTACACCGCCCCGACAATAAATATGCAGCAAACAATAAAGAGGCTTTGTTTATTGTAACCGATCGCCTGGGAAATCCTGGTAATGTTTCCACCGGTACTACTTCTATGCGGCAGGCGGCCCCCGGTATATCTATAGCAGGTATCAGAACCCCGAATGGTGGTACAGGTATGTCGCCCCTTGCTAATATAGAGATTGATAATATGACGATGTATGGCCGTGGCATAGGTCGCTGCCGTTCAACCTCCTATCATTATGGCGAAATCTGGGATGATCCAAACGATTTCAGGCACGATTCCACCTCGGGTAACTGGGTGTATATGGAAAACCTGCGATATAGTAACCCCGGGTTAAAAGGAGTAGACCCGTATTATGGTCAAAGACTAAGATTATATAGTGCCACAGGAACACTTTTATGCTCAGACACTTTACGCCAGTGGTATCCCTGGCCACATTATAAATTGTATATACCCGATCCGGAAAGAACGCCCATGCAGGGAGGCCATACAGATTGGTATGTGGCCCGTTTAGCCGAAACTTATTTGATTCGGGCAGAAGCCTATGTTTGGAAGGACGATTTGGCAAGTGCAGCCGCCGATGTAAACGCAGTAAGAACAAGAGCCAATTGTGCTCCCTATAGTGCTACCAACATGAGTATAGGCACCGTATTGGATGAAAGAGCACGTGAATTATATTATGAGGAAGGCCGGAAGACTGAGTTAGGAAGGATTGCCTTTTTATTTGCAAAAACCGGTAAACCGTACAATGGCAAAACGTACACGCTTGCTAATTTCTCCACTTCCAACTTTATGGTGGACAGAATTTTGGAAAAAAATATTTTCTATAAAAAGAATTTCGTTACTATCCACCAGGATGTATTCAGGATCAGCCAATACCATGTATTATGGCCCATTCCACAGTCGGCGATTGATGGTAATTCCGATGGTCGTATCAATCAGAATATTGGATATAGCGGAGCTGAAAAAAATGTTGCACCATTGGATCAGATTCCGGATTAATAACCGTCGTTAAAACTTGTTATCAATGCCACACCTTCCAGGTGTGGCATTTTTCTTTCGTAGATAGAGACATCTGTAATAACAAGAACTATCATCTCATATACCTTTCTGTTTCAGCAGCCAGGCTGAATATCGTTTCAATTACATTTTAGATTATTTTTACTAAAACTGCAATTTAATACATTTGCATTTTCAATCTATGCTGTGGCACTTATTAGCTGACCCGGTTTTTCAATAATATGAGTGGAGTAAATTTAAAAAAATTATCTGCCGAACTCGGTATTTCCATTTCGTCAGTGTCTAAGGCGCTTCGTGACAGTCATGAGATTAGTGCCGAAACAAAAAAACGGGTGTTGGCCATGGCTGAAAAAATGAACTACCAGCCAAACCCATTTGGCCGGGGCCTTCGTAAAAGTAAAACACTCACCATCGCTGTTGTAATCCCTGAAATTGCCAATAACTTTTTTGCACTCGCTATTGATGGCATACAATTAATTGCTGCCCAGAAAGGGTACCATGTTTTAACCTATTTAACCCATGAAGATTTTAAGAATGAAGAATCCACCATTAAGCACCTGCAAGGCGGAAGGGTAGATGGTGTGCTGGTTTCACTTTGCAGTGATACCATTAGTGTAAAGCATCTCGCAGATTTACACCAATCCGGCGTGCCAGTCGTTTTCTTTGATCGGGTTGCAGAAATAAAGGGATGCCCCACGGTAACTACAGATGATTATGAAAGCGGTTTTAAGGCAACCGAACACCTGCTGTTGGCTGGTTGCAAAAAAATAGCTTATTTACGTTTAGCAGGTTTTTTATCAACCACAGAAAAGAGAATGCTGGGTTATAAAGATGCCCTAAAAAAATACAATATACCGCCTGATCCAAAATTGATCATTCAGTGCAGTAATGATAATGTTGCCAACCTGGCAATAGTAAAAAACCTGCTTGATAAAAAAGGCAGGCCCGACGGCATATTTGCATCCGTTGAAAAGCTGGCAATTTCTACCTATTATACTTGTAATGCACTCAAATTGAAAATCCCTAAAAACCTAAAGGTGGTTAGCTTTTCTAATTTGCGTACCGCCTCTTTGTTATCCCCCTCTTTATCAACGATAACACAACCCGCGTTTGAGATAGGAAAAGAATCAGCCGAATTACTATTTCGTAAGTTGGAGAAAAAGACGCTCCCGAATGAGAAGGAGAAAATTATTTTAAAAAGCGCTTTGATAAAGCGGCAAAGTTCGGCGGGTAATTAATTGAACAAATCGGCTGGTGTTTGTTTAATAAAGTGGCTATTTAACAAGAGGTGACACCTTTGTGAATAGCTTTTGAGAAATTGCAGAGACTGCAAAAAAGGTGTCACCTCTGGGCAAGCACCCTGCGAAAGGAAGGGTTGATCAATAAAGCTATCCATTAATTGTATAGCTGAAATGAAGCCGAAATAAAAACGGTAGCGAGTTTAAAAGAGGTGACACCTTTGTGAAAAGCTGTTTGAAAATTTGCAGACTCTGCAAAAAAGGTGTCACCTCTGGGCAGGCTCCCTTAAAAAGGAACAATTGATCGGTAAAGCTATCCATTACTTGTATAGCTGAAATGAAGCCGAAATAAAAACGGTAGCGAGTTTAAAAGAGGTGACACCATAGTGAGTAGCCTTTCTAAAAATTGTAAACAATACAAAAGAGAAGTAACCCTTACGGAAGAGTTTGCGGTTTGTTTAACTTTAATTAGCATAAATATATTAAATTGGGTGCCAAAGAAATTTATCAAAAAAAATCATTGAACGATTATGGCCTATCCTCATCAGATTACCTCCCTTGAACAATATCACAGCGATTACAATCGGAGTGTGGAAGAACCGGAAGCTTTCTGGGCAGATATCGCTGAAAATTTCTACTGGAGGAAAAAATGGGACAGCGTGCTGGAATGGAATTTTAAAGAGCCGAAGATTGAATGGTTTAAAGGTGGTAAACTGAACATTACTGAAAACTGCATTGACCGGCATCTTGAAAAACTCGGCGATAAGCCTGCGATCATCTGGGAACCCAACGACCCGAATGATCGTACCCGTGTGGTAACGTATAACCGCCTGCATAAAAGAGTTTGCCAGTTTGCGCAGGTGCTGATTAACAATGGTGTAAAAAAAGGTGACCGTGTGTGTATCTACATGGGAATGGTGCCAGAACTGGCTTATGCTGTTTTAGGCTGTGCCAGGATTGGCGCTATACACAGCGTTATCTTTGGCGGATTTTCTGCTCAAAGCATTGCTGACAGGCTGTACGACGCACAGGCCGAATTTATAGTAACCTGTGATGGAGCTTTCCGTGGCAATAAAGACATCCCGTTAAAAAGTATTATTGATGATGCTTTGATTGGAAACAGAACCATCAAAAGGGTAATCGTTTACACCAGGACCCGAACACCGGTTTCCATGCTGAAAGGCAGGGATGTATGGTGGGAAGATGAGATGGAATATGCAGAGACGCAGGTAGAAAAAGACAACGTGGTAACAATGCCCGCCACAGAGATGGATGCGGAAGATCCACTCTTTATTTTATACACTTCTGGATCGACAGGTAAACCCAAAGGGGTAGTGCATAGCATTGCAGGCTATATGGTTTGGGCAAACTATACTTTTGTAAATACATTTCAATATAAACCCGGTGAGGTTTTTTTCTGCACGGCCGATATCGGGTGGATTACCGGTCATAGTTACATCCTGTATGGCCCCCTGAGCGCCGGTGGCACCAGCGTGATGTTTGAGGGCATCCCTACATTTCCTGATCCGGGACGTTTTTGGGAAATCATAGAAAAATTTAAAGTGAATACGCTCTATACCGCTCCCACTGCCATCCGGAGTTTAATGAGTTTTGGGTTGGATCCATTGAATGGTAAAAACCTTTCCACCCTAAAAGTATTAGGTACCGTAGGCGAACCAATTAATGAAGAAGCATGGCATTGGTATGATGATAATATCGGAAAAAATAACTGCCCTATTGTGGATACCTGGTGGCAAACAGAAACCGGCGGCGTATTAATATCGAACCTGGCAGGCATTACACCTGCCCGGCCAAGTTGGGCTACCTTACCGATGCCCGGTGTACAACCCGTATTGGTGGATGAAAACGGAAAAGAATTAATAGAAGCAGATGAGGATGGCCTGCTAAAAGGCAATCTTTGCATAAAAGCGCCATGGCCTGGTATTTTAAGAACAACTTATGGTGACCATGAACGCTGCCGGACTAATTATTTTGCTGCTTATGAAAACCTGTATTTCACAGGTGATGGCGCCATGAAAGATAAAGAAGGAAATTACAGCATTACCGGAAGGGTAGATGACGTACTAAATGTAAGCGGCCACCGGATTGGTACCGCCGAAGTGGAGAATGCGATCAATATGCATGCCGGGGTTATAGAAAGTGCGGTGGTTGGTTATCCGCATGAAATTAAAGGACAGGGAATTTATGCCTATATAATTTATGGCCACATGCATGTGGATGAAGCACAAACAAGAAAAGATATTTTTCAAACCGTAAGCAGGGTGATTGGTGCTATCGCCAAACCAGATAAAATACAGTTTGTAACAGGCCTTCCTAAAACAAGAAGCGGAAAAATCATGCGGCGGCTGTTAAGAAAAATCGCGGAAGGAGAAACAGAAAATTTAGGTGACACTTCCACGCTATTGGATCCGGGCGTAGTAGATGAGATAAAGAATGGTAAATTATAATGGGGGCATTTCAAATCCGATAGCTATCGGATGGCGCTCTCGTTTTCGGTCGGTGGACACCGACCGAGGCTGGGCCGTGGTTAGTGTCCTCACCAACCACTTGGCGCTGCAACGATTTAAAATGCACCCATTATAAATAAGACACTTCACCATGTTTTAAAAAGTCGGATGTTTGCATCCGGCTCTTTAATTCTATGCCTGCTGTTTAATAACTGCCCAAAACCGGCTTTGGATAAAAGCGGTCCTGCATGATTATTGGAGGAACCATAATTTTGCATCCTTTAACATTTACCAACATGCACCCAAAAGATATCTCCATCCTTAATTACACTTACCCCTTGCCGGAATCCCGTATTGCAGCTTTTCCACTGGCAGAAAGGGATGGTTCCAAACTATTGATTTATAAAGACGGCAGCATTAGAGATGACTGCTATAAAAACTTAGCGGCATATTTACCAACCGGCTGCCAGCTTGTTTTTAATAATACCCGGGTAATACAGGCGAGGATATTATTTCAAAAACCTACCGGTGGAGTAATAGAAATATTTTGCCTGGAACCTTCTGAAGCGGTGAATGAGTATAGCACCATCATGAGCAAAAAAGAAAAGATAAAATGGAAATGTTTAATCGGTGGAGCAAGCAAATGGAAGGACGGCAGTTTATCGAAAAAATGTATTATTCAGGGTACTGAAGTGGAACTCCAGGCCAGCCTGGTTGAAAAGCTACCGGAAGCATATGTAGTGGAATTGAGTTGGCAGCCTGCTCATTTTAGTTTTGCAGAAATAATTGATGAGGCTGGCGACACTCCTTTGCCCCCGTATATAAAAAGAAAACCCGGAGAAGCAGATAAAGAAAGATACCAGACTATCTATGCAGAGCATGATGGCTCTGTAGCCGCACCAACTGCAGGACTTCACTTTACGCCTGCCATTTTCTCCTCCTTTGCAGCAAAAAAAATTTCAACGGCTTATGTTACCTTGCATGTGGGCGCCGGCACTTTTAAGCCGGTAAAGGCAACGGCGATGAAGGAACACCTGATGCATGCTGAATGGATTGATGTATCGGCTATTGCCGTTCAGGAACTGGTAAATTATATTGGCAATGGAATTATAGCAGTAGGCACTACCTCCTTGCGAACGCTGGAAAGCCTTTACTGGATGGGAGTGAAAACGATCCTCTATCCTGGCATCGAAATAAAGGATCTGGTAATTAATCAATGGGATGTGTATAAATCTCCATTAGCTGGTACAACTTTTACTACTGTGGAAGCATTGAGTGCATTATTAACCTGGATGCATAAAAACAATTTCGGGAGATTGATTACCCAAACACAAATCCTGATAGCGCCGGGTTATACTTTTAAAACAATAAAAGCACTCATTACCAATTTTCACCAACCGCAATCCACTTTATTATTGTTGGTAGCTGCTGCAATTGGCGATGATTGGAAAAAGGTGTACAATTATGCTTTGGAAAATGATTTCAGGTTTCTGAGTTATGGAGATGGCAGTTTGATTTTTTTGAGGTAGCGAGTGAGTGTATCAGGGCTGTATAGTTACCGGTGTTCCTACCGGAATAAAGCTATAAAGGTCTTTCATCTCTGTGTATTTTACTGAAACACAACCATCCGTCCAGTTATAAAAATTATCTACCGTCCATTCTTCTTCCGGCCGGGTGGCATGGATAGCAATCCCATTGCCAATCTTTGCATTTTTGGGTAGAACCCCTTTTTGTTTGCGTTCCTTAAAGCGCTGAATAGAAGCTTCATTCGGATAGTCTAACAGTAACTCATACGACCATTTGGGGTGAATCTTTTTCTGAATCACTTTAAACTTCCCGTCCGGCGTTTTTTTATCTCCCTCCCGCATCTTATCGCTCAAATCCTTGCTGCCAAATACGATCGGGTATGTGGCGTACCAACCTTCTTCATCGTATACCTTCAATTCGTAATCGCTCTTGTCGATGATAATGTAATACGGATTTTCAATTGTGGTAACAACAAGCTTATCAATTGACCTCCCAACCTTTTTACTATTTTTATCAAGAATATCCGCTTTTTTTGAAATAGGCACAAAAGCCATTAGTGCTCCAATTACACCTAATGCAAATAAACGATACATGTGGGCCGTTTTCATACCAGTTGAAAAATTTAATAACAGCATTCAAACGCTATGCCATCTAAAATATTATGCATCGTTATCCACATTATTAATGTTTTAACATAGGCGACATCATTTAAGTAACAGCCATGCGGATATTTTTTTCAAAGGCTGATTAGTAAGAGCTGGCAAATTATTTAATGGAATAACGAACTGTTAACTTCAAAAAAAACTGCAGAATAGTTCCGCAGCTTTTTTTGTTCAATTAGTATTCCTTCTATTTTCAACAGTTTCTACCAGTTACTAAAACGAAGTCCCAAAGTATAAGGTTTCATATTCAGCCCGGTTTTGTAAAACGATTTCGGGCTATAAGATCCATACAACCTTACCGGACCAAGCCCTACTTCCGCTATATAAGATAGTTTGAAACGCTCCAGGTCGTAGTCCCCTTTATTTTTTTCCTTGCCCCTTTCTGAACTTACCTGCTTATTGCGCTGACTGTATAAATAACCTGCGCTTACCCCTACACTCAGGCTAAGTCCTTTATTGGTATATCCCGGACTGGTTGAAAAGTTCAGCATCATCGGAACTGTCAGATAATCTGCCGCTAACTTATTCTTTGAAAACTGAACTGAATCACGGAAAATTACCGGTGCGGTTGCCTGGCCTGCCACAAAGGAGTTCTGCTCGAGGTAACTTATGTTGGAGGCAGTCTTATACCGGTAATTATTCAATTCGAGGCCCAAACCATATTTCAGGTTTACATGTTGCTTTATTAGATTTAGCCGCTGCATAAAGAACCAGATATTTACGTTTACGCTTTTGCCTGTTCTTAATTTAAAATCATTTTTGCCCAATGATGTTATATTGCCTCCCCTGTTATAAAGATAACCGCCTGTAGAACCATAATTAGTTTCATCATTATAATTTGCAAAACCAAGGTCCAAAATTCCCCAGTTGGTGCTCACATTGGATAATTTCTTGTGCCGGTTTCTACCCATGGTAATATGCGTATTGGATTTTTGGGTATCATCATTTTTATTGCCACCTTTTGTAATGATAATATTTCCTATCCGGATGGTGTCAGCATCTTTCGAAGGTTTTTCGGGGTCTGTTTGCGCATTGGCTACACTGCATACAATTGCCAGTACCATTAAAGTAAATAGTTTTGTCATGTTGTTTTTTTTAAAATTTTATTGAATAGCGAATTCCAGGTTGGCTACTTTAATATGGTTGCCGCCGGATTTAATATTGGCGTTCCGCTCCAGCACTCTTTTTACTTTTCTGAATATTCCGCCCAACCTGGTTTTCTTTACTGCGTCTTCGTCCATATAAAGAACACGGTCATTGTTTCCATCACCGTTATCAGTAAAAGATGTATTAACAGCAAATGTGTTGGCGGAGCTTTCTTTTTCAGTTTTCATATCAATAATATTGTTCCCGGGATTTACAATATTATTGGGTTGGTGTATTGGTTTTACGTTAGCAGCTATTGATATGTTACTTCCATTATTGTTAACATCTTCAAAATATGGCTTTGGTAGATTATTGCTTTTTTCCGTTGCAACGATTCCCATCTTATCACCAGGTGATAATGTTGCCGGTAAATTTTTCCCTGCTGATTTATTTATGTTTTCAACGGAAGGTTTTTTAGTGGATACTATTGTTGCAGATATGTCCGTTACCTTTCCCGCTATTTCTGCAACTGCTACCTCTTCTTTATCCACATTAACTGAATCGATTAAATTAATTTTAGCCGGTGTACTTTTTGCCATTTCTTTATTATTAATTTTCTTTTCACTATTCAAATAAACCAATCCACCCCATACGCCAAACCCAATGAAAATGGCTGCTGCAGCCAGTCTGCGCCATGGGAAAGCAACAACCCGGCCGCTTTCTTTTCTGTATAAAGATTTTTTATTATCGAAAATTATTACTTCTGTTGGTGAAAACTTGGTTTGTTGTAGCAGGCTCCATTCCTTCTCTATATCAGTATCTGTTTTCATTAATCCGTCTAATTCATTTCTTTCATTTGCGTTAAGCTCCTTATCTAAATACAGCAGTAATTTCCCCTGCAATTGAGTAGGAATTAAATCTTCTTTGTGTAAGCTAAACTTATCGGAAAAAATAATATGATCGGGTTTTAAAATACTTTGTTGCAGCATAAGCAATTCCTCCTGCAAGTCAGGATTGGCTTTCACAAATTTATCTACCACATCTTTTTCCTCAACCGACAATTCCTTATCAGTATAAAGCAAAAAGAAGGTTTCGTAGTTATGTCTGTTAATATCGATCATGGTTCAAAGTTCATATTTTGCTCATTCATTACTCATTCAATGTCGTTGACTTAAGGAGCAATGCCGTTTTCACGCAAAGACGCAAAGAAGTAATGCCGCTAAAAAGGGAGTTCACTGCATCTATTTCAACCCGTTTAACATTGTATTTATCTCAAGTAAACAACATTCATTACTCATCATTCATTTCTCATCATTCTTTACTCATTATTCATTACTCATTATCATATCACATTCTCCGGTTTTACAATGTATTCCCGCAATTGCAGCCTTGCCCGGTGCAGGTATACTTTAACCTGGCTTTCATTGAGGCCGGTAATTTTGCCTATCTCTTCATAGCTATACCCTTCATAATCTTTCAACAATACAAGGCTACGCTGCGTTTCGTTTAGCCGGTTCAATGCATCGTGCAATATCTTTTTAGAGTCGTGATATACTCTATTGACAACTTTTGTTTCTTCGCTAAATTCATCTCTCAGGCTAATGCGTTTATTTTTCCTGATATGATCAATCATTTGGTGATATGCCACGGTAAACAAATAACTTTTACAACGGTCATTTTCAACCTGTAGCCTGTTGATCCACATTTTTTCAAAAGCCCCTTGTACAATGTCTTTCGCATCCGCCTTATTCCTCAGGTTTTTGAGGATAAAGCGGTACACATTATCTGCATACAGGTCCACACATTGATTATATTCCTTTTCCGTCATACAGCGTTAGTGCTGGTTTAATTGTTGGTTTGGCAAATTTGGAGTAATACGTATTTGCGAACAAAATAGTTACAAATAAAATAAACTAGGCTACAGATCTCAACATAATTTGCGAAATCATATCCCATGGAGATTCAGCCTTGTTGTTATCGATTACTTTACTACAACATTTTGTGGGTGTGTAGTCAACCGGCATTGCTGGTATAACTTCTAATGAAGGCGCTATGGTGGCGGAAAATAACAGCAGGCTTACCGAACTAAGGGACAATATAATTAAAAGAACGGCAGATTTCTTTATAGGCATGACAGTAGTTTTTTTGGGTAGTACGAAAATAACTGTTAAAAGTTACAGCTCTAAATAAATAATGTTAAATCCGGCAAAAACAATCTTTTCAAATGCCCTGTAGCTTAACTATTTTTGTCACCTTAAACAGATACCGTATGAATCAACATTTTATTTCGAGGATAGCTACTGAACTGGCAGATATTGAAAGCGCAGGCTTGTATAAAAAGGAGCGGATCATTACCAGCGAACAGGGTGCTGAAATTATCGTGGGGGGTAAAAACGTATTGAATTTTTGCGCCAACAACTATTTGGGTCTTTCATCTCATCCCAAAGTAATTGCAGCAGCCAAAAAATACATTGATATCCGCGGCTATGGCATGAGCAGCGTACGTTTTATCTGTGGCACCCAGGATATCCATAAAGAGCTGGAGCAAAAACTGTCTGCCTTTTTAGGCACTGAAGACACGATTTTATACGCCGCCGCATTTGATGCCAACGGCGGTTTGTTTGAACCATTGTTTGGCGAAGAAGATGCCATTATCAGTGATGCACTAAACCACGCCAGCATTATTGATGGGGTAAGATTATGTAAGGCACAACGCTACCGGTATGAGCACAATAATATGGAAGACCTGGAAACAAAACTGAAAGAGAGTGGCCATTTGCGAAACCGCATTATTGTAACAGACGGTTCATTTAGTATGGATGGCACCATTGCTCAACTGGATAAAATATGCGACCTGGCAGATCAGTACGATGCCATTGTAATGATTGATGAATGTCATTCTACCGGATTTTTGGGTAAAACAGGAAGAGGGGCGCATGAATACAGGGGAGTGTTGGGAAGGATAGATATTATAACCGGTACACTGGGTAAGGCATTGGGCGGCGCAAGCGGTGGATTTACCAGTAGCAACAAAGCCATCATAGAAATGCTTCGCCAGCGTAGCCGGCCATATTTATTTAGCAATACCGTAGCTCCCAGTATTGTAGGTGCCTCTATAGCCGTGCTGGATATGCTAAGCGAAACTACAGAACTGCGTGACAAATTAGAAACGAACACAAAATACTTTCGTACAAAAATGACCGAAGCCGGATTTGATATAAAACCAGGCGAACACCCGATTGTCCCCATCATGTTGTATGATGCAGTGGTTGCTCAAAACTTTGCAGCCAAATTATTAAGTGAAGGCATTTATGTAATTGGCTTCTTCTTTCCGGTGGTGGCAAAAGGCCAGGCACGTATACGGGTGCAGTTAAGTGCAGCCCATGATAAACAGCAGTTGGATAAAGCCATTGCGGCATTTACAAAAGTGGGTAAGGAACTGGGAGTATTGAAGTAATAGTCAATTCCCTTTGCCGATCTGTATTAATCCCGCCTTATGCTTAAATTATTTTGTAATAAACATTTGTACTCTATGGAAACAGCGTTGTGTTATTCTAATCCTGAATTTCGGAACTCAACTATACTAAGTAACCACCTGCAACAAAAGTCCGAAAAGGTAAATAACTTAACATATCACTTTTCCCGGGAAACCTTATTAAGTATCTTAACGAGTTTGCTGGTTGCATGTTTATTTACTTTAAACGTTTCAGCACAAAAAACAACAAATGGAATTCCATCTGCAATACCGTTAAATAGTAGTGTATTTCCTCATTCATTTATCGGAAACTGGAAAGGAAAACTGCAATGGATGGTGGCAGGCAAACCACCTCAAATATTTACCATGCAGTTAAGCATACAGCCTGCAGATTCTGTTGGGCAATATACATGGCAAATTATATATGGTGATTCATTAAAAGATAATCGCCCCTATCTTTTAAAACCGATTGATATCGACAAGGGCCATTGGATAATAGATGAAAGAGATGGCATCCTACTGGACAGTTATGTGCATGGCAATTCCATTCACGGTGCTTTTACCGTTCAGGGCAATACTATTGTTGATAACTACCGGGTTGAAAACGATCAACTGTTTGTAGAATTCTTTAGCATTAAATTAGCCAATAAAAAAACTTCCGGTAAAGGCACGCCGGAAACACCTTTTGTAGAGAGTTATCAGATTGGAAGTTACCAGGTGGGTACATTAGTTAGAATAAACTGATTTGGTAACTTTAACTAAAATTGAGTACTATGGACACCACATTATTAAATAGAATTACGACAAACCCGGCAGTGCTTCCTGGCAAACCGATTGAGAGGAATGCGCATTTCCGTAGAACAGCTTATAAAGATGCTCGCCAAAGGAATCTCACACGCCGCCATCGTTGAAGAGTATCCATTTTTGGAAGAGGATGATATAAGGCATGATTACAGTTTCTGCAAAAATAATTGCTAATGAAGATGAAATTGCTGCATGAGTATCTAAAAATTCGCAGTAGATGTTGGGGTTGACAAAATCATTGCGGAATGGTTGAAAAAAGAAGGGTACGAAGTGATTATCATAAGGACTATAATTGACTATAGAACATAGTGGACACACTATTTAATTGGTACATTTTAATTAAAAAATATTATGCAAAAGAAATTAAAAATAATATCGGCATACACAATGATTAAAGAGCATGCTAAATAAATAAAATGAAAAATCACCGCCCTTTTTTTTTGATACTATTATTGACTGTTTTATTGGTGATAGACTGCACTAAAGCACCTATTCCCGAAAAACTAAAGCCCAGGCTTTTTATTACGATAAAAGATGATGCTGGAAAAAGTATTTCAGGGGCAACTGTAAGATTATACAAAAATGCCGCTGATTCCGGAATTACTCAAAAATCGGATTCAACGGGGGTGGTAATATTTTCAAATCTGGACACTACTTTATATTATTGGCTGGCTCAAAAAGGATGCTCAACAAACAGGACCAGCCAAACTACTCTTAACCGTCCGTTGGTTCCAAATGCCATCCTGTATGGCTATTCTGTATTAGCTGAAAATGGTGCGCTAAAAATTATAAATAATTCGCCGGAGCCTTATAAAGTATCGGACTCGACTTTCAATATTATTATAAAAAAAGATACTCCTTATTTCGCCTGGCGGAGGGTTCGGTCGTATTTACTTCGTACCGAAAAAGTGAGTACACCTGGCGTAGGAAAAGACAGCATCATTAAAATAAAATGTGGAGATACGGCTATTATAAACATACCGTATTGATGAATGAACAAGATATGGGGAAATAGAAATACAGGAAAGGCTATTTAACCGGTAAATTTACACGTAACGGAGTTCAAAATAAACACATGACCGATACAGCAAAAACCTTCAATGCAAAAAGCACCATCAAAGCGGCCGATTTGGATCACCGCCGCAAAATCAATTTTAATATTGGCAAATACAACTCCAAAGTGCCGGAGGGTAAGGAGCAGTTTTCGAATGTACACCTGGCAAGAGAAAGAGCCAAGAATGCAAAATGGCGGGCCATTGAAACACTGGATGAGCGACTGGAGGAATTTGAACTAAACTTTACCAAACGTGGTGGCAAAGTAATATGGGCAGAAAATACTCAACAGGCCATTGAAGAAATACTAAATATCTGTGTTGAGAAAAACTGCAGAAAACTAGTGAAGAGCAAAAGTATGGTGACAGAAGAAATTCACCTGAATGATGCATTGGAGCAAAATGGAATTGAAAGCGTGGAAACCGACCTGGGCGAATATATACAACAGTTGGATGGTGAGGCACCCTACCATATTGTGACTCCCGCAATGCATAAAAACAAGGAAGATGTTGCCAAATTATTTCATGAAAAGTTAGGAACATCCATCAATCTTACACCCGGGGAACTTACATTGGTGGCCAGAAATATTTTAAGGGATAAATATGTAGAAGCGGAAGTAGGCGTAACCGGAGCTAATTTTATCATCAGCGATATTGGTGCGGTTGCCATTACCGAAAATGAAGGCAACGCAAGGTTGAGTTGTGCCTTCCCCAAAACACATATTGTAATTGTTGGGATAGAAAAAGTGATTCCTTCTTTAACTGACCTCTCGTTATTCTGGCCACTACTTTCCACATTTGGTACCGGGCAAAAAGTTACCGTATACAATACCATCGTTGCAGGCCCAAGGCAACCCAACGAAACAGACGGCCCGGAAGAAATGTATGTGATATTACTGGATAACGGGCGTACGAATATTTTGCAAAATCCCAGGCAAAGAGAAAGCCTTTATTGCATTCGTTGTGGTGCCTGCTTAAATGCCTGCCCGGTTTATAAAAATATTGGTGGTCATACTTATGGTGCAACTTATAGCGGACCAATCGGCAGTGTGATTACGCCCAACCTGCAGGGTATGGATGATTTTAAACACCTCAGCTATGCCTCTTCACTTTGCGGAGCATGTACAGAAGTGTGCGCCGTAAAAATTAATTTACATGAATTATTGTTAGATAACCGGCACGAATCGGTTGAGGAAGGTTTAAATTCCTTATCTGAAAAAATGGCATGGAAACTGTGGAAGATGACAAGCTTAAACAGGGGCATGATGAACATGGGAAATGGCCCGTTAAAAAACAAAGTAGTGAATGGATTATTTAAAGGCTGGAAAAAACATAGAAGTGATCTCGATTTTTCCCAAAAGACATTTAATGAAATGTGGAAGGAGCGGTTTAAGCAGTAAGTTTTTTGTATATTTGAAACAGATGAAACCGATTAAGGAACATAAGAAATTTGAAAGTATCGAAGACTACCTGGCTTTTGAAGAAAAAAGCGAGGTAAGGCATGAGTATTATTTTGAAAACTTAATTGAGATGGCAGGCGCAACTTATTTACATAATTTAATCAACGGAAATTTATTTTTTATTTTTAAAATGCTTTTAAAAGATAAGAGTGAGCGGGTTTTTATGGAAGGATTTAAAGCTTTCATTAAAAATGAAAATATTTTCTTTTATCCGGACTTAATGGTTTCGATACCCGAAGAACATGAACATTATTCTACCCAACCAATATTAATCGCTGAAGTTTTAAGCGAAAGCACCCGCAATTTTGATATGGTCGATAAATTCATTCAATACAAAAAACTTGAAACCATTCAGTATTATCTTTTGGTGGAGCCCAAAAAACACCTGGTAATTGTAAATAGAAAAACGACTGATAATGAATGGCAAACAGATATCTTTACTTCAATAACAGATGTAATTGAATTGCCCTCCTTACAAATCACCATTGCATTGAAAGATATTTACCAGGCCTGATGCAAATACTGCTACACGCTCCTGCTATATCTCCCCGCTTACTGTATATCTGCCAGTTTATTTTTAAGGAAATCATGTTACTCGATTTTCTAATCACCGACGATTCCGAAGTATTTAAAAATCAGGGTGGCATAAAAATAAAGTACACCAATGATACAATTGACAATGATCATTTTACAATTGGTAATTTTGGTTTGTTATTTGAAACCGATACCAGAGAGCAGGATACCAGTTGTTTTGAGGTAAACGGACATAAGGCTTTTTTTAAAGCGGCACAAGCTGATTTTCCTTTTGATATTTTATCGGCATCTTTTTATTTACTCAGCCGTTATGAAGAATATCTCCCACATAACAAAGATGGCTATGGCCGGTATGCACATGAAAACTCCATCGCCTTCAGAGAGCATTTTTTACACCTGCCGTTAATTAATATCTGGATCAGGCAATTCATCGATTCATTACAAAAAAAATTCCCGTGTGTTAACATTCCCCTATTACCATTCAGCTTCCTGCCTACCTACGATATTGATATGGCTTATTCATACAGGCACAAGGGCTGGATGAGAAACCTGGGTGGGTTTATCAAATCCCCTTCAATCAACCGGGTGAAGGTTTTGTTTGGTTTAGAAGAGGATCCTTTTGATTCTTATGACTGGCTGGATGCTTTGCACCGGCAGCAGAACCTGAAACCGTTGTATTTTTTTCTAATGGCAAAAGAGAATGGCATCTATGATAAAAATATATTGCCGCATAAAAAGGCCATGTGTACACTGATAAAACAACATGCTCAAAAATATACAATCGGTATTCATCCCTCCTGGCAGAGTGGTGATGAATTTACCATACTGCAACTAGAAAAAGATCGACTGCAAAAAATCGGTGGAACCAGCATTAAGAAATCGAGGCAACATTATATTCGTTTCAATTTACCCTCCGGTTACAGGAGGCTAACTGAGATCGGAATTACGGATGATTACTCAATGGGATATGGCGGTATCAATGGATTCAGGGCGTCTGTGGCTTATTCTTTTTATTGGTTCGATCTTCAAAAAAATGAAGCTACCACCTTGCGCATACATCCGTTTTGTTTTATGGAGGCCAATTCCTTTTATGAACAAAAATATACTGCGGAAGAAGCTTACCAGGAACTGATGCAGTATTATGCGATATGTAAAGAAACCGGCGGGCAACTGATCACGATATGGCACAATAATTTTTTAGGGACAGATCCACTATTTGCAGCCTGGAGAGAAATTTACAGGCAATTTATCTTACTGGTAAAAATATCCGGTTGATATCATCAATAAACTGCCCGAAGCCTTAGCTAACATTTAACATTAAATCGGGCTGGTCTGTTTTTTGCTATTTTATCTTTACAAAAATTTAAAGACAATGAAATTATCATACAAAATAGCGTTCGGCATAGCGGTTGTGGCGGCGGCAGGAGTAGTAATATACCTGGCAAGAAGTTCCCAAACAAAGAGGATGCTAAATCAAATTGCAGATGAAGGTTATGAAACAGCCCATGATATTCTTTTCCCGAATAAAAAAATGAGAGACAAAAGATTAAAATACGGGCCGGTTATTCCTGGCTAATTTTGACCAGGATTTTTGTCTGAACCAGGATTTGCAGGACTATGGGATTACAGGATGTCTTGTTGAATTGTCAATTTTTGTTTGATCGTCTGTTCAATATCCTACATTTATATGTCGAATTATCTTTATGTCGAAAAAGAGGTGACACCTTTGTGAAAAGTTTTTTGAAAAACTATAACCCCTGGAAAAAGGTGTTTCCTCTGGCAAGGTTCCTACGAAGGGAAAGATTGGCTGCGCAAAATTATAGAACAGGTGCTGAAACAAAAGATGACACCTTTGTAAAAAGCTTTTTGAAAAATTGTAATCCCTGCAAAAAAGGTGTCACCTCTTCGGTGGCACCCTGCGAAGCGAAAGATTGCCTGCGCAAAATCATGGAACAGGCATTACTGTTCAGGCTCTGCGATAATTTGCCTTCTACTTCGCTTTATACTATAATTCACTAAAAATACTCCTGTCAGCGTTACAAGTGCTCCCCAAAAAATATTCATCGTCAATTTTTCGTTAACCACAAAAGCGGCTGTTACCATTGCTACCAGCGGATTGATATAGGCATAAAGCGAAGAGATGGCAATGGGCAGCTTTTTCATTGAATACACAAATGCAATAAAACTCAGGATGGAGCCAAATGCTACCAGGTACAAAATAGACATCCATATTTTTAAAGAAACCTCCCGCAAAGGAATAAGAGGCTGTACGGTTTGTGATATGGCAAAAAGTACAACAGAACTGATCAGCATCTGCCAGCCAATTGCATAATAGGGATTGATATTGATCTTATTTCGGGTGATAAAGATAGTACCCGCACTCCACGAAAGCATTGCCAGTACAGAGAGCAGTACACCAAATAAAAAACCCTCGGGGTGAGCATGAAAAACATGTTCGTAAAATACGATTCCAATACCGGCAACCCCCATTAGTAATCCAATAAAAGTAAGCAGGCTGATATTGCGGTTTTTAAAGAAAAGCCGTTCGGCTATCACAACGCTAAACGGATAAAGCGCACCAATCAAGGCACTGAACCCCGTGGGGATATACAATAAACTCCAGGTGCTTAAGCCATTTGCAAAAACAAACATGAGCAAAGCCATTACCAACAACCAGGCAAATTGCCTGGCTGTTGGTAATGGTAATTTCTTATACAGCATAAAGAAGCTAACAAAACAAAACCCCCCAAAAAACTGCCGCATAGAAGCCATTTGAAATGGCGGTAAATTTTCAGACACAGCTACCTTACTGGCTACCCAGGTAGTACCCCACAATACACTGGTGGTAGCCAATGCGAGGTAGCCACCTGCCTTCCCGTTGGGTAAAATATTGCTGCTATTCATTTACAGAAGATTTCCATTAGTGTTTAAAGTGCCTGAGTCCTGTTATTACCATTGCGAGGTTATTTTGTTTACAATATTCAATGGAATCTTTATCACGTATGGAGCCGCCGGGCTGAATAAAAGAAGTGATACCTGCGGCATGCGCAATTTTCACACAATCATCAAAAGGGAAAAAAGCATCGCTTGCCAATACTGCCCCTGTCAAATCAAAATTAAATTGTTTCGCTTTTTCTATTGATTGCCGCAGAGAATCTATCCTGGAGGTTTGCCCGCAACCCTTACCAATCAACTGCTTATTTTTTACCAGTGCGATGGAGTTGCTCTTTAAATGTTTACCAACCAGGTTGGCAAATTCCAGGTCCTCCTTTTCCTGTGGGGTAGTTTCCCTTGCTCCGGCCTCCTTCCATTCTGTGAAATTTCCTTTATCATTTTGCTGAGTGAGTGTGCCGTTTAAAACCGACCTGAACTGGTGCGTTGCAGTTAGCCCGGTTTTCTGTACTAAAAGTATACGGTTCTTTTTTGTCTGTAGAATTTCCAGTGCATCCGCATCAAATGCAGGCGCAATCAAAACTTCAAAAAATATCTCATTAATGGCTTCCGCTGTTGCTTTATTAACAGGTGCATTGCAAATCAATACACCACCAAATGCACTTTCCGGATCGCCCGCCAACGCAGTATCCCATGCTTCTTTTAACGTAGTTCGGGAAGCTATGCCGCAAACATTGGTGTGCTTGATAATAGCGAAGGTTGTTGCATTGAATTCGGCAATTAATTGTACTGCCGCATCTACATCTACCAGGTTGTTATAGGATAATTCTTTACCATGCAGTTTATCAAATATTTCATCCTGGTTGCCGTAAAATATCCCCTGCTGGTGTGGATTTTCTCCATAGCGCAACACTGTTTTTGTTTTATCAAAAGGGTTGGTAAATTCAGTTTTATTAAAATAATTGGAGATGGCGAGATCGTATCCGGTACATACATCAAACGCCTTGATAGCAAATGTACGGCGTTGATCAAATGTTGTTTCACCTTGCTGGTCTTTTAAAATCTGTTCCAGTAAAGCGTAGTCTTTTTTAGCAGCTATTACCACTACATCTTTGTGATTTTTTGCGGCACCTCTTATCATAGATGGACCGCCGATGTCAATTTTTTCTATGATCAGGCTTTCGTCGGTAGTTGATTGTACTGTTTCTTCAAAAGGATATAAATCAACAATAACCAAATCCAATTCGGGTATATTGTACTGTTTCATTTCATCTACATGCTGGGCATCATCCCGCTTACCTAAAATGCCGCCAAATACGGAAGGATGCAATGTTTTAACCCTACCGCCCAAGATAGAAGGGTAAGTAGTCAACGATTCAACGGGAACACAAGGCACCTGCAAATCCTCTATAAACTTTTGAGTGCCGCCGGTTGAATAGATGGTTACGCCCAGGGTATGTAATTCCTTTACTATATTATCTAACCCGTCTTTATAAAAAACGGAAATAAGCGCTGACTTGATCTTTTTTTGCATTGTTGATTGTTTGTTGACTGTTGACTGTTTTTGTTTAGGGTTTAATGTTTTCTGTTCCCGGGCCGGTTATTTAATTTATTGGTCCTGTTAATTGAATGAAGAAAAAGTTATTTTAAAGGGAATCGCAACATTTCTTTCCGTTTTAACCGACTACTTTTCGATTTTAAAAAACTGAAAACCATCAACCGGAAATCGAAAGGGGCTTATTCCCCTACTTCTAACACAAATGCTCCCTTTTCCTGAACCGAATAAGAGCGCAAATGTAATTCTTCGCACTCTTTTTGCCATTTATCAATTTTCCACAAACTGTTAGAAGCGTCAAAAATATATTGACTGCAGTTGAAAACGCCTGCCAGTTGGGCAATGCGGAGGGAGGGATTTTTAGAGATAATGATAATATCAAGATCTGTTTTTCGCGATGAGGGCTTTAAAAGGATGCGTTTGTCAATTAGGAGGATCCTTTTATCGTTGTATTGAAAAAAAGAAAGTTGCCGGTAAAAATTTACTAATTGGCGGGTGGTATCATTTAACTGAAAAGCAATACGTGCAGGTTTCAGGTGGAAATTTTGAAGCATCCCATCTTGTAGCAGCATGCTGTCGCCAATAAATTTATAATCATTCCCCTGCACAAAATCAATCGCCCGGTGTTGAGGCACGTTGTAAACAATCAATTTTTGTTGATTGCTGATTTTCCAGTTGGTGAATGCTATATTCATTACAAATAAAACTCCGGCAAACAAAGTAAACTTAAGCAGTAGTAGCTTTCTATTCATCAGCCATGCGCTAAAACCAATCACAATAGCATACAATAGCCAGGTTGATAAAACCGTGGCTGCAATTCCATCCCATACAGCATTTGGGAATCCGTTTATATACAGCACGATTTTGTTCATCATCCACACCAGCCATGATACGGCTTTACCCAAAATGGGGCCAATCCATGAAATCCATGAAAAGGCGACTAATCCAATTTCGGCATATAAAATAATACTGGAAAGTGGCACTACAATCAAATTGGTGAGCAGGAAAAAATTGGGAAACTGGTGAAAATAATAAATACAAATTGGGAAAGTAAGTATTTGCGCAGCCAGTGAAATTGCCGCCAGCTTCCATACCTGGGTAGCCAATTTATTCTTTATGTACCAACAATTATATACCGGCACCTGGAAAACAACAATGCTGACTACTGCCAGGTAAGATAGCTGAAAGCCCACATCCCATAAAAAATAAGGATTGTAGCAAAGCAGTACAAATGCAGATGCCGCCAATGAATTATAAATGGAGGCTTGTTTATTGAAACTACTTCCAATGGCTATGAATGTAAACATTACCGCAGCCCTTAAGACAGATGCCGAGGCGCCTGTAAGTAATGAAAATAACCAAAGGCAACACAAAATGAACACTGCCTGCAAAAATCTCGACTTTTTTATACCTGGAATTTTTTTAAACACTGATACCAGCAACAAATAAATAAGTCCCAGGTGCATGCCTGATATGGCGATAATATGCACCACCCCGGTATTACTGTAAGCTTGCACCAGGTCTTTATCCAGGTCGTTGGTATAACCTATCAGTAAAGCCTGTGCAATTCCTAATTCATCTTTGCTGCTATCCATATTTTTCCTGAGTAATGACAGCATACTTTCCCGGGCGTTAAATATAAATTGCCTGAATGGATGTATGCTTTTCTCTGGCAACAACACCCAGTCCTTTTCCTTTAAAAATACGTTATGGTAAATCTGCTGAAAAGCCGCATAGCGTTCGTAATTAAACGCCCCAGGGTTTCCTGAGTTTTTTATTCGCTGCAGTTTTTTGTTAATCAGAATTTTATCGCCATATTTTAAATGGGGTGAAATGGAATCTTTGGAGAAATACACCAAAATTTTCCCTTTACAATTAATTACTGAATCCTGGTGAATCACAGCTTCCATTAAAGCATTCGCCTTAAAGGACTTGGCTTTTTCAACCAGGGGTTCGGCTATTTTTACAACTATCAAATCGCCATCGTGGAAAGCCCGTCCATACCAGCTATCACTGTTTCTAACATCTTTACTCCAGGTTACTGCCGTCCCAACGCTTACCAGTAATAAATTGAGTATCATCCCTTGCATTATCCGCCACTTAAACTTTATTCCCGTTGGTAACAAATAAAATAAGAAATAGATAATGATACAACACAGGCCGGTGAGTAGAATTACCGGCAACGAAATAGTTATATACCATTGAACCAGTACACCAATTACTAACGGTGGTAACAGCTTTATAAACGGAGCCTTTTTCCAAATGGGAATGATGTAGGGATTATGCACCCCTTAAAATAAGGTGGATAGTGGCTATTTAGCAGGTTGAAAACAACAGGAAATGGAAAGAAAAACAACAGGTGGATGATGACCACATTTTTTCAGTGCATACCGGTTAGCCTGCATCCCATCTTTATTAGTTAAAAATTTGCAGGCAAATTAGTTCTTATGAGGATGTAAAATCTATTCAAGTTGTAACGGAAGTAAGCACTATTTTACACGAACAATATATAGCCATGCTTTTGATGAAGGTCATTGGAGTAATTCTAAGTCCAATTCAAAGCCAGGTAAAATGTTTTCACCAGATAGCTTATTGTTAAATCCCCTGATAATAGATATGCTGCTATCTTCCCGGTATATAAAAACTTTTTTGCTTTCAGGATCAACCAGCCATGCCAGGCGGGCTCCGTTTTCAATCCATTTTAGCATTTTGCTTTTTAGTGTATTTAATCTGTCCGAAGTGCTTTTTAATTCACATATAAAATCAGGACAAACATGGGCGAATCTGCTTTTATCCTCTTGCGTGAGTGCACTGTCTTTCAGGTCGCTTACCCAGGCAACATCAGGTGAAAAAACGGTCCCGTCGGCCAGCGTAAATCCTGTAGAGGAATCAAATACTTTCCCGGATTTAAATTTTTTATTCCAGACATACAATTCGCCAAAAATTTCTGAGTTTAATCCACCTGTGTAATATCCCGTTGGTGCCATTATATAGATTTGCTTATTATGATCTCTTTCCAACCGTAAACCAGGATTTTGCTGACAAAAATTGAAAAACTCTTCTTCACTCAAATCATCATGAAGAATTCCTTTTACTTCTGCGCTAAAGTTTTCAAACTGCAATTTCATAATCAAATATAAAAAAATTAAGTCGCTTACTCAAACAAGGGTACATTATAAATTGTCGCAGCATCTACAGATTACTTAGTTTTGCCGTTAAGGCGTTGTGACGTTGAGTTATCAAAGAAATAAAAACGTCTGAACGCCTTAACGGCGATTTACTCATCCTTTATTTCTTAAATAAGGGGCGACAAATTGAAATGCACTCCAAACGAATGCAATTCAATAATTAGCCATCAGACCATATCCGCCATCGTGTACATGGCATAAGGATGTTATGCTTTTACAAAAACGAACTGATTATTTTTATTACAGGTAGCATTAATGATGAACCAAAAATATTTCTGCTCTTGCATTGCGGGCTATCTCCCATGGATTTCTGCCGGCAGTTATTGGGCGGGAAGTACCCTGGCCTTTCACAGAATCAATCCTTGAAATATCTACCTGGCGGGATAAAAGATATCTTTTAGCAATATCAGCTCTTTCCCGGGCAAGCTGATCACATACTCCTTTCACTCCTTCCTTTTTGTAAGCATATCCTTGTATGGTAATCGTAAGCGTTGGGTCTTTCCGCAATAACATTACCACACTATCCAACACTCTATAGGTGGATGAAAATAAGGAAGTCTGCTGCAATTCAAAGGGTACGATAATCGCATCCTTGTCGGGGCAGCCGTTAAACGCTTTGAATCCATATTCATTTTTACAACTGTCTTCCTTATCTGTTATCCCGTCCTCATCCATATCGTTCAATGGGTCGGGCGGATTGGGAATGGGATAATGGATGGTGATTTCCACCGTGCAATTAAAATCAACCGGCTCTTTTAATACTTTTCGTTGTATGGACCGCTGCCTGCCCATGGCATTGGTTTCAATAATCCTTAAGCTGTCAACACCTCTTCCTACCACATAATCCTTTACAGCGCTTGCCCGGTTGAGGGAGAGGTAATGACAAATTTTTTCATTGCCCTCATCAAAATAAGAATAACCATTGATGGTTACTTTAATTGAATCATCCATCTGTAACACGGCTGCTACACTATCCATTAAATCGAAAGTACTGGTATAGTTAAGGGACGACTGTTTATAAACAAATGGAATAACTACGGTTACATCATTTGTTTTGGGCAAACTGTCACTCCATTTACGGGCACGTTTTTGTGCCGATGGATTTTTAAGCCGGGTTAAAAATTTAGCGCCTTCCGGCCATTCACTGCTAGTGCAAAAAGGCCCGCTATGCGATGTTTCAATTAACAGGGTGGATTTGTTGGTTGGCCTGCCATCAGCGGGCACCGCATTAGCACAGGTAAAACTGCTCAATGCGTATATCAATACGGCACACACGGATATTTTGATCCATGTAAACCGAATGATGTATTTAAGTATGGGCTGAATAATAATAAAGATAATGGAACTTAGTAAATAGTTGAAAACCTATTACCAACTTATATGCCAATATTATACATTCAAAAAACCAATATAGGTTTCAATGCGAACAGATGAACCAGTTGTAATTTTAACACCACCCAGGTGCATACTTACCTATACAGACTGTATTTATATTAAACTGTTGCCACATTCTTACTTACTCAAATGCATACTACGTTCCTTATATAATTGCCTGAAGTAAGGATCACGGAGATCTTTGATAAAACGGATGGCTTCTCCTGTGCTCTTCATTTCCGGACCTAATTCTTTACTTACGCCGGGGAATTTATTAAAGGAGAAAACGGGTTCTTTGATAGCGAACCCTTGTAACTTTTTATCGTAGGTGAAATCTTTTATTTTATTTACTCCCAGCATTATCTTGGTGGCAATATTAAGATAAGGTATCTGGTAGGCCTTTGCAATAAATGGTGTAGTTCGGCTAGCCCTTGGATTGGCTTCAATCACAAACACATTGCCATCCTTTATGGCAAACTGTATGTTGATCAGTCCTTTTATATTCAATGTTCTTGCAATTTTTTCAGCATAATGTTCCATTGTTGTTACAATCAACGGCGACAAATTAAACTGTGGCAACACTGCATTACTATCACCACTATGAATACCCGCCGGTTCAATATGTTCCATCACACCCATGATATGGAATTCTTCGCCATCAAATATCGCATCAATCTCCGCCTCCTGGCAACGGTCAAGGAAGTGGTCAATTAATATTTTGTTACCTGGTAAATGCTTTATTAAACTTAAAATCCCTTTCTCTAAATCTTCATCATTTAATACAATCCGCATGCGTTGCCCGCCAATTACATAACTGGGGCGAATCAATACCGGGTAACCTACTTTTTTGGCTACTTCAATTGCTTCATCGGTATCATAGGCAGTACCATAATTTGGATATGGAATACCCAATTCTTTCAGCTTGTCACTAAACCTGCCACGGTCCTCGGCTATATCCATACTATCGAAAGATGTACCGATAATTTTTATTCCTTTTTCGTGAAGTTTCTTTGCCAGTTTAAGCGCTGTTTGCCCACCCAGTTGTACAATAACGCCTTCGGGTTTTTCATGCTCTATAATTTCCCACAGGTGCTCCCAAAATACGGGTTCAAAATATAATTTATCTGCCATATCAAAATCGGTAGATACGGTTTCCGGGTTACAATTTACCATGATGGCTTCAAATCCGGCTTCTTTTACTGCCAGCAAACCATGCACGCAACAATAGTCAAATTCAATACCCTGGCCAATTCTGTTAGGTCCGCTACCCAACACTATAATTTTCTTTTTACCGGAAAGTTTAGATTCATTGGAAACAATGGCTCCTATTTCGGGAGAGTCGGTGGGAGCTGTTTCAAAGGTTGAATAAAAATAAGGTGTTTTTGCTTCAAACTCGGCACTACAGGTATCTACCATTTTAAACACCCTTGTTAATCCCATCTCTTTCCTTCTTTCATATATTTGTTCGCCATTTTCTTCATTCATAATACGAACGATCTGTTCGTCACTAAAACCTAAAAATTTGGCACTTCTCAAAAGATCATCCGGCAGGGTTTTTAAATCGTACTTCGCTATTTGCTTTTCACATTCACAAATTTTTTGAATCTGGTAAATGAACCAGCGGTCAATACCTGTGCTTTCGCAAATACGTTTGATACTTGCTCCGGCCATCAACGCATCCTTTATCCTGAATATGCGGTCCCATTTTGGTATCTTGATATACTCAATCAGGTCATCGGCATGCATCAAACTTTTTCCATAATACCCCAGGCCAACTGCTTCATTCTCTAAACTTTGACAAGCTTTTTGTACCGCCTCAGCAAAACTTCTGCCGATACCCATTACCTCACCAACGCTTTTCATCTGGAAGCCCAGCGTATCATTGGCCCCTTTAAATTTATCAAAATTAAAACGCGGTATTTTTACAATTACATAATCCAATGCCGGTTCAAAATAAGCAGAAGTAGATTGGGTGATTTGGTTTTTTAATTCGTCGAGGTTGAAGCCTAACGCCAGTTTGGCGGCTATTTTAGCAATTGGATATCCTGTCGCCTTACTTGCCAGGGCGGAGGAGCGGCTTACCCTTGGATTTATCTCCACCACCACTAACTCTTCTGTTTGTGGGTTGAGGGCAAACTGTACATTACATCCGCCAGCAAAATTCCCGAGGGCCCTCATCATACGGATAGCAGTGTTACGCATGTTCTGGTAAGCGGTATCACTCAATGTCATGCAGGGAGCTACGGTAATACTGTCGCCCGTATGAACCCCCATTGGATCAAAATTTTCAACTCCGCAAATAATTACCACATTGTCGTTCGAATCCCTCAACAATTCCAGTTCATATTCCTTCCAGCCCAATATCGCTTTTTCCACTAATACTTCGTGGATAGGTGATGCGGTCAATCCGTTATTCAATGCTTCATCCAATTCTTCTTTTTTAAAAACAATCCCTCCTCCGCTACCACCTAGTGTAAAGGATGGGCGGATCACTAATGGAAATCCAATTTCCTGGGCAAATTCCTTACCTTCTAAAAATGAGTTGGCTGTTTTGGCAGTACAAACTGCTATCCCCATTTCAATCATCCAGTTACGGAATTTTTCCCTGTCCTCTGCCTTATCAATGGCTTTAATATCAACACCAATTAACTTAACCCCATATTTTTCCCAAACACCCAGTTCATCCGCTTCCTTACAAAGATTAAGGGCAGTTTGTCCACCCATGGTCGGTAACACGGCACTGATTTCATTTTCTTCCAGTATTTGTTCTATGCTTTCCACGGTCAATGGCAACAGGTACACCCTATCGGCCATCATTGGATCGGTCATGATGGTAGCGGGATTGCTGTTAATTAAGATAACCTTTACGCCCTCTTCGCGTATGCTCCTGGCAGCCTGTGTTCCGGAGTAATCAAATTCGCAGGCCTGCCCTATTACAATGGGTCCTGAACCTATAATTAATACTGATTTTATTGATTGGTCGATTGGCATAATATAACGTGCTTCTTTATTGGCGTGCAAAAGTATATAAAAAAGAGGAGCTTTAAGAAGGTTGCAATTTTATCATTTCATATTAAATAATCTGTAAGCGGTAAAATTTATATCATTTAAATTTGCCATTTTTAATTTAACGCATGATGGTCAGAATAAATGCCCTGTTGGGTTTAATGTTATTAGTTAATTTCATTTCATTTGCACAGCATTTCCCAACAAAAAATTACCCAAAGGGATATTTCTCCTGGCCGGTAGAAGCCAAGAAAGCGTTGGTGGCGAATTTTGGGGAATTAAGGCCGAACCATTACCACATGGGGCTGGACTGCAGAACGGACCAGGTAGAAAACCGGCGGGTATTGGCATCCGCCGATGGTTATATCGCCAAAGTAAAAATTGAACCGGTTGGTTTTGGAAGATGTATTTATATCAATCATCCCAATGGATTAACTACCCTTTATGCTCACCTGAATGACTTTAACCCCGCATTGGAAAAATACATTACCGAACAACAATACCAATTACAAAGCTGGAAAGTGTTTTTGGATGTTCCCCCTGGATTATTCTCCGTAAAAAAGGGACAGTTTATTGCATACAGTGGCAATACCGGCGGATCGCAGGGTCCACACGTACATTTTGAAATCAGGGATACCAAAACAGACAAGGTATTAAATCCGCTTCTTTTTGGATTTCCGGTGGTGGATAATATTCCCCCGGATATCTTGCGTTTAGCGGTATACGACCGGAATGTGAGTACTTATGAGCAAAGCCCCCGGTTTTATTCTATTAAAAAAGTAAACGGCATATACGTTACTATACCCAGCCTGCTTACAATCAATACTAATAAAGTAAGTTTTGCCGTCACTGCCTATGACAGGTACACAGGTTCTACCAATAAGAATGGTATTTACCAGGCAGTGTTGTACGACAATGATCAGCCGGTATCAGGCTTTCAGTTAGACAGTATCAGATACGATGAAACAAGGTACATGAATGCGCATGTTGATTATAAGTTGCGCAGCGGCGGCGGATCCTGGGTGCAGCACCTGAGCCGACTGCCTGGCTACCCACCGGGAGTGTATAAAGATATTAGCGGAGATGGGGTAATTGACATAGCAGACGGAGCAGTACACCCCATTAAAATTGAAGTAAAAGATGCAGAAGGAAATACATCGCTTTTAAAATTTAACCTGCAAGCTAGTAATATACCGCCGGTCAAGTATGTCTATGACCCACTAGGAATCAATCAGCAAAAAGAATTTCTTCCGGGCTTTATAAATGTTTTTGAAAACAGCCATATTAGTTTCTACCAGCCGGAAAATGCATTGTATGATTCTATCCGGTTTAAGTACAATGAAACTATTCCAGGCCAGGGAAACACCATTTTTCAATTGCACAATGGCAATGTGCCGGTTCAAAGCCTGTTCCCGGTTAAAATAAAAAATTCAACTACGGCCAATCCCGGTAAAATGGTGATGCACCGTTTTTGGAATGATAAAAATGATTATGCAAGGGCTATACGGGTAAGCATGGGATATGAAAAGGATTGGTACCAGGCCAGTTTCCGGGCTTTTGGTAATTTTCAGTTGGTGGAAGATATTATACCTCCAACCATTATTCCCGTAGGAATAAGAGAAGGAATGAATGCCGCTAAACTAAATCGCATTGCGTTTGTAATAAAGGATAATACAAAAGAATTACAAAATTTCTCCGCTTTCCTTGATGGAAAATGGCTTCGCTTTACCAACGATAAGGGCAGCGCCTTTATTTATAAGTTTGATGAGCATTGCCCGCCGGGGGCACATGAACTAAAAATAAGCGTGGAAGATTGTGTGGGAAATAAGGCAGAACGGACTTATCATTTTACGAGGTGAGATGGTGAATGGTCAATGGTGAATGGTGAATCGTGAATCGTGAACCGTCAATCGTCAATGGTGAATCGGCAATCGGCAAATGTGAAATATTTGGAGTACTTCACCGGATATTGTTATTGAACATCGAGTGCATTTATTTCTGATGAGCATGTAAAATAGCAGGAAATTACAGCAATTGCATTTCTTAGCTACTTTGCTCCTTTGCGGCTTTGCGTGAAATTGATGAGTTATAAACAACCAAATTGGATCATGATTTTACATAACAAAAAAACACAATGACCACATTAACAGAAGGAAAGAAAGCCCCTGCATTTAAAGGAAAGGATCAAAATGGGAAAGCTGTTTCTTTATCAGATTATAAAGGCAAAAAGATAGTATTATATTTTTACCCCGAAGATGGCACCCCTACCTGTACCGTTCAGGCATGTAACCTGCGGGATAATTTTGGATTATTAAACCAACATGGATTTACCATATTAGGGGTAAGCCCCGATGCAGTAGCAAAACACAAAAAGTTTGAAACCAAATTTGAACTTCCCTTTACTTTAATTGCTGATCCGGAGCACTGCATTATTGATAAATATGGCGTTTGGGGCGAGAAACATTTATATGGCCGGACTTATATGGGCCTGCACCGAACTACATTTTTAATTGATGAAAAGGGTGTCATCAAAAAGATATTTCTAAAGCCAAAGAGTAAGCAACATGCAGAAGAAATAATAAAAGCATGGGATGAAATTGAACAGTAAAATAATTATAAAGGAAAATTCATTCATTGCAAAGATCGCTGCAAAAAAAATGCACAGTGATGCCCTGGCAATGGTACTGGGGAAAACCATACACCTGCACAATATATCCAAAGAATCCTTTCTTAAAAATCAAAGACTGGTAAGGCATGAGCTATGCCATGTACGCCAGTACCAGGAGCACGGCTACTTTGGGTTTTTAGTCAAATACCTGTGGGAAAGTTATCGTAAGGGGTATTACAATAATAAGTTTGAGGTGGAAGCAAGAGAAGCGGAAGAAGAGACCCCTGATTCCTGAAACGATAGCAATTTTAATGTTAACCTGGTGGCCGTATTTGAATAAAACAAACATCAAGAAATCAAACATCAAAAAATCAGCCATCAGAAATTACTGTATTATCCACTCCACTTCTCCAAAATCAAAATGCCGCTCAATCTTATCCACTGTTAGCAATTGCCCTTTGGAAGATACCCCCCTGATCACCGTTTCAAAAACCATATTGTCTTTTTTTAACCGTATGGATTGGTGCCGTTTATATAAATGATGGTTATATTCTTCGAGCATGGTGTCATATGATTTTGTTAAAAGTTGAGCTGTTCTTTTCAGTATTAGCTGATGCAATTCCCTGGCCAATTCCTCCGGATCAAATCTTTTACCGGTAATCTGAACCAGGGAAACAGGGTTGACCAATGACTCATCAAATTGAGTTTGATTAATATTGATGCCTATCCCAATCACGGACCATTTCCAAAGATTGCCACTAAATTTATTTTCAATCAATATTCCCGCTGCCTTTCTGTCACGCCAATAAATATCATTGGGCCACTTTATTCTGGTTTCATCTCCGCCATAGCTACTAAAAAAGTCAAAGCCAGCCAATGCTACGGCGGTTGAAAGTTGAAATGGATGGATGATTTTCAGCTGTGGTGGGTTCAATACCACCGTTAATGCAATATTCTGTCCTTCCCCTGTTAACCATGACTTTCCACGTTGTCCCTTACCCCCCGTTTGATGGTCAGAAAACCATGCATTACCGTGTTTCGCCAATCCTGCATGAACCATTGCCATGGCATAGTTGTTGGTACTATCAACCTGTTTTAAAATTACAAACGAAGATCCGGTGTGGGGCATAATGCAACGATTGATAAAGAAATAGTACTTTTGCTCTCAATTGCAAGCTACACGCTGTTATTCAAAAAACAAAAGTGAATGGTGGGTAACAGTAAAAAACAAGCATGGTAAACCATGTAAAAGTTAATATTAAACAGTAAAAATTTGAACAATCTTACATTGTTAGCCAATCGTAAAAAAAGTACTATTAAAAAGCTAACCAAGAATAGCAAAATCTTTAAGGCAATCATCCATGCCATACAGGAAAAAAAAGGTCAAAATATAGTTAGTCTTGATCTGCGCAAAATACCTGAAGCTGTTGCTGATTTTTTTGTCATCTGTGAGGCAAGCAACAATACTCAATTAAAAGCGATTGCCGATTTTGTGGAAGTAGACGTAAAAGATAAATGTGAAGAATCTGCCTATAAACATGAGGGCCGCCAGGCGCAACAATGGATATTAATTGACTACGTAAATATTGTGGTGCACATTATGCTTCCCGAACCACGGAAGTTTTACCAACTGGAAGAAATGTGGAGCGATGCGCCAGTTACAGAACACAATGACTAAATAAACAACTTCCTTAACCACAGGCAGAAAAATATAAATAAATATTGTAAGCAAGCATTTATGGCAGAAGATAAGAAATCAGAAACAAACAGGAAATTGAATCCTAATAATACCCCATCCACCGGCGATGATTCGTCGAAAAACAAAAACCGTTTTAATATATACTGGATATACGGAATTGTGTTTGCCTCAATTGTAGGTTATAATCTTTATCGCGGAGGTTCCAGCACAGGGGTTGAAACAAACCAGATCAAATTCACTGAAATGGTAAAACAGGGTGATGTTGAGAAAATCACCACTATCCGAAACAAAAAAATTGTACGGATTTTTATTAAAAAAGATAGTCTCGACAAAAAGCAATCTTTCTACCGGGATGCACTGAATAAGCAGTATGAGAATGCGGTAAAAATGACGCAACCCCAATTGTTTTTCAGCATTGTAGATGATAAAACATTTGCTGCCTATATGCAGGATTTTTATACCAAAAATCCCATAGTTAGCCAGGTGCCCGATTCTCCAACAGATGAAGGTGAACTATTTGGACAGATCATCACTACACTTCTACCCATTTTATTAATTGGATTATTGTTTGTAATGATGATGCGTAAAGTTGGTGGTCCGGGTGGCGGGAGCGGCGGCCCCGGCGGTATTTTTAACATAGGCAAATCAAAAGCAACACTATTTGATAAGGCTTCCAGGGTGAATATTAATTTTGGAGATGTAGCAGGTTTGGATGAAGCCAAGGTAGAAGTAATGGAGATCGTGGATTTCCTTAAAAATCCTAAAAAATATACCGCACTTGGTGGTAAAATACCAAAAGGTGCGCTACTGATCGGACCTCCGGGTACCGGTAAAACATTGCTGGCAAAGGCTGTGGCCGGCGAGGCGCAGGTACCTTTCTTTAGTTTAAGTGGTAGTGATTTTGTGGAAATGTTTGTAGGTGTGGGAGCCAGCCGTGTAAGAGATTTATTTAAACAAGCCAGGGAAAAAGCTCCCTGTATTATTTTTATAGATGAAATTGATGCCATCGGAAGAGCGAGGGGTAAGAACATGATGATGAGCAATGATGAACGGGAAAATACCCTGAACCAGTTGTTGGTAGAAATGGATGGTTTTGGTACCGATTTGGGTATTATCATTTTAGCTGCTACCAACCGGCCCGATGTACTGGATACCGCTTTATTGCGACCAGGCAGGTTTGACCGTCAGATATCTATTGACCGTCCGGACCTGGTAGGAAGAGAAGCAATATTTAAAGTGCATTTAGAGCCAATAAAAATCTCCACCACACTTGATATTCTAAAACTGGCTGAACAAACACCCGGTTTTGCGGGTGCAGATATTGCCAATGTGTGTAACGAAGCGGCATTGATAGCAGCAAGAAAAGGAAAAGATGCAGTGGATATGAGTGATTTCCAGGATGCTATTGACAGGGTAATTGGTGGTTTAGAAAAAAAGAACAAGATCATTTCTCCGGAAGAAAAAGAAATCATTGCTTATCATGAAGCAGGCCATGCGATTTGCGGCTGGTATTTGGAACATGCTTATCCGTTATTGAAAGTAACTGTTGTGCCTAGAGGTACGGCGGCACTGGGATATGCACAATACACACCGAAAGAACAGTATCTATACAATACAGACCAGTTGATGGACCAGATTTGTATGACGCTTGGCGGAAGGGCGAGTGAGGATATTTTCTTTGGAAAAATCAGCACCGGGGCAAGCAACGATCTGCAGCAGATTACCAAGATTGCATACAGTATGATTACGGTATACGGTATGAATGAGAAAGTGGGTAATATCAGTTATTACGATCCCAACCAGGAAAATGTTTTTACAAAACCTTTTAGCGAAGAGACCGGTAAAATGATTGATGAAGAAGTTCGCAAGTTGATTGACACTGCTTATATCCGAACCAAAAAGTTATTAACTGAGAAGAAAAGGGATGTAGAATTACTGGCAAAGGAATTATTGAAAAAAGAGGTTCTATTCAAAAGTGATGTGGAAGCATTAATTGGCAAAAGGCCTTATGAAGAAAAAAAGGCCCTGGATATAGAGCTGCCATCACCTGAAAAAAACGTTGTTGAAGAACCCGACACTTCTTTACCTGAGGAATTGGTTCATCCTCCCAAAATTTAAATAAGCCATGGCTACGTCATCGGCAAAGGAAAACATATTAAAAAGAGTAAGGCAGGCACTGAGTAATCCGGTGCCTTTGCCTTTCCCGGCAAGCGAAGGTAATAATTCCGTTTACCAGCCGTCAACAGAGCCTTTGGAAATAGTATTTGCAGAAGAGTTTACCAAACTACAGGGTAAGTTTGCATTTTGTACAGATGAACAGGACCTTCAATTTCAAATACAAAAACTGACCACCGCCAAAGAATGGTCGAAAATTTTTTGTTCCGAAGACAAATGGAACACACTATTTAGTAATACCATCAACCTGGCAGGTTGCGATGCGTCGGTTACCGGCTGCGAATACCTGGTAGCCCGTACAGGGACCATTGTAATGAGTACGGCTCAGCAAAGTGGAAGAACTGTAAGCGTGTACGCACCGGTACATATCTGCATCGCCTTCACCCATCAGTTAGTATTCGATATAAAAGATGCCCTGCAATTACTAAAAGAAAAATATGCAGGCAATATTCCATCACTAATTACTTTTGCCAGCGGACCAAGCAGAACCGCGGATATTGAAAAAACCCTGGTGACCGGTGTACACGGTCCAAAGGAAGTTTATTTATTTTTAGTTGATACTCCTTAACGTTGATTTTTTAAAGAGGCCGTTTATCTGCATTTGTCAAAGGGTTTAAAAGGATGGGGGTAATGCTGGTCATCTTCATTTTTTGACAACAAATCTGTCAACCAAAATGATTTTCCTGCTTTGCATTTACACCTTGATTGCCCTATTACCTACATCATTGCCTTATTATTGCCCATTTAATTTATAAGAAATTCCATCTCCATAAGTTCCAGTTTTATTTGAAACAGTTAACCCGTTTACTAATTCAGCTAGCTCATTTGTTGCAGTTCTTTTTGAAATACCATTTAATTCTTGGTACTCTTTATTTAATACTTTGTCTTTTTTTTTTCAAAAAGTGAAGCGTTAATTTGCAGGGCATTGATAGCAACAGTATCCTTTATTATTAACCTTTGCCAGCATAGAATTATTATGCCATTATACGCCATTTATACGCCATTTACGCCAATGACTAATTCATAAAACGCTCCTTTTCGTTGCCCGCTCATGCTGATTATACCATGTTTAACAAGTGATTCCAACTCCCTGGCAGCCGTTCTTGCAGATGTATTGTTAATTTGCTGATATTCGCTATTCCTAATTTTTCCTTTCTCTTTCAAATACAAAACAGCTTTTAGTTGCCTTTCGGTGAGGTCAAGTAATTTAAGATACTCTTCATTATAATTATCCTTTTTAAACTCTACAAAAAAGCCCGACATGTCGTATAAGTAAACAGGTAGCGGTAGCACTGCCAATTCACATTCTCTTATCATTTTTAAAGTTCCCCGTCCCCATGATTCAATATAGCCGCTCCTGAAAAGTGCGTTTGCTATGTCAGGATTGTATGCTTTGGATGGGTGCTTGGTCAATAGGTTTTCAATTGTCCAATTTTCAGGTAATTGACCTTCGTTCCAAAAAATAATCTTGTTGCTGTAAACACTTATTTGAATAGGAATACCGGCAGAATAATCCTTATGGGCAATCGCATTCAACAGTGCTTCCCTTACTGCATCTTTAGGGTAGTCATATTTTTCTACTCTGCTGATGCCTTCGCAACTTATTGCTGCTTTTATGTATTTGGTAAACAACAAATCCATTGTTTTCTCAATCTGCTCAAAGAGGTTACCATGTATTTCATCCTGAAATTTCAAATCATCGTCTGTTTCAAAATATCCTATTTTAATGTATGCTCCTGTTACAAATTGTTCGGGGTTGGAATGAAATAGGAGAATGGCTGCCCGTTTTAAGAAATCATTTTCTTTCAGTTGTAGGTTTTCTACAAGGTGTTCATTAGTGTCGGTTAAAATATCTTCTTCAATGCGTTGGCTCTTAATTGCCCGCTTACGAAAAAAATCAAAGTTTCCTGCTTTAAATCTGCTACCGTAATCTTTGGAACGGGAACTCCATCCC
>JBBQTL010000026.1:0-36764 GCA_038213285.1 Chitinophagales bacterium
GAAAGCTTGTTTATGACCGCCTTTACTAATGTGGGCCAGGGCAAAAAGAAAGTTAGTTTTGCATCGCCTTACACTGGTAAGATTATTGTTTTTGACTTAAAAGAACTGGGAGGAAAAATCATTGCTCAAAAAGATGCGTTCCTGTGTGCAGCAAAAGGCGTAAGCATCGGTATCGAATTTCAAAGAAAGTTGGGCACCGGCATTTTTGGTGGCGAAGGATTTATTATGCAGAAGCTCGAAGGTGATGGACTTGCCTTTGCACATGCCGGCGGGTTTGTGGTACAAAGAGAGTTAATGGCCGGGGAGATTTTGAAAGTAGATACTGGTTGCGTAGTTGCATACACCGACAGGGTTGATTTTGATGTTGAAATGGTAAGGGGGATAAAGAACTTTATGTTTGGCGGCGAAGGCTTATTCTTCGCTGTGTTAAGAGGGCCGGGTACGGTATGGTTGCAATCACTACCCATCAGCAGGCTGGCAGGACGGATTATGCAGTATGGCACTTACAAACGTAAGGAGGAAGGCAGCATATTGGGAGGAATAGGTAATTTACTGGATGGCAGGGAATAGATAGAAAATCAATTTACAATAGGCAATTGTTTATTGGGATGTTACATCCTAATCACCATTAGGTAATCCTACTAATAATTTGTTTTGTGAAATATTAAATAAAGCACCGGTTGCCCGGTGCTTTATTTATTTTAAAAAAAATATTTGGAATTCAAATATCTTTAATCGTATATTTGCGATATAAGATTTAAACAAATGGCAATTCATAAAAAAGAAGCTTTTACACAAAAGGAACAAGACCTTGCAGAGTTTGCAAAAGCATTGGCACACCCGGCAAGGATTGCCATACTGAAAGTATTGGCAGAGCGCAATGAATGCATCTGCGGCGAGATAGTGGATATATTGCCATTGGCCCAGTCCACTGTTTCCCAACATTTAAAAGAACTTAAAAATGCTGGACTAATTGATGGCACTATTGATGGGCCCCGCAGTTGCTACTGCATCAACTGGAAGGCTTTTGAACATTTTATGAAGGAGTTCAGCTTCTTGTTTAATAATCTTAAAACCCAAAATAAAAAAGCTTGTTGTTGAAAAGGGTGCCCAAAATAAAACCACGCAACATTTATTATTAAACTGCTAAAACAGTACACTGTAAAGCACAAAACATATAATCATGAATAATGACACACAAATTAAGGAACTCGTAAAAGAGAAATATGCTGCCATCGCAGAACAAAGTCAAACTAAAAATGCAACTTCCTGTTGTGGTGCTACCTCATCCTGTTGCGGTGATGAAGTGTACAATATTATGGCCGATGACTACAGTAAGCTGGAAGGTTATAACCCTGATGCAGACCTTGGATTGGGTTGTGGACTACCCACCGAATTTGCCAAAATTAAAGAGGGTGATACAGTGATTGATCTTGGCAGCGGCGCCGGTAATGATGCCTTTATTGCCCGGAGATTTGTTGGTGAAAAAGGCAAAGTGATTGGTATTGATTTTACCGAACCAATGATCGCAAAGGCAAGGGCCAATGTTGAAAAATTAGGATTGAACAATGTAGAATTTCGCCTGGGAGATATTGATGACATGCCTGTAACCAGCAATTATGCAAACGCGATTGTAAGTAACTGCGTATTGAATTTGGTGCCCAATAAACATAAAGTGATCAGTGAGATTTTCAGGGTATTAAAACCAGGCGGACATTTCTCTATATCCGATATTGTACTGGAAGGCGCATTGCCGGCAAAATGGAAAGAAGTGGCAGAATTGTATGCAGGTTGTGTGTCAGGTGCCATTCAAAAACAGGTTTACCTCGAAATAATAGAAGCAGCCGGTTTTAAAAATATAACCCTTCAAAAAGATAAGGCCATTACTATACCGCAAGAAATTTTAGCCAATTACTTAACTGATAAAGAAATTGCTGACTATAAAAATAGTACCACAAAAATTACCAGCATTACCGTGTATGCAGAAAAGCCGGCCAAGGATGAAAGGAATTGCTGCGAGCCCGGTAGCGGATGTTGTTAACTTATTTTTGATCTTTAAAATACAGCTAAGCTCCACTGTATAAAAGAAACCGACCCCATAGCAACCTGTTTCATACTTTAACCTGTAAATAATGTCCGCAAATAATTGTGCTCCTGCACATGAAAGAAAAAAGCTTGGCTTCTTAGATCGCTATCTCACATTGTGGATATTTATGGCGATGGCAGTTGGTGTGGCTATCGGCTATTTTTTCCCTTCTTCATCCGGCTTTATCAATTCATTTTCTACAGGAACTACCAATGTCCCTTTGGCAATTGGATTAATCCTGATGATGTATCCACCATTCACAAAAGTTCGATATGATCAATTGAATGAAGTATTTAAAAATACGAAAGTGCTTGGCGTTTCTTTATTGCTCAACTGGGTAATTGGTCCCGTACTCATGTTCGCACTGGCCATTGTTTTCCTGCATGGATATCCCGAATATATGATTGGATTAATACTCATTGGCCTTGCACGCTGCATAGCCATGGTAATTGTGTGGAATGAACTGGCAGAGGGCAGCCGTGAATATGCTGCAGGGTTGGTTGCACTCAACAGTATCTTCCAGGTATTGTTATACAGTGTGTATGCGTATGTTTTTATAACGGTGCTTCCGCCATTGTTTGGTATCTCAGGATCCGTTGTTGATATCAGCATCGGGCAAATCGCCAAAAGTGTAGCTATATACCTGGGTATTCCTTTTGCGGCTGGTTTTTTAACCCGTTATTTTTTATTAAAAGCAAAAGGCGAAGATTGGTATCATAATAAATTTATTCCCTTTGTTTCTCCCATTACATTGATAGCACTGCTCTTTACCATCGTAGTAATGTTCAGCCTAAAAGGCGAATTAATTGTCAGCATCCCATTTGATGTAATCAGGATAGCTGTTCCATTAGTGATTTACTTCATCATCATGTTTATAGTCAGCTTTTTTATTGGCAAGAAAATGGGAGCCGGTTATTCAACCAATGCTTCTATAGCATTTACAGCCGCAGGTAATAATTTCGAATTGGCGATAGCCGTTGCAATTGGTGTATTTGGTATCAACAGCGGACAGGCGTTTGCCGGTGTTATTGGTCCGTTGGTGGAAGTACCGGCATTAATTGCCCTGGTGAATGTAGCATTCTGGTTAAGAAAAAAATACTATCTGAACCCATCGCTTTAAACAACGTTATTATATAAAAAATGTACGGATCATCAGCAATTCATAAAGCACCTGAATGAATTGAAGTACCGATATGTTCTATCCATAAAAAACAACCATCAATAAACTATCTATTATGAACACTTTCAACACACCAGGCGAAACGCCACCAAAGAAACTCCTATTTGTTTGTATCGAAAACAGCAACCGCTCACAAATGAGCCAGGCATTTGCCAAAATACTGGGTGGTGAAAATGTGGACGCTTACAGTGCAGGCAGTAAGCCAAGCGGCATTGTAAATCCGAAAGCCATTGCGGCAATGAATGAACTCGGCTACGACTTAAGCACCCATGATAGTAAAAGCCTGGATGAAGTAAAAGCATTCGCACCCTTTGATGCGGTAGTAACAATGGGCTGCGGTGATGCCTGCCCCTGGATGCCTGCCAAGCAATTTATTGACTGGCAGATACCGGATCCCAAACACATGGAGCCGGAGCATTTTAATGAAGTGAGAGATTTTATTAAAGGCAAAGTGAAGGAGTTGATTGATGGGTTAAAATAAAAAAAGGTTGTTCCAGAATTGGAACAACCTTTTTTTATTTGTAAATGGTATTTTGAAAGAAGAGATTACCCAAAATTCACCATTTGCCCATTCACCCATTTATTTCCTGCTACTCAATTTAGATAACAACCGAAGTATCTCCAGGTATAGCCACACAATGGTTACCATCAAGCCAAAGGCGCCATACCATTCCATATATTTTGGAGCACCTGCTGCAGCACCCTGTTCCATCATATCAAAATCTAAAATAAGGTTGAGTGCTGCTATGGCTACTACTACCAACGAAAAACCGATCCCCATCAGCGAGCCTTCATGCAAAAACGCCATTTGAATGCCAAACATTCTCAGCACCATTGAAATTAGGTAAAAAATAGCGATCCCTGCAGTGGCAGTAAATATGATGGATTTAAATTTTTCAGTTGCCTGAATTATTTTGAAGCTATACAATAAATACATTGCGATAGCCGTACCAAATGTGAGCCCCACTGCATTCATGATAATATTGGGCATCTTCGCCGCAAATGCCTCGTTGTAATATGCAGAAATGGCGCCGATGAATAATCCTTGCAGCAAAGCGTATAAGGGGGCAAGGTATGGAGACCATTCTTTTTTAAACATGATCACCAGGGCCACTACCAAACCGCCTATTGCGCCTCCCCATATCAATGGTTGCACATCTCCGCCGGTTGCAAATTCCTTCCAGGAGTAATAGGCTGTTCCCATCAGCATTAAAAACATAAAACCAAATTTGTTTAAAGTACCTCTAACCGTCATTGAATTGTTGTAATCAATATACCCGGTTTGCTTAAATGCTTTTTCTGAAAGGGTTGGGTTTCCAGATTTGAATAAGTCCATAGTCTTAATTTTTTAAGATTCAAAAATAATTCATTTCAAAGTAGCGGCTTATAAAATTATTTAACTGCGATGTTAATGTTTTATCCCCGGATATTTTGAAATTACTTCAAAATTATATTCATCCGCAATTTTTAATTTTTTAATAAACCCATGCAATGTCATTGAATCAGCAGCATCTGCATAAACCTGGTCGTGCGCCAGCAATACCAGGTGATCCGGTGTTTTCGTTTTGCACTGGCTAAACAGGCTATCTAATTCATGCAACATTTCATCATCTGTACTTTTCAGATTCAATCGTTTGTCGTAATGCCACTCCAGGTCCCAGCCTATAGCGGTAAATCCGGCTTTCTGTAAACTATCCGCAGCAGTCAGGCTGCTCTTTATGTCCGTACTGGTAATATTATTTGTACGCCATATATTTCTGCCGGGTGTTCGGATGATATTGGTAAAAAGACCCAAACTATCCGCACACCGCCTAAAATCTTTCACTGCAGAATCTGGTTGGGAATAAAACTTTTCATACCTGTTATGGGCATGGGTATAACTATGGTTGTTTAATTCAACAAAGCGGCATTGTACAAGGCTATCATAAGTTGTGGTTTGTTCTGTACTGCTGTAAACATGTTCGCCAATAATAAACATGGTAATGCTTACCTCCTCTTTTGCTGCAATGTGCATTACTTTTTGCGTGCCTTTATTGGGACCATCATCAAAAGTCAGGTAGATAGTTTTCTTTTTCTTTTTTTTAGGAAGTAAGGGCACAGCTACTTTTTTTAAAGTGGAGTCAGGCAATGAAAACTGAATGGTGGAAATAGCAGTGGAAGTTTCTGTTTGAAAACTATGGCAGGCGGTAAAAACAACTGTAATAAAAGTTGATTTTAAAATTTTAGAAGCGGCTTGCTCAGCTTCAGTGTCGGGGTCCATAAAAATTAGGGGAAATGTTTTGAATCATGAAGGTAGATGCCGTGACAATTGTTTTGCAACTATTACTTGTTAATGATTTTGTAAATGGTATTGATACAACTATATTGAAATATTCGGATAACCATCAGCTTTTGTTCTATCCTATTTAAAAAGCTAATTAACTTGCTCATTGTAAAATTTTTTACCAGGAAGTAACGTTCCTTACAATTGGGGCTGTACATACTGTATAAAGTTTTTGCCCGATGCGAATAAAAAAATAAATTCGCCGTACCTTGCAGTAATTTTTAATGATTGACCATATGAGTATTAAAGAACAGGTTTTAAAAGAAGTAGTAATAAAATTTGCAGGTGATAGTGGAGACGGTATGCAGTTAACAGGCAGCCAGTTTACCAACAATACTGCCTTACTTGGCATTGACCTCGCCACATTCCCGGATTTTCCAGCCGAAATAAGAGCCCCGATAGGCACACTTCCTGGTGTGAGTGGTTACCAGTTGCGTTTTAGCAGCGACCGAATTTTTACCCCCGGTGATACCTGCGACGTATTGGTAGCAATGAATGCGGCGGCGTTAAAAGTAAATCTAAAAGGGTTAAAACCAGGTGGCGTTATCATAGTCAATATAGAAGGTTTTGATGCAAGAAATCTACGCCTCGCAAATTATGCAGAAGGAGTTAACCCGCTGGAAGATAACAGCCTGGATACTTATGAGCTGATTAAGATTGACGTAACTAAAATGACCAGGGAAGCGTTAAAAGATTTCACCATGGGGATGAAGGAAAAAGATAGGGCAAAAAACATGTTTGTCCTGGGCTTTTTATATTGGATGTACAACCGCGAAATGGATAATACGATCCAATTCATTAAAGAGAAATTTGGCAAGAAACCGGAGATTTTTGAAAGCAATGTTAAGGCATTGCAGGCCGGGTATAATTACGGGGATACTACGGAAACATTTACTACAAGGTATACTGTTGAAAAAGCGAAGATGGAACCGGGGATGTACCGTTCTATCATGGGAAACCAGGCGCTATCTTATGGCTTAATTGCTGCTTCACAAAAAAGTGGCTTACAATTATTTTTGGGCAGTTATCCTATTACGCCCGCAAGCGATATCTTACATGAATTAAGCAAATACAAAAATTTTGGAATAAAAACCTTCCAGGCAGAAGATGAGATAGCTGCTATCACTTCATCCATTGGTGCCGCTTATGGTGGAAGCCTGGGTGTAACCACTACCAGTGGCCCGGGCATGGCGTTAAAAGCAGAAGCGATGGGTTTGGCGGTGATGTTGGAAATCCCACTAATTATCATCAATGTGCAAAGAGGCGGGCCAAGTACAGGGCTGCCCACTAAAACAGAGCAGAGCGATTTGATGCAAGCATACTATGGGCGAAATGGTGAATGCCCGATGCCAGTAATAGCCGCATCTACCCCAAGTGATTGTTTTGATGCGATATACGAAGCCGTAAGGATCAGTGTGCAGCACATGACGCCCGTTATTTTTTTAAGTGATGGCTATATTGCCAACGGCGCAGAACCCTGGAAGTTTCCAACGTCAAATGACCTGGCAGAAATAAAAGTATCTTTTGCATCGCAGAATATAGCTTCGGACCTGGATGTAAATGGAAAATTTCAACCTTACAAACGGGACGAAAAATTAGTTCGTCCTTGGGCAATACCCGGCACAAAAGGGCTTGAACATAGGGTGGGTGGCTTGGAAAAACAGGATGTTACCGGCAATATCAGTTATGATTCGGACAACCACCAATACATGGTGAAGACAAGACAGAAAAAAGTAGACCTGATAGCCAACTATATTCCGGAACAAAAACTGGATAGCGGTTCTGAAAAAGGAAAAGTGTTGGTGCTGGGTTGGGGAAGCACGTATGGCGCTATTAAAAGTGCCTGTAAAGAATTGCAAAATGAAGGGCATTTGGTTTCGCATGCTCACTTACGCTATATTCGGCCTTTTCCTAAAAACCTGGGCGATTTGTTGAAAAATTTTGATCATGTATTGGTACCGGAAATCAACAATGGCCAATTGGTGAAAATCATACGGGATGTATATTTTGTAGATGCCAAACCTTATAATAAAATAATGGGTATTGCCATTACAAAAGGAGAATTAATAGAAGAAATAAAAAAGATGTTATAAGCCTTTGCAGGTTTGCAATCATAAAATAAAAAGGGTGCTGATAAAATCAACACCCTTTTTATTTTACCACGGTTATAAAAATATGCCCTTGATTGACCCTTCAATTTTTATCCTTTATTCAAGATTTCAGAAAGATGGGAAATTAACCGGTTTAGAATCGTTGCGGACCTGATCGTCTTATTTTTTCTCTTCCAAATGACATCCCCACTTTTAAGTTAAAGGTGAAATAACTATCCTTATTTTTTGGATTGCCACGAAGTTGTCCTCCATTCGGGTTAATGGGATATTCAGGGTTGGTTTTGCTTCGCCTGTCGTTTAAGGCCAACGCATTGCTCAATTGGTTACCGGAAAAGTATTTGGGGAATAAATTGGGGTTAATATAACGTGTGCTCAAATCATCGAGGTAATCTGTTCTCAAAATACGGTGCAATAATTCCATACGCACATTAATCATCGGAGAAAGTTCATATTTTAATCCGGCGCCTACGGGAAAATTGATTTGTGATAGCTTATATACTTTCCGGGCAGGATACTCCGCAAAGCCCTGTCCTTCGGTACTCAATGGTTGCAGATCTATCCAGTTGTTATTTAGTTTTGCCTGTGGACTGAATGAAAAATATCCAACCCCACCAGCTATGTAAGGAGAAAGACGGGGCGGTTCGTCATCTGTTTGTAGATCATCTTCAAACAGGTAATTTTTAAAGATAAATAGTACATGAAACTCAGCCACCAGTGATACCTCATTGATTTTACTTCTGAAGGTCAAATTACGTTCATACCTGCCTTCAGAAACGGATTTCAATGAAATACTATCATACGCTTTTACCCTTCCGACTGTACCTTCCAATCTTAATCCAATCACATATTTATACAAGGCGCTTAGGTATATACTTCCATTTAGCTGGTTATTACCAATGGTAAGATCTTTTAAGAAGGGCCTTCCATTGCCCCGTTTACCGCCCACATCCGTTAAACAGTTCATTACGCCTAAAGAACCTCCTACTTCAAACATCAGGGGGGTATCATAGTAATCTCTATTGTAAAAATAGAATTGAGCAGAAGCTTTTTGTTGAAAAGCGATCAGCATTACCGGCACTGCCAGCACCAGCATAATTTTTTTTATGAAAAAGGGATTATTCATTTATACTAATATCTTCAATGCTCAATGATATGTATTTTATTAAAATTAAACGATTTCTCGCCAATTAAATTTTATGTTTTTGTATTCTGTTAAAATATTTACAGGCATCCTTTATACCACATTCGCTGCATTTTGGATTTCGTGCTGTACAAATATACCTGCCATGAAGTATTAACCAATGATGTGCTTTATGCACATACGCCGTAGGAATATAGCTAATTAACTGTTTCTCTGTTGCCAACGGGGTTTTAGCATTGGTAGTAAGCCCTATACGTGCACTTACCCTGAACACATGAGTATCCACCGCCATATTGGGCTGGCTATCTATTACGGAGGTAATTACATTGGCTGTTTTTCTGCCCACACCAGGCAATTCAACAAGCTCACCTACCGTCATGGGTACTTTGCCCGAATATTTTTGCATTAGCATGGAGGCCATTGCAACCAGGTGCCTCGCTTTATTGTTAGGGTAAGAAATACTTTTAATTAGTACAAAAACCTCTTCAGGCTGAGCCTTGCCCAGACTTTCCGGATCGGGAAATTTATCAAAAAGCGCCGGGGTGGTAAAATTTACCCTTTTATCTGTGCATTGAGCGGAAAGTATGACCGCTACTAATAGCTGGTAAGGATTATCGTAGATTAGTTCTGTTTCAGCAACAGGTAGATGTGTTAGAAAATAATCAATTACATATTGGTACCGTTGAACTTTGGTCATAAAAAAAATCGCCCCGTATTTTGCGGGACGAAAGTACATTAAATACCGAAAAGTGGTTCTAAAGTTCTGTAGAAAGTTCTGTAACTGACCTTTCTGCATAGTTTAAAATATTATCTACCGCACTTTGTCGTGGAGAAAGGGTCAGCTTTTCAAGGCTAATGATAGCCGAAGAAATCGCTTCGTACTTTTCACGCAGAATCCAATCGGTTTCCAGTGCAGCCTTCAAAACGGCTGATTTTTCTAGGGAAGTTTCGTTGTACAAATATTGTACAAGATCCTCCTGTGTAAAGCTGTGCATAGGCAATTTTAGTTGCTTGTTTAAAAAATATTATTCAAATCCTTTTCTATAAACGACCTAAGGGGTTGATTATTGTATAGATATGTGAATTATTTGTTGGTTTCCCCAGACGATATAATGAACAAATCCTCGTTATCTTTCTTCATTAAATACTTTTCCCTGGCATATTTCTCAATTGTTTGGGCATTCGTGTTTAACTGGCTTAGCTCCAACTTCGTATCTTTTATAGTTTCACTCAACTGTTGTTCGCTTTTTTGCAGTGCATTCAACTTATCCTTTCTTTTAAATTCTGAGATAAGATCCTTCTCATTGAAGAAAAACATCCATACCAGGAAAAAAGTCGCTGCCAACAGGTATTTATTTTTAAAAACAAATATTAGTCTATGAAAAAGGTTCATGGTTAATGGTTGACGGTTCATCAAGCCTTAAGGAAGATTGTTCATAGTTTATAGCAATCTTACTACCAACTATGAACAATTACCCATCAACTTAAAGCCTATTTACCAAATTTAATCTTTCCTTTTGGATAAATTGCACTATCTCCAAGCATTTCTTCAATACGAATCAATTGGTTGTATTTGGCAACACGGTCTGTACGGCTTGCCGATCCAGTTTTAATTTGTCCGCAATTTAAAGCTACAGCCAGATCAGCAATGGTAGTATCCTCCGTTTCACCACTGCGATGACTCATAATGGTGTTATAGCCCGCCTGCTGAGCCATACTAACCGCATTGATCGTTTCAGTTAAAGTACCAATCTGGTTTACTTTTACCAATAAACCATTTGCAATTTTTTCATTAATCCCTCTTTCCAAACGGGTAACATTGGTAACAAATAAATCATCACCTACCAACTGACATTTGCTGCCTACAGCTTCTGTCAGCATTTTCCAACCATTCCAGTCATCTTCCGCCATTCCATCTTCAATAGAACAAATCGGATATTGCTTTACCCAACCCACCCAGTAATTTACCAATTCTTCACTTGTCATCTTCTTGCCATCACTCTTATGAAAAATGTATTTCTTTTCTTTCGCATTCCACAATTCGCTGTTGGCCGCATCCATTGCAATCATGATCTGGCTACCGGTTTTGTATCCCGCTGCCTGTATTGCTGTCAACACGGTTTCAATCGCTTCTTCATTGCTCTGAATATTTGGAGCAAAACCACCCTCATCACCTACATTGGTGCTAAAGCCTTTCTTCTTTAATACTACTTTCAATGCGTGAAAAATATCTACTCCCCATTGCAGCCCCTGACTGAATGTGGAAGCACCAATCGGCATGATCATAAATTCCTGGAAATCTATTTTGTTATCAGCATGCGCTCCTCCGTTCAGGATGTTCATCATGGGTATGGGCAAAATGGTTGCATTGGTACCACCGATATAACGATATAATGGCAAATTAGCTTCTAGTGCTGCGGCTTTTGCAACAGCAAGACTTACAGCAAGCATACCATTGGCACCTAATTTACTCTTGTTGGCAGTGCCATCTAAAGCAATCATCATTGCGTCAATACCGGTTTGATCTGCAATATCCCAGCCAACCAGGTTTTCCGCAATTGTGGTGTTTACGTTACTAACGGCTTTCAATACGCTTTTGCCCCCGTATAATTTCTTATTGTTGTCTCTTAATTCCATCGCCTCGTGAATACCGGTGCTGGCCCCGCTTGGTACCGCTGCACGGCCGAGGTTTTCATTTTCTGTTAATACATCTACTTCTACTGTTGGATTGCCACGGCTATCCAAAATCTGACGAGCATAAATGCTTGCAATGTAACTCATGATTGTTTATTTTTATTGGTTAAATTATATATTATTCGTTGACTGCAGTTAAACTTCTAAAGATATCTTCCAGGCTATTAGTTTCACTTTGCAAAGAAACAATGTTCAGGTTGTTTTTCAAACTCAATTCCAATAACTGCCTTCTTACACTATCTGCATTGGTAGTTTGTAATTTAAAATCGTACCCCTCCCGGCTTTCTATCCCTTCCGGTAATGGCTGCCTTAGCTCCACCCGGGTAATGTTGTCCAGCTTATTCAACAATTCAGTATTTACCTTTTCTTTAAATGCTACCATTACTACAAACTGGTCATTGCTTTCATTTTGTAGATTACTCAGCTTATCATCCGCAACAATTTTTCCTTTATTTATAATGATCACCCGGTCGCAGACAGCTTGTACTTCCTGTAAAATATGTGATGAGAATAAAACCGTTTTATCTTTTCCCAGCTTTTTTATTACATCCCTTATCTCTGCTATCTGGTTAGGATCGAGGCCGGATGTTGGTTCATCCAGTATCAAAACTTCGGGGTTATGAATTAACGCTGCGGCCAATCCTACCCTTTGCTTATACCCCTTACTCAATTGCCCAATCTGCTTATTGGCTTCTAAAGTTAAACCCGTAATTTCTATTACATGCTGTATCGCCTGCTTTGCATTTTTTATCTCATGGATATTTGCAATAAATTCCAGGTATTCTCTTACATACATATCAAAATAAAGAGGATTGGCTTCCGGCAGATAACCTATTTTTTTCTTGGTGGTTAAAGCGTTGACGGATACTTTATCACCCGATACTTCTGCTGATCCTCCATCCGCTTCCAGGTAACCGGTGATCATTTTCATGGTAGTACTTTTACCGGCTCCATTAGGGCCTAAAAAGCCCACGATCTCACCCTTACTGATCGAAAATGAAATATTATCGACGGCTTTTTGAGCGCCATACATTTTTGAAAGATTGCGAACGATGATCGACATGCAGAAATTAATTGTGCAAAAATAAAAACGCCAGGTGTAAAACCCGACGTTTATTTTTATTAATTGGTTATATTTTTTTCTTCATTATTTCCAGGCCCCTGTTTGGGCCGGGCGGGTTGGTTGCCCCGGTTATTTTGCGGTGGCCTTTGTGGCTGCCGGTTTTGCTGCCCCTGCCTGTTACCCGCTGTTTGATTATTGCGCTGCTGCCCTTGACGTCCTTCCCCGGTTTGAGGAGGCCGTTGTTGATTTTGTCCATCCCTGATTTGCGGAGGCCGCTGTGGGCCACCCTGTGTTCCCCTGTTCTGTGGCTGCCGCTGCTGTCCAGGCTGTCCGTTTTGTGGTGGGCGTTGTTGTCCCCTGTTTTGATTATTACCCGCCAGCTGTGCGTTTCCTCTTTGCTCGTTCCCTGCTGCCCGGTTGCCTTGTGAACGCCCCTGCGGTTGCTGACCTCTTTCGTTATCCCTTCTTTTGCGGCTGGTTTTTTCCAGGCTCTTCAGGCTTATTTGTCCTACCACATCTACGTAAGTTGGCTCAATCTCAACCGGCTTTTTACTAACCACTTCCACTGTTTCCAGTTCATCTGGCTTTATTCCCTGCCGGTTGAGTGCCTTTATCTTCAAAACACTTTCTATCGTTAACGGGTACTGCTTATTACTGTCAGGCATCGTGTACCACATCAGGTTCCGAAAAATATCTTTCTTTACCAGGAAGGCACGATTCCGGGTAACTTCAATCATATCACAATCATCGGGAAAATTCTGGAGTGCATCCAGGTAGGTATCCAACTCATAATTGAGGCAACATTTCAACCTTCCGCATTGACCACTCAGCTTGGTTTGGTTAATGCTTAAATTCTGGTAACGGGCCGCATTGGTATTTACGCTTTTAAAATCGGTGAGCCAGGTGCTACAACAAAGTTCCCTGCCACAACTGCCAATGCCGCCTACTTTCCCTGCCTCCTGGCGGGCTCCAATCTGCTTCATTTCCACTTTCACTTTAAATTCGCCGGCATATATTTTTATTAATTCCCTAAAGTCAACCCTGTCGTCTGCAATGTAAAAGAAGGTTGCCTTGCGCCCATCCGCCTGTATTTCCACTTCTGCTACCTTCATTTCCAGGTTCAATTGCCTGGCAATCGCCCGGCTTCTTATCATCACATCCTTTTCCCTGGCTTTGGTTTCCTTCAGCTTGCCTAAATCTGTTTCGTTGGCCCTGCGTAAAATTTTCTTTATGTCCTGGCTTTCTTCTTTGATATTATTCTTCTTCAATTGCAAACGAACCAGTTCGCCTGTCATGTTTACACTGCCTACATCAAACCCACTCACGCCTTCCACAGCAATCATATCACCCTTTTCAAAAAAATGGGTAGTGGTATTTTTAAAATAATCCTTCCGGCTGCCGTTATTAAAACTAACTTCCACAATTCTGCAACCACTCTCCGGGTCGCTGAAAGGTAGATTGGCCAGCCAGTCATGTACATTCATCCTGTTGCAGCTACCGCTTGCACAACTTCCATGACTTTGACATCCCCCGGGGGTGCTGCCAGTTCCACAACTTCCACATGCCATATTTAGCGTAATTAAAAAAGTAAAAAATATTTTTTTAGGAAAATGTGACCGCTGGGAGTAACGGGTTTCAAAATAACCAGCAATTTGCGCTAGGAAATTATTTACCCGGCTATATTTCAATATTCAACATCATTGGTTCCGCATCCTTCCGGCAAAACTTACTACACTCCAATAAATTTCAGCTTTAACAGGCCGTGAAGAGTGTTGGTGTCTATACAACTTTTACCGGACAGATGCCTAAATCTGTTCAATGAACGTTTGGTATAAATTATTCCCCATTGAAAACGGAGATAGAATACACAATGATATTAATATAGCGGAGATAGACGCTCCATAAAGCAAACACCAACTCCTAACTTCAATTCCAGAACCATTTATCCTCAATTCATCAAAATTAGCGAATTGTTGGTAATTATATGATACAACTTAATGGAGAGTGCATGAAAGAGCATTTTACCGTTGGCGTTGCGTTCAATATAGTAACTGGCTTTATCCAATTCATTTACAATTGCCTCCTGTTGGTTGATATTACACAGTTTGTTAAGCCGGAGTGCGAAGTCTCTTTCATTGGCTGCTATGAACAAAGATTCTGCTGTAACTTCATCCACCACACTTAGCCTTACCGATTGTTCCAGTAAATGCGTAAAATATTTCAGGAATTGTTTTTGTCTTTCCCTACCCTGCTTGCTCATATCGTCTACCCATTTTACCTGGCCGGCCAGGTTCTTCTTTGAAATAAGGTTGAGCCATTCCCTCAATGTAGCCTGCCAATCGTCTTCTACGTGCTGCAATAATTGCAGGGCCTCCCGGTAGTTTCCTTCGCTGAGAGCCGCTATCTGCTGTGCCTTTTCTACCGGCACTCCTGATTTTAGCTCCAGGGCAGATTCTACTTCGAGGTTGGATAGCAAAGGAATTTTAACTAATTGAGTTCTTGATAAAATGGTAGGTAAAATAAGATCTTCATTTTCGGCTACTAATAAAAACAACGTATTGGGTGGTGGCTCCTCAATCAATTTCAGGAGTTTGTTGCCGTTCTTAGTCAGGTATTCCGGCATCCATATTACCAATACTTTATATTCACTCTCAAAGCTCTTTAAACTTATTTTACGGGTGATGTCGTTACACTCTTCTGATGTAATATTACCCTGCTTGTTTTCTGCACCTATAAACTGAAGCCAATCGTACACATTGCCATAAGGATGTATGGAAACGAACTCCCGCCATTCTGCTATGTAATCGGTACTGACTGGTTTATCATTGGGTTTCCGGGGTATCACCGGGTAGGAAAAGTGAATATCGGGATGTACCAGTTGACTGGCTTTGATACAGGCGCTGCATAAGCCGCAGGAATCCAGGTTAGCAGCTACTTGAGGACTGGTTATTGGTTCAGGGTCACCAAACAGCGAAGGTTCTGCGGTTTTTTTGATTTTACCATTCACCTTTTCGCAAACAATATATTGGGCAAATGCCAACGCCAGGGATAGTGCACCTGTTCCTTCCTTACCCAAAAACAACAATGCATGGCTCAGCCGGTTATGCTGCACCATCTGCACCAATTGATCTTTAATCTCTTTTTGACCTATAATTTGTTCAAATTGCACATCGCAAAGTAAAATAAAAAAAGGCATCAAAAGTATTTTTCAACTCCTGATGCCCCCGGTGTATTTTTTAATTTACAGTTTACCCGTCAACTCTTCACTCAAGGGAGTAACCTTACTGTCAAATTTTGTAATAATTTTCCCATTTTCATCCAATAAAAATTTATTGAAGTTCCATTTAATTTCAGCATCCAATACCCCATTCTCACTTTTACTACAAAGCCATTTATAAATAGGTGCTGCATCATCGCCTTTTACAGATATTTTCGCAGCCATAGGAAAGGTTACGCCATAATTTTTTTTGCAGAATTCTTTTATGGCAGCATTAGATCCAGGCTCCTGGCCACCAAAATTATTCGCCGGAAAACCGACAATCACCAAACGATCCTTATATTTTTCATAAAGCGCTTCCAAACCTTCGTATTGAGGTGTGTAACCACATTCAGAAGCAGTATTTACAATTAAGATCTTTTTCCCTTTATATTGAGAGAAATCAATGGTAGAGCCATCCAGGGCTTCAACTTTAAAGTCGTAAATTGATTTTGCAGCAACGGGTGCTACAGACGAAATATCATTGTTCATAGATGCGGTATTGGTTTGCGCCATGCAGGAAACCAGTGCAACGGCAATTACTAATAGTTTTAACATAATGATTTTTTTGTATTAACGAATGAAAAAAGATTTTGTTGAAAGCAATCAAAATATGTACGTATTATTTTTCATAACAACCCAAATCTGGCAAACCGTTGTTACGGTTGTTATCATCAAGGTCTTTTGAAAAGCCGGTTATCGCACCTTTGTTTATGCCCGGAGCCTGACCGTTTTTGGTGATATGAAAATCAAAAAATCGTTTCTGAACCTCAATTACATCAAAGGAAGGGTCCAGGTTTTTAATTGAGTTTGTAAATATACAATTAGCCGGATCATTTTTGGCTCTATACAAACACCTGTCAAAACTTACATTAAAATTATTTGTTCCCTGTTTAGCAACACTCAATTCATCTTCTACAAAACCATCTTCACCCCAAAGTATGCAATTTCGAAAACCAGCAGTAAGGCCCGCAGTAAATGTAGCACCATTTTGACTGACATAATTATTTGCCGTAAGCACAGGGTTTTTATGATTAATGTAAGTCGAATAGGAAACTATTGTACAATTTGTAAATGAGTAGTCGCCACCATAAATAATGGAAATATTTTTACCGCAGTTGCTGATTAAACTGTTGTCTGCCTGTAAACTACTGTTAACACATAAAATTCCTGCATCATAGGCGTTATCAATAATGCATCGATGTAAAATTATTTTTGGATTTGCATTGCCGGATGATTGTTCTGCTACTACCGCCTGGTAAGCATTTTTCACTATGGCATGAGTTAATACATTGTTTTTACTGCTTCCCCTGAAATAGATTCCGGGCCAGCTTGCCGGATAGTCCTTATAATCGTCATCCAGGCGATCTCCGGTAAAAACTACTTTATCCTGGTTGGTACCATTAATAATAAGAGTGCCATCAACAATAAAAGGTGCATCGGCATGGGAATATATCCTGCAACCGGAGGATATGTTTAATGTGGCATTGGTGTCTACCTGCAGGCTTCCTAAGATTACATAAGGCAGGTTATTGGACCAGGTAATATTTCCTTTAATGATCCTGTTTCGTAAAAAATTGGCATTTTGGCCAAATGCTTCCAATTGCACATATCGTGTGTTGCCATTATACGTTATTTGAATACTATCTTTTACTACAAAAGGAAGGTTTGCAACATTTGGATTGATGTTTACTGTAACAAACACATATATACTGTCACCCGCAGCAATTTCAATATTATTGATCTCGGAAACCGGCCTGCCATTTACATTAATTTTGTAGGCAGACGAAGCCCCACCCATTAGTTTCACCTGGCCCAAAAGCAATTTTTGATTATTTGGATTATTAATTTTAAATGATTGTGTGGTGGAACCGATACTGGTAAAAACGGTATCGTATTTCAAACTATCCACACTGGTTGTGAGGCGTGCATCGCCACTGGTAATAAATGAATCTTTTTTGCAGGACGCAAACACCAGACAAATTGCAACAGGAAAGCAGCAATAATTAAAGACCCATCTAAAAAAATCATATCCGTTCGTCTTCATTCGTTAAAATTAAAATTAATTTCTTTGTCTGTTGTAAATGGTGTTGAGAAATAATTGGCCATAATTCATCGCTGATCGCTGATTACGTATTATTCAGTCCTCACCATTTACTCATTTATCATACCACTTATTTAGTTGCCATCGCCAAAGCAGCTACACTTAGTTTTACATCTGCAGACTGTAATATGGATTGTCCGCATGCTTCCAGTGTAGCCCCGGTGGTAATCACATCATCAATCAATAAAACATTTTTCCGGCTTAGCCCTTCCTTATCATTTACAATAAAACTATCCGCTACGTTTTCCCAGCGTTCGGTGCGATGTTTTTTGGTTTGAGTTTCCGTATACCGTTGCCGCGTTACATTGCCTGTTAATACCGGCACATTCATAACACCAGACATGCCAGTACAAATAACTGCTGCCTGGTTATATCCTCTTTTTCGTTCTTTATCTGCGTATAAAGGAAGTGGTATTAAATAATCTATCCCTAAAAAGCGATTGCTGTTCAGTAATGTTCGTCCCAATATTTCACCCAAATAAATTCCGATATCCTGGTTGCCTTTATATTTCAACTGGTGAATAATATGCTGGATTAAAGATTCCTTGGAAAAATAAAATTCACTGTGTGCTGCCACCAGGGGAACCCGTCCCCAAAATATTTTTTCAATTGGATTACCGGCATGTTGGGCATAATTGGTATGGGGTAAATTACTGATGCACCTTAAACAAAGCAGGTGGTCTGTTTGAACCAGGTCGCTGCCACAGCCGGTACAAACATGCGGATAAAAAAGATGAAGCGTGTCGGCAAAAATTGTTTTCAGCGATTGCATGTATAAATGTAATTTAAATGTCTGGTGTCTGATTGTTAGTTATTTCCGAATGATGAATCTGCATTTGAAATTCAGGCCTCTAACCGCCTTAATATATTTTCTAAAACAAATACTGGTACAATTCTTCTACCTTGGCTAAGGCCACAACTTCAATATTATACTTTACTTTACCTAGAGATTTTGCATTGTATTTGCTCACAATGATTTTTTCAAATCCCAATTTTTCTGCTTCTGCTATTCGTTGTTCAATCCTGTTTACGGCCCTTATTTCGCCGCTTAACCCAACTTCGCCTGCAAAACAATAATGTTGGTTAACCGGTATATCTTCAAAACTACTTAGCAAAGCGCATACAATTGCCAGGTCGATGGATGGATCCTCTATCTTTAAACCGCCGGCTATATTTACAAATACATCCTTTACCCCAAAATGAAAACCGCCCCGCTTTTCGAGCACTGCCAATAACAATTGCAAACGGCGCAGATCAAACCCGGTTACTGTTCTTTGTGGCGTTCCATACACGCTTTGTGTTACCAGCGCCTGGCCCTCTATTAATAATGGCCGCAAGCCTTCGATAGTTGCGGCAATAGCGATACCGCTTAGTTGCTCCTCTTTTTGAGTAATTAATATTTCGGAAGGATTGCTTACGGCCCGCATTCCTTCACTTGTCATTTCATAAATGCCCAATTCGGAGGTGGAGCCAAACCTGTTTTTCAGTGTCCTTAAAATACGATAGGCATAGTGACGGTCGCCTTCAAATTGTAATACCGTATCTACCATGTGCTCCAATATTTTTGGACCCGCAATACTACCATCCTTGGTAATATGCCCGATTAAAAAAACCGGTGTATGGGTTTCTTTCGCAAAACGTTGTAACTCTGCCGCACATTCCCTTATCTGGCTTACGCTGCCCGGTCCACTCTCTACAAATGGGGACTGTAAAGTTTGTATAGAATCTACAATCACCAACTGTGGCTTAAGCTTTTTTATTTCCTGGAAAATTGTTTGTGTATTGGTTTCAGTTAATAAGTAAAACGATTCACTTTTTATCCCAACCCTGTCTGCACGCATTTTTATTTGTTGTTCACTCTCTTCTCCACTAATGTATAACGTCACAACGTCCTGCATTTGCAAACCTATTTGCAAAAACAGGGTCGATTTACCAATACCCGGCTCACCCGCTACCAATACAATACTACCCATTACGATACCACCACCAAGCACCCGGTTAACTTCGGCATCTTTAGTAATGATCCTTTTTTCTTCTGCACTACTTACATCATTAATGGATATAGTTTTGAGTTTTCCAATACCGTTGTATTCCTTCCATTCATTGTTTTCTTTTTTGTCGTTCCCTTTTACAATTACTTCTTCTACAAATGTGTTCCAGTTATTACAAGAGGGGCATTTTCCCACCCACTTTGAACTTTCATAGCCACAGCTTTGGCAAAAAAATGCAGACTTTGTTTTACTCATATTGTAAATGTAAATCGTAAAAAATTAAAATTGAAAACTGTGAAACTTGGGATGAAGAGAATTTGAAATTAGCAATCCCCCTTTTTAATAAAGCATTAATTTTCTGACCCTGCTGTTGAAAATAAAAACCAGTTATCCAATCAATACAAAATACCAGGCCGAATAATTTTTAAGCAATCAAAATTTTTGGTATAAATAAAATATAGCGGATTAAGGAATACCGGATTTCATTAAAAGTAAAAGGGTCAGCATTTCTGCCAACCCTTTGTACTTACTAACCCATTAAATTCTATTGCTAAATTACAAATTGCCCCCACATAAAAAAATATTTTTTTTGAGATGTTAATAAGTTTATAGGTAAAAAGTGCCTACGTGGCAACCGCATAAAAGGATATTATAACATTAATTATCAGCAACTTATAACACTAATTACGGGCCGAAATCATTCAATAAACTGGCAGAAAAATAAAAATAACACACAAATTTAATTTGGTTTATAATATAAACTACTTTATGTTTGTGCCTTATTTATATAAAATGAAAAAGCTTATAATCACCGCTTTACTACTGTCTATCCTGTCAGTAAAAGCACAGGTTAAAATATCCGGTCGTATTACAGATAATCGAAATAAACCTCTGTCAGGGGTTAGTGTAGCTATAAAAAACAGTTATGATGGTGCTACAACCGATTCTGCAGGAACTTATACATTTGTTACCGGGGAAAAGGGATCGCAATTATTAGAGGCATCTGTTACAGGATATAACACCGTATTGCAGAATATTTTAATAACTACCATTCCAATTATTCAGAATATCTCAATGAAGGAACAAATTACTGAATTAAAGGCCGTTGTAATTTCAGCAGGGGCTTTTGAGGCAAGTGATAAAAATAAGGGCGCCGTGTTAAACTCTATAGATATTGTAACCACGCCCAGTGCAAACGGGGATATAACCAGCGCATTTAAATCGCTGCCGGGCACACAACAGGTGGGTGAAAGCGAAGGATTGTTTGTAAGGGGTGGAACCGCCACAGAAAGTAAAATTTATATGGATGGCAACCTTGTAAATAATTTCTTTTATAGCAGCACCCCAGGCATTGCAACCAGGGGCCGTTTTAATCCTTTCCTGTTTAAAGGAACCGTTTTTAGTACCGGTGGCTATTCGGCATTGTATGGCCAGGCCCTTTCTTCGGCACTTATCCTGGAAAGTACCGACCTTCCGGAAAGAACTCAAGCTGACCTTAGCCTATCTGTAATTGGTGTTGGCGGTGGTATCCAACATCTTGCAAAGAATAAAAAGTCTTCCTGGGGAGTATCAGCAAACTATGCCAACCTTTGGCTGGCGTTTAATGTCATCAAACAAAAGCAGGATTTTTTCAGGGTGCCTATTGCCAAACAAGCTGATGCGAATTTCAGGATAAAAACCAAAAATGGCGGTTTCCTGAAATATTACGGTTATATCAGCGCCAACATAGTAGGCTTCAGAAACCAGGACATTGATTCGACGGTTTTAAAAAATGCATTCGCATTGGAAAATATCAACACCTACCAAAATATTAACTGGAAAGACAGGATTGGAAATGGATGGAAAATTAATACGGGGATTAGTTTTAGTACCAATAAAGACGATATCAATAATGAGTTACAGGACGGCAGCAATAAAAAGCTAATCATTGGCAACCCGGCATTTTATTCATTCAAAAACTTTTCGCTCAAAAATACAGCCCGCTATGCCCAGGCAAGGCTCGTTTTGGAGAAAAAAATAAAAGGGCTCACTGCTTTCCGCTTTGGTTCTGATTATTTTTATAGCAATGAAGAATCGGCTTATACATTATACGACGGAACAAAGTTTACTGAGCAGGTATCAGACCATTTGTACGCAGCCTTTGCTGAAACAGATATTTACCTCACCAATAGTTTAGCCGCAAAATTGGGTTCCAGGCTGGAGCATTCGGCAATCATCAACAAATGGAATATTGCACCCCGGGCATCCCTGGCTTACAAACTTGCCAATAACAGCCAGGCATCTTTCGCTTATGGCATTTTTTACCAAAATCCTGAAAGAAGACTATTACCCGGAGCAGCTGGACTCGACTACTCCAAAGCTGCGCATTATATTTTACAGTATACCATGCAAACAAAAGACTATACGCTTAGGGGAGAAATGTTTTATAAAAAATATGATGATTTGTATAAAACAGCACCCGGAATTAACGGAAGGGAATCGGCCGCTAACAACAACGGTTTTGGCAAAGCAAAGGGAATAGAGTTTTTTTGGCGGGATAAGAAATCAATCAAAAATGTTGATTACTGGATATCCTACTCCTACCTTGATACGAAAAGGGATTTCCTGAATTTCCCTGCAGCAATCCAGCCTTCTTTTGCTGCCAGCCATACCGCAGCCTTTGTATTTAAAAGATTTGTATTGCCGTGGAAAACAGGCTTCAACTTCAGCTACAATTTTGCAACCGGAAGGCCTTACTATAACATTGCTTATGATAACTCGCAAAGTAAATATAACATCACCGATCAGGGCAGAACCATTAACTACAATAGCATGAGTTTTAGTGTCAATTACCTGCCCAACCTTGGTAAAAAAGATGTAAAGACCTTTGCTGTATGGGTGTTGGGTATTAATAATGTACTGGGCCAAAATCAGGTTTTTAATTATAATTACAGCAACAATGGCAGCCGGAAGGAAGCGATAACACCTCCAAGCAGGCGATTTGTTTTTATTGGTTGTTTCCTGAGTTTCGGTATAGACAGAAGCCAGGATGCAATTAATAATAATTTGTAACACTCGATTTGAAACTGGCAAGACATTAGATCCGCAATTGGATGGAGCTGAAATAAACGATTAAAGTTTCTAAAATGAATGCTGCCTAATTTTTTAAATAATTACAATTAAAACATTTAACCATGTCAAATTACAAACCTGTACCGGAAGGAAAAGACCCCATACTTTGGGAAATAGCTCAACGAAGAGCCAGCTTCAAAAATCATGTAAGCACTTACGTGATTGTAAACATTTTTTTATGGGCAGTGTGGTATTTTACCGGGGCCATTACAGCAGAACCGAAGAATATAATTACCCCTGGCCAATTTGGACTACCCTGGGATGGGGCATTGGCATTGCGTTTCATTATGTGTCGGCCTATGTAACTCCCAAAGTGAACTCAACAGAAAGAGAATATGAAAAATTAAAAAATAAACAATAATTCAATCAACTATAAATTAAATAAAATGAAAAAGATGATTCTTTCTGTAGCAATGATATTTACTGCTACTTTACTTTTTGCGCAAAGCGATAAGTTTACTGCCGCTATGAAAAAAAATTTAGAGGCATTGGAGGCCAGCTTTCGAAATCCACCCGAATTGTTAACTATGTCAAATAATTTTGAAAGGATTGCCACAGCCGAAAAATCTCAATGGCTTCCTTATTATTACGCAGCTTTTTGCCAGGTAAATTATGGATTCATTCAGCAGGATAAAGCAAAAACGGATGGATATGCGGATAAGGCTGCAGAATTAATCGCCAAGGCTGATTCTTTATCTCCCAATAATTCTGAAATTTCATGCCTTAAAAGTATGATTGCAAGTTGCCACATGATGGTAGATCCGATGACCAGGTGGCAGGAGTACGGACAGGAAAGTGCCAGTAACCTCGATGCTTCCATACAGCAGGACCCGACCAATCCACGCCCTTATTACCTAAAGGGACAGGGTTTAAAATATACCCCGGAACAATTTGGCGGCGGCTGTAAAACTGCAAAGATTGAACTGCAAAAGGCCATTGATAAATATGTGGCATTTAAACCCGCCAGCGAACTACATCCCAACTGGGGCAAGGAGCAGGTAGGGAAATTATTAACCGAGTGCCAGTAAACGTAAACACCAGCCAGGCCTGATAGATGTATCAATTAATCATCCCATCAATTATAAATTAATCATTATGGAAGACGAAAATTTTTCGCCGCAGCAGAGTTTACAGGTTATTCAGTCTATGATTGATAAAACAAAAGCCGGGTTAAATGAAAACAGCATCTATTTTTTACTGTGGGGCTGGCTTGTTTTCCTTGGCTGCATTTTGCAATATACTTTGTTGGTGATCATAAAAGTTAAATACCATCCGTTCGCCTGGCTGGTCATCATTCCCGGTATCATTTTTTCAATTGTTCATAGCATAAAGTATCAACGAAAAAGAAAGGTAAAAACTTATATCAGTGAGAATATGGGCATATTGTGGACTGGTATGAGTATTTCCTTTATGGCGCTCAGCTTTATACTATCCAGTATCGGGTGGCAGCACGCATTTCCTATTTATATACTTTTCTATGCCACCGGTACTTTTATAAGTGGTGGCATATTACAATTTAAACCATTGCAGGTGGGTGGTATTATTTGTTGGGTATTGGCAGTACTGGCCACCTTTGTAAGTTATCAAAACCAAATTTTATTCACTGCGGCAGCTATCCTTGCCAGTTACCTAGTACCAGGTTACCTGCTGAAAAAGAAAATAAATAATCCCAAGGTGGGTTAGTGGTTGTAATAATAACCTTCCCCGCAAATGGAACAATGCCCCCCAGCCCCTTGCCTGGCAGGCGACAAGATATTTTATATAAAAACCCAGCGTCAAAATAAGTTTTTAATACAGCTATTTATAACAACAATAAAAAATGAAATGAGGACATCAACACATGTTTAAGGATTTAGATCCCATATTACATTCGCAGTTGCGCTTAGCAGTAATGAGTTTACTGATTGGCGTAAAAGAAGCAGAGTTTACTTTTTTAAGAGAAAAAACGAATGCTACTGCCGGCAACCTTAGTGTGCAGGTGAATAAGCTAAAAGATGCAGGGTATATAGAGGTAGTAAAGCAATTTAAGGAAAACTATCCCCAAACCATTTGTAAAATAACCAGGAAAGGAATTGATTCATTTGAATTGTATATAACCGCCTTGCAATCATACATGAATCCTTAAGGAAATTAAAAAGCTCTTCATTTTACTGAAGAGCATTTTTATTATGCCTGGTTTTATATAAGTTACTGCTGACAGGGATCAATCCTGTTCAGCATTGATGGCTGTCGGTTAAATTAAACAATCAGGAGATGCTATCTCAAGATCATGAAACGGGCTTTAAAAATTACATTGTTAGCAATCATTTGTACAGTGTAAGATCCATCCGGCAAGTTGGTAGCATTTTTAAGTGGTATAGCATTGTAGCTGCTATTTAACTGGTTTGTTTGCTGCAATACAATTTTCCCTTCCTCATTTAAAATTGTAATATAAGCCTCTCCCGCTTTTTTTGCCGTAAACCGTACGAGCATTTCTCCGGATTTGCGATTAGAACCCAGTACGATGGCTTTCTTATTTTCGCCATAACCCGGTGAAATACAATACGGATTATTGGTGCAGGATGCACTAAAAGAAGGTTGAGCAAACAGGCTTAAAACAGTAAGTACTGTTAGTGTAAAAATTATCTTTTTCATACTGTGGTTTATTAAAATGATGGTAAGTTGGAATGATTGTAACAATCAAACAGTTAATAACACAGTATATGCGGAAATTAATTTGTTCTTCGGAAGGAATTAGATTACGAACCTTTGCAAAAACTTATATGGGAAAGGTTGTGGTTTGTAAGTTGGAGAATATGTGGTAAGCATTATTCAGACCTAAAACTAAGGATTTATTTTATATCTCCAATTTTTTTTTAGCAGATTTAAAATTACCTTGCTTTTTCATAATGAACAATTAGTTCTTATATCCGTTTTACCTTTACCAACAAATTAGTACATGTCATCTATTATCAGTGTTCATCATCTCTCCAAACAATTTAAAGATACAAAGGCGGTAGATGATCTTTCTTTCACCGTATATGAAGGAGATGTATATGGTTTCCTTGGCCAGAATGGTGCCGGCAAATCAACTACCATCCGTATGCTGCTTAGCCTCGTGACTCCTTCCGGCGGAGAAATTAATATTTTCGATCATAAGCTAAGTACCCACCGTTCTGAAATTTTGCAAAAGGTAGGTGCTGTTATTGAAAAGCCCGACCTCTATAAATATCTTTCTGCATACGACAACCTTTCCATATTTGCGAAAATGAGCGGTTTGAAAGTAACCAGGCAAATGCTAATGCAGCAATTGCAAATGGTAGGCCTTGCAGACAGAGCAACCAGTAAAGTGAGAACATTTAGCCAGGGTATGAAACAGCGTTTGGGTATTGCCGTGGCATTGGTACATAATCCTGCATTAATCATTCTCGATGAACCTACCAACGGCCTCGATCCGCAGGGAATTGCTGATATGCGTAACCTCATTTTAAAACTAAGCAGCGAAATGGGTAAAACAGTTTTAATTTCATCGCATTTATTAAGTGAGATAGAAGTAATAGCCAATCGGATGATCATTATACATAAAGGCAAAAAAATGGTGGAAGGTAAGGTAGCTGATCTGCTAGATCCCGCTCACTCGCTTATACAAATTGAAACATTGAATAATGAAGAAGCATTGGGAAAACTGAAACAAACCAAATGGGCTTCATACATGCAGGAAGAAAAACAATTGCGGTTAATGATGAATAAAGATGCAGTTCCGCAACTAATCAGCGACCTTGTTGCTATGAACGTGCAGCTTTTGTCTGTCAACTCCAGCCACTCTTTAGAGAATTATTTTTTATCACTTACAACTATACCGGGCTATGTTGAACCTTTTGCAAATTGAACTTTTTAAAATATCCCGCAGGCCCCGTACCTATATTGCTTTTGCAGCCATCGCCGCCATCGTATTTATTTTTCAGTTTGCATTTAAGGCAGACGGGCAGAATTATATGAACCTGATGCTGCAAAGCGTAAAAGACACTTTTGAATTTGAAAGGGTAAGGGCCATCAATGGGTATTTTATGTGTTACATTATACTCAATACATTGCTGATACAGGTGCCTATACTGGTTGCTTTGATTGCAGCAGATTCTATTTCCGGCGAAGCCAATATGGGTACACTGCGACTGCTGATCTCCAAACCCATCAGCCGCACTCAACTGATATTGGTGAAATTTGCAGCCGCTACCATTTTTACAATTTTGTTATTATTGTGGATGGCATTTACATCGCTCGTATTCAGCCTTATTATATTTGGTGCAGATGATATGCTAATCTTTCGTTCCAAAGGAGATGAGTCGCAAATTTTATTGATCACCAAAGATGATGTGGTCTGGCGTTACCTTGCTGCATTTGCCTACGCTACTGTTGCACTTACCGTTATTGCAGCGCTTTCATTGTTCTTATCCATATTTGCGGAAAATTCCATCGGCCCCATTATTGCTACAGTTTGTATTGTAATTGTGTGTACCATTATATCCAACATTAATGTACCCATCATTGATAAAAATGTAAAGCCATTTCTCTTTACTTCCTACCTGGTAGGGTGGAAGGGATTTTTTTACATCGCTACCACCGACGAAGGAATACCTATAAAAGGCAGTATTGAAAACTGGCCCGCTATCCGAAACAGCTTGTCTATACTACTGCTGCATATTGTGGTATTGGTTGGTGCATCGGTTATTGTTTTTAAAAAGAAAGATATTTTATCCTAAAAAAAATTATGATGATGAAGATGTTGAAAGGAATATTATTGACAGGTTTTGTATTTACTGCCATTTCAGTAAAAGCGCAGCAAGATGTAAATACCCTGATAAAAAAAGTGAGTGCTAAAATTGACCTGGTGAACAACTATGAGGCCAACGGGAAAATGAAAACCAATGTCACTTTTTTAAAAGTGCCCGAATCTGCCGTAAAGATCTATTTCAAAAAGCCCAATAAGTTAAAAATAAAAAATGAAAAAGGGATTTCATTTGTACCAAAAGGTGCGGTAAGCATCAACCTGAGTAATATCATTAACGGAAGCAAATATACCGCTCTAGATGCGGGCACTGATAAGATCGGAAACACAGTGGTGAGGGTAATAAAGTTATTGCCCGAAGATGACAATGCAGATATTGTATTATCTACAGTGTATATAGATGAAGCCAACCAGGTGATCAAAAAAGCAAAAACGACCACACGTGAAAATGGCAGCTATCAACTCGAAATGACTTATGGCAAATACATCGCCTATGGCCTGCCCGACAAAATCCTTTTTACTTTCAATACCAAGGATTATAAACTTCCCAAAGGTGTTACTTTTGATTTTGATGATGGAAAGGAAGTAAAAAAAACAACACCCGATAACCTGAAAAAAAACCAGGGAATGGCAGAAATCAGTTTTGATTCATACCTGATAAATAAGGGTGTTACTGATACGGTATTTTAACCAGCGCAGGTGTATACTTGCGCCATATATGTTACTTTAATTTTGCTGTATGTCAGCAAGCAGGTCGATTGCTTTTCACATTGTCGCTTAACTAAAGAATGAATAAATCGCCGCTAAGGCGTTCAGACGTTGAATTATCAAAGAAAGAAATACGTCTGAACGCCTTAACGGCAAAACTAAGTCTTACCTTACTTGAAAATATTGGTGAAGCCCATAACAATGAATCTACAGGCCCTTTAGTAAAAACTACTCCGGCACTTCTGTTATCTTCTCATCCACCGCATTGGCTACTATAGCCTTACTGATTTTCTTTAATGGGTTTTGCCGTTGCATTTCATATTCCCTGCGGTCGTTGATAATGTCTACACATTTAAAAATGGCCTCCCTGAAAGAACTTTCATCCGCCATGTTTTTACCGGCAATGTCAAAAGCTACCCCATGATCCGGTGAAGTACGTACGCCAGCCATGCCAGCCGTATAATTTACGCCTTCGCCGAGCGCCAGTGATTTAAAAGGTATAAGTCCCTGGTCGTGGTACATGGCGAGTACGGCATCAAATTTTTCATAATGTCCCCTTGCAAAAAACGCATCTGAACTATACGGGCCAAAACAAAATATATCGCGTTGTTTCGCATCCTTAATCGCAGGCTTAATTATTTCTTCTTCCTCCTTTCCTATCAGCCCCTCATCCCCTGCATGTGGGTTTAAACCCAATACCGCTATTTTAGGTTTATCAATACCAAAGTCTTTTTTCAAAGAAGAATTGATTAATTGCAGTTTGCTCAGTATGTTTTCCCTGGTAATAAACGGTGCAATATCCTTTACCGCTACATGCTCAGTAACCAATGCCACCCGCATATTTTCGGCAATCATAAACATTACCACATCCGGCACACCAAATAAGTTTTTCAGGTAAGGTGTGTGGCCGGTAAAATTAAACTCTTCCGATTGAGTATTCTTTTTGTGAATGGGTGCTGTTACCAATCCGTCAATTTTCCCATCCTTTAATGCCTGCGCCGAAGCGACCAAACTCAATACCGCATATTTTCCCCCGGTTTCATTTAATACACCAGGGGTTATCGCTACCTCTTCTTCCCAGCAATTATACAGGTTCACCTGTTTGTGATTAATGCGGCTGGAATCTTTAATACTTGAAAAATTGAAATTGATGTCTGGCAGTGACTTCCTGTAAAAGTTCAATACCTTATTACTTGAAAATAAAACCGGGGTACATAATTCTAGTAAGCGGATATCACTGATTGTTTTAATAATAATTTCAAGGCCAATGCCGTTTACATCGCCGCAGGATATGCCGATCACCGGCTTGTTTTCAGAATAGTTATTACTCATTACAAAAAAATATGGCTGTTATTAAAATTGCAAGTTACTAAATTACGTTTGGTTATCTGGGTAATGGTTTCGGATACCCGCTATTTTACTCCAGTTAAATATAAACAGTTCTCTTTCAGATCACCCCTATTGTTAGTTCCGGTTTTATTGCATTCGGCCTCCATTTGTACCGGCCACAAAAAATGGAAAAAAGGTGAATGCAGACGAAGGCAGTTATAGCCAATTCAAATTTTACCTGCCCAGGTACCAGTTTGAAGTGCCACTTTGAAAAATATTTCATCCCGCCGCACTTTTTATGCTCCAGGGCCTTTTCAAATCCCTGGATGAAATAGTGAATTTTACAATGGTTGCGGATGAGACAAGAACATGCAATTTCCCAACCAGACTTTGCCACAGCAGAAATTTTTATTTATTGGCATTGAAAAGAGGGGTTTGCCGGCATTCCTCAGGGCTTTAACGGATATCACCATCGTAAAAAAGTAATGCTAAGGTATTTGTACTCGTGAAAAGTACTTAACTCCCAAGAAAGGGGATTTAGCTTACAATAAATTTATGGATTAGGTGTTCATGATATGTACTACCGGGCGACTTTTATTTTTAGTGACGCTGTGACCAGTAAGTATGTACCCTATTTTAACAAACCCAGATTGAAATGAATAAAGTTTACCTGCTTTGCTTTTCAAAAGTGGCATACTTGCTTTTTTTTGCAGTCAATCCCTATGCAAAGGATACCCTTATCCATTATTACCAAAACTTCGCCGGAGCTACCCAATGGAAATATACTGACGTTGGCAACAATTTAAACGTAAAAGCGTGGAAGGATTTAGCCTACTTCCAAAATGGCTCAATCAGCATCAATTCAGCTTATAGATTTTGTGTTTCTGCCCTGGCAAATTTTAACTATCCGGTGAAACCAGGCCCCACTAATTTGAAAGTGATCGACATGGGTGGAATGGCCTTTAAGCAGGGACAATTCATCTATGTGCCAGGAGCATACCTGCGAACGCTAGCCTTAAAGGGCGGCGCTTATTTTATTGATGTGATGACAGGAAAAGGAGAAAAAAAATAAAAAAATATTGGTACAAAAACGTTTCGGCATAGGTTAATGACTAGTTGTCCTTTAATAATAAGAAAGGAATAGTGCGTTAATTTAAGCATCAGCGGCAACAAACAAGATCGTTGCCGGGCATAAAAATTTATACCCACTGTTCTTACCAGCCAGTTTTAAAAATGTTTTAAAGATCTTATCCCTATGAAAAAGAAACTAACACTGCTGATATCCTGCTGCCTGGCTATTGGCCTTTCTGCCATAGCCCAGGTGATCAGGCCTTTTACGCCAAGATATTCCAATCCATCCGTGAGGGGAAATATTGTATATGTCTCAAACAGTATCATTTCTACCAATGGTATTGGAAGTGGGTCACCCGGAACAGGCGAAGCGCCACCGGCAGGATCAACCACGAATAATGGCGGTATCGGAATCAATATTGATATTGACAATACCACCACTACCATTATACCTTTTGCTACCAGCTGGAAGTACCTTGATAACAATACCAGGCCTGCAGGTTGGGCAACTTCCGGATACAGTGATTTATCCTGGTCGTTGGGAACATTAACATCTTCCACCAAAGACTTTGGTTACGGAGATGGGGATGAAGATATATGTGTAGGCTATGGTAGTAATTATGGTAGCTGCCCGGTAACACCGGCATGTAACCCTACCCCTGCGGGATGTAACAATAAGTACATCACCACGCTTTTCAGAAAGCAGTTTAGCATTGCAAGTATTGCTGCATTTAGCGGATTTCAGTTAAATGTACACCGGGATGATGGTGTAGTGATCTATATAAATGGCACTGAGGTCAGCCGTTCCAATATGCCGGCGGGTGCAGTTACCAATGCAACCCTGGCCACTGCCGCAGTAGACGGTGCCAGCGAGAATGTAACGGTCAATATTGGAACTGCAGCTTTTGTAAACGGCACCAATACCATTGCGGTGGAAATACACCAGAATGCCGTAAACACTTCCGATCTTTCTTTCCGGCTCGAGCTGCTGGGATTGAGTGATGGCGGCACCTTTAATTCGACATCTGCTGACCTTTCACTGGCATCTTCCTGTTCAGGGGTATTATTTGCCGGTCTGTACTGGGGGGCTGGTGAAGGTTCCAATACCGGCAGCACTGCATGGATTACCGGCGAAACCACCTGTAAGCTCAAATTGCCGGGTGCGGCCTCCTACGTTACAATTACTTCAACACAAACGGACTATCACAATCGTACATTAATCCCCGGGTATTCACACACCGGGTATAAATGTTTTAAGGACATTACTTCATTGGTAAATACAGCCAGCCCCAATGGAACATATACAGTAGCAAATGTTCACCCGCCCCTCGGTATCGGTGATGCATATGGGGGATGGACGATTGTAATTGTTTACTCCAACCCATCCATGCTACCACGAAACCTGATTGTATTTGACGGAAATGCAGCGGTGAAAAGTGGAAGCGGAAATGTAGATGTAAATATTACCGGGTTTTTAACGCCTCCCGCCGGCCCGGTCAGTTGTGAGCTGGGCGCTGTGGTATACGATGGCGACCGGACTTCTTCGGATGCATTTGCATTTAAGCAAAGCGGTGCGCCCAGTTTTTATGACCTCACCCCTACCGCCATTAACCCAACCAGCAAGGCCAACGATATGTGGAACAGCACCATCGCTTACAAAGGAGTAGTGGTTACCACCCGCAACCCGGCATTTCAAAATACATTGGGGTATGATGCCAACATCATTAACCTCCCCAACACTGGCAATGCCCGGTTAAGTAATAGTCAGACATCCGCAACCACCCGTTTTTCTTCTCCCAGTGAAAACTATGTTGTACAGGTACTTACTACCTCCATTTCGCAATACAACCCCACTTTTGCATTTGATAAAATAGCTACTGATATTAATGGCGGTATGCTGGCTCCCGGAGACAGTCTTCGTTACCAGGTAAATTATACCAATGTGGGTAATGATACCAGTATCAACACCATTATCCTTGATAATATTCCCGCAGGAACTACCTTTCTACCCGGTAGCCTTAAAATAAATGGCGTGGCAAAAACCAACCCATCCGGTGATGACCAGGCAGAATATCAACTGGTAAATAACCGGGTAGTCTTTCGGGTAGGCACGGGAGCAAATGCGGTTTCCGGCGGATTTGTACCTATCGGAGGAAGTGGCAATGTGCAATTCGATGTAATAGTTTCTTCTTCCTGTAATATTTTAAGTTGCGTGGGTGATATCAGTAATGCGGCACGTATCAATTATGGGGGGAAAAAATCAGGAGCTATTTTGTATGATTCGAGCGGTGTCGATAATTCTGGTTGTATCGTTAAAGGGCCGGTAACAAATGCGGTGGTGGGGGCCTGCTTTGTACCAGGCGATACCTTACTGGTAAATAACTGCCCGGTCACTTCAGTCACGATTCCCTGGAGAAAATATGCAGGCTATACTTTTTATTCTGCCATGCCATTTACATCAGCCAATATATTTGATCCGTACAACCCGATTTCATTAACGCACGTGTACTGGGCATACTTCAGTAATGGCGCAGGCTGTTCCGATACCGTTAAAATCAGTGTATTTATTATTGCCTGTCCCGATATTGATGACGATAATGACGGTATACCCGATTATGTGGAACTGAATAACCCGGTAGCATTACAGGATGCGAACGGAAATGGCATACCCAATTGGAACGACCCTACCTATCCTTCTTTTACCGATAACAACAGCGATGGATTCAATGATAATTTTGATCCCAGTGCGGATTCGGATAATGATGGCAATATCAATTTCTATGATGCTGATTTTCCCGGATACGTTGATAGCAATGGCGATGGTGTAAACGACAATATGGATAAAGACCTTGATGGTATTCCAAACCATCTCGACCTGGACAGCGACAATGATGGCATACCTGATACCGTGGAATCTTACGGCGTAGATACGGATGGAAACGGCGTTATTGATAATTATGTTGATACCGACAATGATGGATTTTCGCAAAATGTGGATGCAAATAACACCGGTGTAAACGGCTCCAATGTGGGCCTTGGTGCTCCTGATCTGGATGGGGATGATATTCCAAATTACCTGGATACCGATAGCGACAATGATGGTATACCTGATGTGGTAGAAGTATTTGGTCCGGATACAAACAATGACGGAAAGATAGATGGATATACAGATACAGATGCAGATGGTTTGGCGGATAGTGTAGATGGCGATGTAGGAAATGACGGAACTTCCGAAAATTCGGCCAATGCATTATTAAGAACCGGCCCGGATACTTCACCTGTAAATGGAAAGGCAGACAGTTACCCATATAAAAATATGGATAATGATGGCCGGGCAAACCCATACGACTGCGACAGTGATGGCGATGGGATAGTAGATGTAATAGAAGCAGGCCTTCCGGATGCCAACTATGATGGATGGGTGGATGGAACCATAGGAGCCGATGGCTGGAGCAATACAATAAAATTAATGGTGACACTCAATCTCCGGAATACTGATGGCCGGGGCAATCCCGATTACCTTGATATTGACGCAGATGATGATGGCATACCCGATAATATTGAAGGTATGGCAACCTTTACCTACCTATTGCCTTTGAACCTGGATACTGACAATGACGGCCTCGACAACCGGTACGATTCCAGGTCGGGGTATGGAGGGCCGGGTATTTTTGTGTATGATAAAGACAGCGATGGTATACCGGATTACCGCGATCTGGATACAGATTCAGACGGTATTCCGGATATCGTGGAAGGCAACGATTTTAATCTCAATGGACTGGCGGATGACAATGTAACCCTCACCCTACTGGATATGGACGGTGATGGATTAGACGATCGGTTTGATAACCTTAATTCAGCTACCAATATAAAGGGCACTTCGTTTAATATGGGGAATGGGGGCACTTTTTCCGGTGACGCATCTCCCGGCAGCCGTACACCCGTGCAGCAAACACCTTCCGATGCGCCAGACAGGGACTGGCGTTCAGTTGGCACGGTGGTAAGTATGAAGTTGTTTGAGCTAACGGGTACTCGTCAATATACCAATGCAATATTAAACTGGAAAATAATCACAAAGGAAAATGTAGACCATTTTGAACTGGAACGTAGCATCAACAATGGCCCTTATGAAACAACCGCAGCCATTCACCAGGAAGTATATTTAAACGAAATGCAAAGTTTTAGCTACAAGGATAATATTTCCGGAATACCATCGGAAACAATTATGTACCGGATAAAGTTGCTGCCAAAATCGGGCAGTATAAAATACAGTAATACATATACCATCCACCAGGGCTTTAAACAACCACTTTTCATTGCACCAAACCCGGCCAGGGAATATGTAAACATCAGCTTTTATTCAAATAAAAATACTACGCTGGCAATACGGCTGCTCGATAACAATGGCAAAACAGTGCTGGTACAAAAGCAGCCCGTTTTTAAAGGAAACAATGTGGTGAAACTGAGTAACCTGAATAATTTTATGGATGGTTTGTATTCCATACAAATGCAATTGAACGGCGAAATGACCACGGGCAAAATCATATTACTCACTTATAAATAACAGAAAGATTTTTATGCAAAAGGTGTGCAATTCAAATCCGGTGGCAATCGGATACAGCATATGGCTACCAAGCATTTTTAAGGAATTTGGTTATTAATAATGTGCGTTCCAAAGGTTGGTAACCCATGGGCAAGTCGTTGGGCGACCATTCAAATTGTACTTTGCAAAAGCCCTTTCAGTTAACTGAGAGGGCTTTTGTGTACTTTTGCTTTCATGTTTAGAATTAAAAAATCACTGGGCCAGCACTTTTTAAAAGATGAGGTCATTATTCAAAAAATTGTGTATGCCGTAAATGAAAATCCGTTTTCTAATTTACTGGAAGTGGGCCCCGGCGGTGGTGCATTAACGAAACACCTGGTTAAAATACCCGGTATCAATTTTAAGGCAGTGGAACTGGATGATGAAAAAACAGCCTACCTGCTAAAAACCTTTCCCTCATTAACCGATAACCTGATCAGCCAAAGTTTTTTAGACATCGATGAACCCTTTGATGAACCTTTTATTGTGATTGGCAATTTTCCTTATAATATTTCCACGCAAATTTTATTTAAAGTATTGGATTGGAAAGATAAAGTGCCGGTAGTAATTGGCATGTTTCAAAAAGAAGTGGCAGAGCGTGCAGCGTCGAAGGAAGGAAACAAGGTCTATGGGGTATTAAGTGTGCTGATACAGGCATTTTACGAAGTGGAATATTTATTTGATGTAAGCAACCAGTCTTTTAATCCACCGCCGAAAGTGGAAAGCGGGGTCATCAGGCTTAAAAGAAAGAGCACTGATTTATCCGTTAAAAGTGAAAGGGCTTTTAAAGTATTGGTTAAAACAGCGTTTAACCAGCGCCGGAAAACCCTGCGGAATGCAGTAAAAAGTCTATTTACTGCCGAAGTATTGCAGGATGAATTGTTTAATAAACGTGCAGAAGCATTGAGCGTGGAAGATTTTGCAGCACTTACTTTTAGAATGAGTTGAAAGGGGTTGATAATAAAGTAATTTATACTGCGCAAGGGATAAAAAAGTGAAATTTTTTTTTTATGAACCTGGCAGCAGCAATTTAATTAAGCTTCATTGGCAGCTTGTGCCAATTTTAACCGGCATCGCACCCTTGAACATTTTATCTTTATTGTACAAAAGGCGAAATCACAAATTTATCCTTTGCGAAGTAAAATACTAACTGATGAGAACTGTCTTCCTAATCCCTGCCTTACTGATTTTACTTGCTTCCTGCTATACTCCCAGGTACATGTATAGCCCTTCGGCTCATAATGTGCCC
>JBBQTL010000027.1:0-35696 GCA_038213285.1 Chitinophagales bacterium
ATCAGCATAATTTACCCTGCCACTAAATGCATTAACAGTTGGTTTAAACGCCGGGTTAGGACCGGTATATTGCTGGTATCGGCTTACAAAACTTGCACCGACTGACAAGCTTTTTTCATGATTCATTGCAGCAGGTTTTACAATTTGATAATTGGCATCAATAGCACGGATAGTACCATCGCTTTTATCAAAGTTCTTTCGCTGTTTGCCATAAATAATTTTCAAATCAAAATTGTTTGTTGGCGAAATGCGGATGTTGATTCCTTCCATAGCGTTGTTAATTCCCAGTTGCCGGTTTTCCCAACTTCTAAATACAAGGCCACTGCCCAACTGCTCATAAAAATTACCAACGGTCAATCCGAACTTAGTGTCCTGGTACGAAAAATATTTTTGAATAAGTTTTGCATCATTCAAAAAAAACGGATAACCCTCGATAGAAGGCAAGTAGGCTTCATACTGCATACCCATTGATATTTTTTGAAACCGGTAATCAGCTTTCAAATAATTGTTGGAGCCAATTCTATCTTGCGGAAGTACTGCGTTTGTTTTTAAATCTCTTACATACAATTGATTATTGGTTTCAAACGAACCGGTGATATTGCCATACTTACCCAAATCAATTTGAGCCAATAAACTTACCGGCAGCAGTAAATAAAAAAATATCGAAAGTCTTTTCATGGATTATCGGAAACATTTAATTGATTAATTTTTTCAATCAGCACCTCTTCATCTCCCGGGGTATAACCAGTTTTTTGATAAATAATCTTTCCCTTGCTGATAACAATAACGTAGGGGATATTAATTGCATTAAATGCCCTTCTGATTTCATTGCTTTCATCTAAATATATTTCAAAAGTCCAGCCTTTTGATTTTACCAGGGGCCTTACTTTTTGTACTGTTCTTGATTCATCTGTTGAGATAGCGATTAGTTTAAATAATGTTGTTTTTCCTTCATCAATCTTATCCTGAAAAACATCCAGTTCGTTAATACAAGGCACACACCAGGTTGCCCAAAAGCTGATGACAGTTACCGTATTGGTATCAATAATAGATTTAAATAGGACAGATATGCCCTTGCTGGTAGTAATAGGAATGTTTGGTAAAAGAGATTGTGAATAGGAAGAAGCAGATACAAATAAAGCAAATGAAAGCAGCGTTGATTTATATTTTAGTTTCATTAATGACAAATTTATTTAACTGTAAAACGTGTAGTTATAATATTTATTTCAATAATGTTGTCGCCTGCACGACATTAAAAACAAAAGCCCCAAAGCTTTGCCAGTGATGCGTTTTAGTAATATCTTTAGTGTATGAAAAGAATGCAATATCTGATATTTATTTCATTGTGTGCAGTTGTGTTTTCCTGTTCAAAGAAGAACGACTCCACAGCGGTTCCAAAAGAATTAAGAATAGTACTAAATACGCCTACAGTTTATAATGATGGATTGGATGAATTGATGGTAACGGTCTTTGATGCCTCAAATACGGATGTAACTGCAGGCAGTGAAATATTAATTGATGGAAACCGGATAAGTAGTAACATTTTTAAAGCGGGTGATAATAAAACATATACAGCAAAAGCAAGGTTAAATGGAAAAGAATCTGCCCCTGTTAGTTTCAATGCAATTCAGCATGAGGTAAACAAATTCAGCAAAAAAATTACCATTGAAGAATTTGCAGGAACGTGGTGTAGTTTCTGTACACGTTTTACTTACCTGATTGATACAATGGTGAGGAACAACAATAAAATTATTCCAATCACCGTGCATTCAGGCGATATTATGGAGTACGTTTTTGTTCGTCAAATGCGCCAGAAATTTCAAACAACTGATTTTCCTTCTGCCTATGTAAACCGCACCCGCATTTGGGATGAATCAGCTGCAATGTTGCAGAATGATTTAGACCGAAAATCAAAATGTGGATTGGCAATCAGTTCAACTATTAATAACAACCAGGTTACGGCAACAGTAAAAGTGAAGTTTGACATTACAACTTCCGAAAGCCTGAACATAGTAGTACTGTTGCTTGAAAACAGCCTTGTTTATCCGCAAGCGAATTACTATGACTCACAACCAACAAGCCCGTTTCACAATTTAGGAGATCCTATTCAACATTACAAGCATAACAATGTAATGAGAGTTGCGGCAACAGATATTTTTGGTGATGTAATACCGGCTACCGCAGCAAGGAAAAACGAAACATGGGAAAAAACCTATACTATAAACGCCTCAGGCTATAACCTCGCCAACTGTAAAGTAGTTGCATTTGTACAATACACTCAAAATAATGTGAGCCGGTGGGGAGTATTAAACGCCCAGGTGGCAAAGGCGGGAAGCAGTGTTAATTTTGACTAATGTAGTTTTATAAATATGATCGCCTTCCATTCCACACCTGAGAGAAAAAAACACAGATTGGAGGTGAAAGACCATAGAGAGGGGAACAACAGTGATATTACTCATTTCTAAAGATGCTGATTAACTTGAAGTATTTTAAAAAATTTAATCTAAAACAATTGCAAGATATCGTCACTAATCATCTGATTGTACAAAAATGAAGTAGTTGTTGATAAGGTTTTTAATTGAGCAATTGCGATTTTGAAAGTTCGAACCTTGAAACGGCTGTTGAAATTCGTATCAATTGAGAAGAACATCAGTGCAGCATAGCTTTCCGCCAGCTTTGAAGACAAACCGCATCTGCAGAAACTGGTGTTACTCGATGGAATCCTGTATAATAAGAAAGAGGGTGACGTTAGAACCCCAGGGATCAACTGCTTGTTAGCTGAAATTAAGCCACCCCATTGTGGATGGTTCGGCACAACTGGAATGGAGGGATCATCTGCTTGTTAGCTGAAATTAAGCCACTGACAAGAGTTTCAGGAGAAAATAAAAAATGGCGATCCGTTTAAGAATCGCCATTTTTGGTGCTGTGCCCACGAAAGGAATCGAACCTTCACACCCTTACGAATGGCAGATTTTGAGTCTGCTGCGTCTACCAATTCCGCCACATGGGCATTTTTCCTGTTATCTCTTACTCAACTATCTAATATCCTAACAGGGCTGCAATATTACGTCAATCATCTATTCTGTCCAAAATACGTTGCAAGTATTTTATCTTAAAATAATATTCTTTTATTTTAAGGAGATGGCCAGTGGTAATGGTAGCGTCATTGTAAGTTTCAATCATCTCTTTTACTTCATCATATAAATCCATTTCTAACACTTCAACTTCCTGTTTAAAAGTTTCGGGATCTTCATCTGTTAATTTTTCATTCAGTTCCATCATATCCATTAAAAAACCGGGTGGTAACTGGTATTTTTCGTTTTCAGTCAGTAATCCTTTCAAGTACAATATGTATTGGATGGTTTGATCGGGCTGTTGCAATACTTTCAATGCCTTATTTACAAGCGAAGATTTTTCAAGTGCTGCTATTTGTTCGGCTTCACCAGCCTGTGTATAAAAGTCGGGATGATGTTGTTTTTGCAGTTCAAAATATTTATTCGCCAAAACTGCTTTGTCGGGTTGCAAAGACACCGGGATACCAAATAATTCAAAATAATTCATGGTGCAAAGATACCTTTTAGGCGCTTAAAGTTGAAGGTTGAAGGTTGAATCACTGAAGGTTCGTGGTTCAAAATCTACCCGGACTTTTTCGATATTTTTCCTGCTGCTTTTAGTTGCAGTTGGTAAAGGAGGATGCAATAAATTGCATTAAATTCTACGATAGATGCTGACAATTGGATTAATAAGGGAAGGGAAAATACCCGCTGACAGCAGGGTGGCACTTACCCCTGCACAATGTAAATGGTTGCAAAGAAACTTCCCGGATATAAAAATCATTGCGCAGCACAGTGTTATCCGCTGTTACAGCGATAAGGAGTACCTGATGGCAGGAGTGGAGGTGCAGGAAGATTTATCAAGCTGTGATATGTTGATGGGTATAAAAGAAGTGCCAGTAGCAATGCTGATTGCGGGCAAGACCTACCTGTTTTTTTCACATACTAAAAAATTACAGGTTTACAATCAACAACTTTTCCAATCGGTGATTGAAAAGAAGATTACATTAATTGATTACGAATGCCTGGAACATGCTGATGGTACCCGTATTATCGGGTTTGGCTTTTTTGCCGGAGTAGTAGGTGCACACAATGGCATGATGGCTTATGGAAACCGCACGGGCCTGTTTAAATTACAGCGGGTGGGTTCTGTAAACAGTTTTCAAAAATTGATACACACTTATTTTGGATTAAAGGTTCCGGTGATGAAGATAGCGGTTACGGGGAGTGGCCGGGTAGCACATGGTGTACTCGAAATAATGAACCTGCTCGGAATTCATGAAGTAGAAGCGGATGAATACCTGGATCGTTCATTTACCTATCCGGTGTATGTGCATTTAAAGGGCGCTGACTTATATGCACATAAACTAACGGAAAAATATAACCGGGAAGATTTTCATAATCATCCGGAAAATTACAGGTGCAAATTCACGGAGTTCACACCGGAGACTGATCTGCTGATCAACGGGGTATATTGGGACCAGGGTGTGCCACGTTTATTTGAACGGGACGATATTCAATCCCCTGCGTTTCGGATTGCGACCATTGCAGATATTACGGATGATAAAGCCGGCTCTGTTCCCATCAACCTCGGCGATGCAACTATTGACGATCCTATCTATGGTGTGGATAAAAATACTTTTCAGCGAACGGCTCCTTATTTACCCAGCTCTGTAGATGTAATGGCAGTAGGCAATTTGCCCAACGAATTGCCCAGGGATGCCAGCCGGTATTTTGGCGAACAACTGATTAAGTTTGTATTGGATGATATAAGAAAAGGAGGAAGTGAAACCCTCCAAAAAGCGACCATGGTAAAAGATGGGGTGCTTACTGATGAATTTAGTTATATGAGGGAATATGCGGGTGGAGATTGAAGGTGTAAGGCAAAAGGCGTAAGGTGTAAGGTAGAAGGTTTAAGGTAAAAGGTGTAAGGCATAAGGTATAAGGCAAGAAGTATAAGGCATAAGGCATCTGGTATGAGGAACAAGGCATAAGGCATAAGGTACGAGGTAATAAACAACCCTCAACCCTCAACAATCAGCCATCAACCTTCAACCACCAACCTTCAACCAACAACACCCTCAACCTTCAACCATCAACCATTAACCATCAACCTTCGACCCTCAACCATCAATCTTCAACCATCAACCATCAACCTTCGACCCTCAACCTTCAACCATCAACCATCAACCTTCAACCGTCTTCAAAGATGTAAATAGTAGTCTTTCATCAGGTCAATAAAATCCTGGGTATAATTTCCGGCTTCGTTTTTAATAACGAGTTCATTGCTGCCAAAATTTATATTCTGACGGCTAAAAAATAATATGCCCCTGAAAAAGGGATGCGTGTTGGTATGTTGCACCAGCAATTGCTCATTCAGAAAATAACCGGCAGCTAATGACATTTCAATAAAAAATTCTACCCGGTGATAGGGGAGTAGTACCCCAAAAAATCCATCAGGCGCTAAGTGATTATTTATTACAGAAAGCAATTGTTCAAGTGTAAGGGTTGTATCGTGTTTAGCCGCATCCTTTTTACTATTTCCCGATTTAAGATCACCTTCAAAAAACGGCGGGTTGGAAATAATGCAAGCATATTTTTTGCCTGGATAAAATTGCAAAGCATCCGCATTAAAAATATTCAGCCTGTTTTGCCAGGGCGATTGTTCAAAATTTATTTTTGCCTGTTGAAAGGCAGGTTCGTCTAATTCAATCGCATCCATCATTGCGTTCGATTTTTGTGCCGCCATCAAACTCAATAAACCTGTGCCGGTTCCGATATCTAAAATACCGGCCGGTTCTTTTTTTTGGTGGATGATTGTCCTTGCCAGGCAGGCCCCAAATACACAGGCGTCTGTACACACTTTCATGGCACAGTGTTCCTGCTGAACGATAAATTGTTTAAATTGAAAATAGTTGTTTGCCAAGAATGCACGAATTAAAACAAATAATTTTTTTTCTAAAACTTTCATTAACCTTCAACCTTCAACTATCAACCATCAACAACCATCAACCATCAACCTTCAACTTTTTCCTCACCATTCTGCTCTTGCGGAAGGGCTTGTATCGAGGAGTGAAAAATCTTTGTTGAGGTATTTATAATACGCTGTAACAGCAATCATCGCTGCATTATCGGTACAATATTCAAAGGCTGGAATAAATGTTTGCCAGCCCATCTTTTCCCCTGTTTCTTTCAGTGCCTTTCGTAAACCACTGTTTGCACTTACACCGCCTGCAATACAAATTTGATGGATGTTATATTCTTTAGCCGCTTTTTTTAGTTTATTGATGAGGATACTAATGATCCTGTCTTGTATAGAAGCACAGATATCAGGCAGGTTTTCTTCAATAAAAATTTTCCTGGTTTCTTCGGTAGCAGTAAACGCTTCTTTGAAAACATTGCTGGTGCCGGCATTTTTTAAAAAATATAAAATGGATGTCTTTAAACCGCTGAAGCTAAAATTCAATCCCGGTATTTGCGGCTCGGGAAACTGAAAGCGTTTGGGATTGCCATTTGCAGCATATTTGTCTATCAGCGGACCTCCGGGATAGGGTAGCCCCAATAGTTTGGCGCTTTTGTCAAAAGCTTCTCCTGCTGCATCATCAATAGTTTCGCCTACCACTTTCATTTTAGTAGCGGATTCGCACAATACTATTTGCGTGTGCCCGCCACTTACGGTAAGGCATAAAAATGGAAAAGCCGGCTTTTCATCTGGTATTAAATTCGCCAATACATGTGCCTGCATGTGATGAACTGCTATGAGTGGCTTGTTCAATGAAAGTGCCAGTGATTTTGCAAACTGCGTACCCACCAGCAATGACCCAATCAACCCCGGTGCCTGGGTAAAAGCAATTGCATCGAGGGATGACAGTTCGCAAATGGCCTTTTTTAAAGCGGCATCTACTACCGGTACAATATTTTGTAAATGAGCCCTGCTGGCCAATTCCGGCACCACCCCTCCATATTTTTCGTGTACGGTTTGATTGGCAATGATATTGGACAATATCTTCCCATCCACACAAATGGAAGCGGATGTTTCATCGCAGGATGATTCTATAGCTAAAATAGTAACCCCAGCCCCTCCCGATATTGGATCGGGACTTTGTTCCTGGGAGTTATTCGAAGAGACTTCCATTTTGCAAAAATAGGTTAATAAGGAGGTTTACGAGAATTATGAGGGTGCATTTCAAATCCGATAGCTATCGGATGTCGCTCCTGTTTTCGGTCGGTGGAGACACCGACCGAGGCTGGGCCGTGGTCGACGTCCTCAACAACCACTTGGCGCTGCGACAAATTGAAATGCACCCAATTATGCTTACCGGATATTCAATCGGTATGCAACGATTTAATGTCATTAAAACTATCCGGGTATCTAATTTTTAAAATCAGGTGATTAAATGTATTTTGAAAGGTCGTAACCGGATGATGAGAAACAGACTACGAATTATCCGTGTCCAGAGTTCCCCCTTCGGGGGCGAGGGGTTTATTTACTCCTGATAGCTACTACCGGATCCATCTTTGCTGCTCTTGATGCAGGAAAAATACCCGCCAATATTCCCACTACCAGGCAAATAATAACGGTGCTTATCAATAAAGGAAGCGAGACGTATACCGGAAACTCAAGCGGTCCGGACAGTATCAGGGTAAGTACGTACACAAAAAATAATCCGAATGCGCCACCCAGCAGGCAAAGTATTGTGGCCTCCAGTAAAAACTCAAATAAAATACTGCCACTTTTGGCACCAATTGCTTTTTTGAGTCCTATCACGCTGGTTCTTTCTTTTACTGTTACAAACATGATGTTGGCGATACCAAACATACCCACAATCAGGCTGATCACACCAATTAATCCACCCACTATATTGACCGTGCCAAATAACCCGGTGATTGCTTTGCTAAAAGCCTCCACGCTGTTTAATGAAAAATTATCTTCCTGGGTAGGACTTAGTCTTCTGATCTGGCGCATGATTCCTTCGAGTTCATTCATCAGGGCGGTGGGTGTTACTTTGTCTTTTCCCTTCACAATAAGCACCGGGTTAGCATTGTCTTCATCAATGATCTGTTTACAAAATTTATAAGGAAGCATGATACAATTATCATAATCCCAACCTATAAAATTTTTCCCTTCTTTCTTTATAATGCCAACAATGTTTACTTTTTTGCCTTTTATGTCGAAATATTTTCCCAGGGCCCTTTCAGCAGTTCCATATAGTTTTTCTGCATTGTCATAGCCAATCAAAGCAACCGGCGAACCACTGTTAAATTCTGCCGATGAAATATAACGGCCCAGGTCAAAATAAATAGGTTGTACTATGGTTTGTCCTTCTACAATGCCATATACGGATGCATTTTGTATAATGTCATCATTGTGCGATAAGTTGCCGCTGGATCGTATTAGAAAGCTAATGTCATCTACCAGTTGCGAACGCTCCTTAATTAAATTCATTTCCTCATATTTCATAACCGGTCTCGCCCTGAATTTCCAGAAAGGTTTGTCGGGTCCGCCACTATACTCCCACTTATCAATATAGATCGTGTTGCTACCCAGGCTATTTACTTCGTTCTGGATATTACGTTCAAGGCTGTTTACAGTAGCCAATACGCCAATAATACAAAATATGCCAAATGCAACGCCAGTCAGGCTGAGCGACGTACGAAGTTTATTAACCCTTAATTCCTGGAAGGTTAGCCGTAAAGAGTTGCGAAGAATGTTGAGCGATTTGCGCATGTGTCAAAATTACTGTAACCAAATTAAATGAAGTTTAAAATTATATAAGTGGTTGAAATTTTTCCCTGGCAATACAAATGGGGTAACTGCCAGGCATATCGAAAAAACAGGGCAAACCGAACAGGTGGTTGATTTGTTTTTAATTAATTAAGGAAATGCAATACGAACCATTTGAAACAAGCAGGGATTTGATTACATTCGGTAATTATTAGCAGCATGCCATATTTTATTTACCGGGATTAAGATAGAATGAGTGCTACTTTAGTAAGCTTGCCAGTTACGAATCTCCCAATCTCTAAACAGCTATCATCATGACGATTGCAACGCCTATTTTCAGAATTTTTGACTACAGTAAAGCAATAGAGTTTTACGTGGACTGGCTTGGGTTCACTATTGACTGGAAGCACAGTTTTGGAGAAAATTTTCCAATTTATATGCAGGCATCGCTGGGTACCCTGGTGATACATCTATCCGAACACCATGGCGATTGTTCACCTGGTGCACGAGTACATATACAGGATTTTGAGGGACTGACAGAATACCACAAAAAGTTAATCGCAAAAAATTACAAATACAATAAACCGGGCATTGAAAAAGCTTTTTGGAACAGCAACGTGAAGAGTATGGAAGTAATTGACCCGTTTGGGAACAGGCTAACTTTTACGGGTGCATAAAAATGATACAGGTTATCAATAAGATAGTTGATTGCGCTCAATTGTATATAGTCTAAAGGGTTCATCAATGCAAATTCATTTTAGTTGTATATATAATTGTCGCAGCACCTACGGGTTACTTAGTTTTGCCGTTTAGGCGTTCAGACGTTTTTGTTTCTTTGATAAATCAACGTCTTAAAGTCTTAACGGCGATTTATTCATTCTCTAATACTTGAAAAAACGACATCCGATAGCTATCGGATGTGAAATGCAACCTTTCAACGTCGGGAACAGAAAATCAATTACAGTTATTATACTGCTCTACCGCTTTATCAAGGGTGGAATAATCTAATTGCTTAGCCAGTATATTGGCTTGCAGCGCAGTACAGTCACCACAGAAAGATGCAAATACCTTTTCAAAATTCTGTTTGGTTACCAGTGCCACCTTCTCAGTAGATTTAATCTTAAGATAGAAATCCCCGATCTTTCCATCGGTAGTGGTTGCTGCGTAAGCGTCTGACCCATTGTACAGCATTTTGCCTTTATTATTCGTCACTTTTTGGAGGAGGCTTCCTTTTGTACCAGCCGAAGTTACTTTGTAGAAATCATTCATGTACGCTAGATATACATCCTGCCCGATAGCAAATTCATTGATCTCTGCAGGTGTATAATTCTTAGATATACCTGAAGTGGAGTTGAATGAAATGGTACCTTTTTTAAATGACTCCTTAATAGATCCTTCCAGCCTATCATTGCTGCTGTTAATTAAATACCCGGTTGTAAAGCCATCCGGAGTTGAGTTTGTCTGTGCTGAAGCAGCAATACTGCCAGCTACCAAAAATAGCAGAAGAAACTTTTTCATATTTGTAAATTTTAATTGATTTTAAATTCTACTTACTAATAAGTAAGTTTTTTGAACAAATTTTTAAGCCGATAATTGTTTTAGAACAGTTTTCCGAATTGTATCGAAGTCTTTTTTACCGGTGATCCTGGCCAGTTGCACCCCTGCCGATAAATTGGTCATTATCAGCAGTGTTTGTACTCTTGCTGATTCAGTAAAGGTAAACTCGCCATTTTTCTTTCCTTCCTGTAATGTTTTTTCAACCAGCTTTAAAACCAACTCCACAAGGGTGGCTACTTTTATCCTGGTTTTTTCCGGTAAAGTTTTGTAATCTGCCGCAATGGCTCCTATCACACATATCCGGTCGCCGTCAACAAGATTGCTATAGCGGTTGAAAATCTTTTCCAGTTTGGCTTTTGCCGGTATAGCCGCCTGCTCTATTTCCTGCCCGATATTGCCATAATTGACTATATGCGAATCCACGATGCTTTCATATAGGTCTGCCTTTGCGGGAAAATGATAATGTACGGCAGCGTTCCTGATATTCAATTGTTTTGCGATGTCCGCATAACTGAATGCATGGTAACCTACCTGTTGTATGAGGGTTGCGCCCAGTTGCAGGATAGCTTCTTTTGTATCGTTGTTTTTTGGTGCCAGGGTACGAATGTAAATAATTACTTACTAATAAGTAAGTTTTAGGTGGTATTTATTTTTAATCATATAAATAGGCTAGTCAGGGATATTAACCTCAATATCTGAAAAGATTGAAAGCAGGCAGATAGAGTATTTTCAGAAAGTTTTATATTCTTCTATGATACTATTGCCCATTTAAATAGAAGCTGGCGGGTGATTATCCTACTCAAGGAGGTAGTTTAGTGGATATATAGTTTTGCAACAATTATAAAAAAGACCTTCAATTATCACCTTATTTATATGCGGCCCCACCGTCCCGTCAGGGACAAAATATTGGTAGTAGTAGATAGTGTTACTGTTAAGTTCCGTTTAGGGACGTGATATTAAAAACAAGCGGATTATATCACGTCCCTAACCGAACTTAATTAAACTAAGGTATTTCTTGTTCTACCAATATTACGTCCCCATGGGACTTTTAAAACTCATTCCCATCAACTAACCTTCATGAAAAAGTTTCTTCATCTTACCCATTGGAAATACAAAAAGATGATTCAGAATTAAATATTCGTTTCACTAGTATCATGTCAACATTCATTTGTCATAGATGAATTTTCTTGGTGAGTCACCCCCAAAGGGTGACTCACCAAGAAAATTCGCGACTCATACATTATTTCCTTTGTGACAAGCCATTAGAGGAATCCTGGCGGAAAACATGATTTGAAATGAGTAGTACCCCCGTATCATAATGCTGATTGGATTTAACCCGGGATGAATGCTACCTTAAAATATTTCAATATCCAAAACATATATTATCTTAACATTATAAAAAAAATAAAACTATGCAAAAAAACATCTTTCTTCTTTTGACGCTCATCGCTTCATTGGCTGCATGCAATAATAAGCCGGCTACACCAAAGGAAATAAAGCAATACAGTGCAGAACAACTGTACGATAACAAAAGTATTGGTGGCGCCGCATTCAGTACAGATGAATCAAAAATACTGGTAAATGCAAATATGACGGGTATTTACAACCTGTACGAACTGAATATTGGCGATACCTTGTTAACACCATTGACCCGGTCTGCGAAAGAATCATTTTTTGCGATTGATTACCTGCCGGGAAGCAATAAATTTTTGTATAGTGCAGACAAGGGAGGAGATGAAAACGCTCATATTTACCTGCAGTCGCCGGGGGATACCGCGGGCAGGGATTTAACCCCCTGGCAGGGCAGCACCAATAATATGTATGGCTGGAGTGCTGATAAAAAATCAATGTATGTGATGAGTAACCAGCGCAATCCAAAGTATTTTGATCTCTGGAAAGGAGATACCGCTACCTGGAAATTTACCAGCTTTTTCCAAAACGATTCAGGGTATTCTCCAGGGGTAATCAGTAAATCTGAACGATACCTTACGCTTACAAAAGAAACCACTACAGACAAAAATGAGTTGTACCTCTATGACAGAACCAGCAAAACTATCAAACGCATTAGCAATGATAACGAGGCCACCTGGAACGGTATAGCCTTTGAGAAAAATGACAGTGTGCTCTATTATATTACCAACGACGGGGATGAATTTGCATACCTGGTAAAGTACAATATCAATAGCGGAAAGACGGATAAATACTTTAGCAGCAAGTGGGATGTGGCAAATATGTCGTTGAGCGAAAATGAAAAATACCATACCATCTTCATCAATGAGGATGGACAAAATAAGGTGCTTTTATATGACCACGCAACCAACCAGCCAATTGATTTTCCGGAAATTAAAGATGGTGATGTAAAAGGAGTAACGATTTCCCCTTCAGAAAAAAATATGATGCTGTCTGTAGGAAGCAGCCGAAGCCCCGGCAATATCTACAATTACAATTTTGAAACAAAAACATTAAAGCAACTTACACAAACACTAAACAAAGAAGTGGATGTGAACGACCTGGTGAGTGCTGAAGTAATCCGGTTTAAATCTTTTGATGATAAAGAAATACCTGCTATTTACTATAAGCCGCTAACCGCATCAAAAGATAATAAAGTGCCAGCCTTGCTATGGATTCATGGCGGGCCAGGTGGGCAGTCGAGGATTGGGTTTTCCAACGAAATTCAATACCTCGTAAATCATGGGTATGCGGTGCTGGCGGTTAATAATCGTGGTAGTAGCGGGTATGGTAAAACTTTTTATAAGCTGGATAACAAAGATCATAGCATTGGCGATTTAAAGGATTGTGTATGGGCCAAGAAATGGCTTCAGCAGCAAGACTACATTGATACTGCAAAAATTGGTATTGAAGGAGGCAGCTATGGCGGATGTATGGTATTGGGTGCTTTGGCATTTCACCCGGAAGAGTTTAAAGTGGGGGTGGATTTATTTGGGGTGGCCAATTGGATCCGTACTTTACGCAGCATTCCACCTTACTGGGAGTCATTTAAAAAAGCATTGTATGATGAAATGGGTGATCCTAATACGGCAGACTCTGTACGGTTGAAAAATATATCGCCCCTGTTCAATTATCAAAAAATAAATAAGCCTTTGCTGGTTTTCCAGGGCATGAACGATGTAAGGGTGCTTCCCATTGAAAGTGAAGAAATTGTTGCCGGTGTAAAAAAGAACAACGTGCCAGTTGAATATATCACCTATGCCAACGAAGGACATGGGTTTGCAAAAAAAGAAAACCAGGTTACCACTTCTAAAAAAACGCTGGAGTTTTTAGATAAGTACCTGAAAGGGCCAGTAGAAACTGTAAAAAAATAATGATAATAATAAATAATTTTATATGCCGGGGCCTGTGTTCCGGCATATTTTATAAATGGCTGTACAATACAGATAAAAAATAATGTACTCCTCAAAAAAGATAGGCTTGCAGTAAACTATGATTTCAAAATGATAGATTGCTTTAAAGCCAGGGCGCATTTCAAAATATCACGTTATATCCCGGCAGGTTTTTTATTTTTGTAGCCGGCAGCAGACCAATGTGCAACTTCATTGGCGACGCTCCGTTCAACAGTTGTAATGCTGTGAAGCTTTTATTAAATCTACATTTGGAAAAATAACTTGAAATTGTAACCATAGCCGCTATTCCCAAAATTGCTAACTTGCGCAGTAAATAACAATTATAAACAATTGTGTTTTTTACCAATTGCATTACTTGCAATTCAATCAAGTTTTCATCTTTTAAGTTTATTAAAGAGCCAGCCAAATGAAAGAAGTATATATAATTTCTGCTGTAAGAACGCCCATCGGAAGTTTCGGTGGATCCCTGAAAAGTTTTACTGCAACCCAATTAGGTGCCATAGCCATCAAAGGAGCTTTGGAAAAAGCAGGTATTTCAGCCAACCTGGTAAATGACGTGTTAATGGGGTCTGTAATTCAGGCCAACCTGGGACAGGCTCCTGCGAGGCAGGCCGCTAAGTTTGCAGGCTTACCTAACGAGGTAAACTGTACTACCGTAAATAAAGTGTGTGCCAGCGGAATGAAATCAATTTCCCTGGCTGCTCAAAGCATTTTGCTGGGCGATGCAGATATAGTAATAGCTGGTGGTATGGAGAGTATGAGCAATGTACCTTTCTATGCAGACAGTATGCGCTGGGGCAACAAATACGGTAACACACAATTTATAGATGGCCTCGCAAAGGATGGGCTTACCGATGTATACGATGGCAAGGTAATGGGCAATGCAGCGGAACTTTGTGCAAGCACCTGCGGTATCAGCCGGCAAGACCAGGATGCTTTTGCTATTGAGAGTTACAAACGCTCACAGGCAGCAGTAAATGAAGGTAAATTTGAAAACGAAATCGTACCCGTGGAAATACCTCAACGCAAAGGCGACCCTTTATTATTTTCAAAAGATGAGGAGCCATTTAATGTAAAGTTTGATAAGATACCGGAATTAAAAGGGGCCTTTCAAAAAGAAGGAACGGTAACCGCCGCCAACGCATCTACAATGAATGATGGTGCCGCCGCGTTGTTATTGATGAGCCGGGAAAAAGCAGATGAGCTGGGATTGAAACCCATCGCAAAAATACTCAGTTATGCGGATGCAGAGCAGGCTCCCGAATGGTTTACTACCACACCGTCACTGGCTGTACCAAAGGCGGTGGAAAAAGCAGGGTTAAAAATGGAAGATATCAGTTACTGGGAATTGAATGAGGCTTTTGCAGTGGTAGGGATTGAAAACAGTAAGCGAATGAAACTTGATCCGTCGAAGGTGAACGTAAACGGGGGAGCTGTTTCCATGGGCCACCCGTTGGGCTGCAGTGGTGCAAGAATTATTGTAACGCTGATCAATATTTTAAAGCAAAATAATGCAAAATATGGGGCTGCCGGTATCTGCAATGGAGGCGGTGGCGCTTCGGCGATGGTGATTGAAAACATGTAAGGTTTATGTAACATTTTTACTGTATTTTGTATGTTCACCAAATTAAAATAACATGCCGGTAGAAATTAGGGAATTAATAATAAAAGCTTCCGTAGCGCTTGACTGGGAAAATAAAACTGCAACAGAAACCGATCAAAATATTGTGTGTTTAAGGTTGCGTAACGAAAAAGAAATGGCATCTTATGTAAAAGATTATTTTACCCAAAACAAGGCCAGAACATTGTCTTTTAATCAATCAGAGCTTGCAGCCTTCCTATTGGAATGGCAAAGTTCTTTGTTAAAATAAAAAATATTTTAACGTAAGCCATCGTCTAACCCGTCTTGTCAACGGTGGGGATAAAAATAATTTTGTTTTCGAAACATTTCTATGTCAGTAAAATTAGATGTAACCCCTCCAATGTTTGATAAGATATTACAATGGCAGCAAAGCGGTCTGACTCAAAAAGCATATAGTGAGCAGGGAAGCATTGCCTATTATTTTTTTATTACTATTGGATCACAAAAATTCACTAAACTCCAGGTAACTCCCAATTATGTTTCAACGCAAATGGAACTTATTTATCCTGATGGCAAATGGGTAACTAAGTTTGCAACTTGATTATTTAAAGTTTACCTCACAGTAAATTAAAACCTTGCATGGTATGGCGCTGCCAATATCTGCAATGCCGGTGGTGGCGCTTCGGCGATGGTGAATGAGAACGTTCAATTGTTCTTTTAATACTTAAATTCTTCTGTGGGCTTCCTGGATAGGCAGCTTTTTTTATGCCATCAATTGGAACCATTTTTGTACCCTTCATTTTATTCCCCACCCGCCAGCTTCACTATAATAAAAATTTGATGATATGAAAAAATATCTACCTGCTGTATTACTTTTTGTAATTGTATCTCAGTTTGCAAACGCTCAAACGGTATTGATCAATCTTGGTACCACTACTGTAGAAACCTCCACTTTATATACCACAACTGAACCGCCGTGGGAAATTAAATACGGTCCCGGCGATTCCCTGTGGATGACAACCAAAAATGGGAAGGTTTTCCGCATTCATCCTATTACCGGATTGGCCACTTTATTACTGGATTATAGCGGTACAGTATACCAGGCAGGTGAGGCCGGTATGCTGGGAATGACTTTTCATCCCAACTTTGCCTCCAATCCTTTTGTGTATATCGCTTATACCTATACCAGTGGTACTAATAAAGAACGCCTTTCAAGGTTTACCTACACCGGTACAGCATTGGTGAATGAATTAATTTTAATTGATAACATTATAGCCAACACTATCCACAATGGATCACGCCTGTTGATTTTGCCCGATAATACCATATTGATGAGTACCGGCGATGCCAATACAACGGCTGATGCTCAGGATAATACAAAAGTCAATGGTAAAATATTGAGGGTTAACCTGGATGGAACAATTCCTGCGGATAATCCAATACCTGGCAGTTTGGTGTACAGTTTGGGCCATAGAAATTCACAGGGATTATCGCTTCATCCCAATGGGAAAGTGTATGCAACAGAACATGGCCCAAACAATAATGATGAATTTCAAATAATTGAAAAAGGAAGGAATTACGGCTGGCCAAATGTAGTAGGTTTTTGTGATAATGATGTAGCTGGCGAAACGGCTTTTTGCACCGCCAATAATGTAAAAGAACCGCTGGCTTCCTGGAATCCTGCACCTGGCAGTACCTGGGCTCCAAGCGATTTGATTTGGTACACCCATCCTTCCATTCCCGAATTTCAAAATTCATTTCTCGTGGCATTTTTAAAAACGCAAAAGGTCCTAAGTATCCGGTTAAATGCAGCCGGCGATGGCATCACTTCCCAAACAGATTATTTTACCAGCCAATGGGGACGGCTAAGGGATATTACTGCTGGCCCGGATGGTACTATCTATATCGCAACAAATGTAAGTCCCTACAGGATCATCAAAATTAAAGCGGCCATTGTAACTCCGGTGTTGATTACCAATTTTACGATAGCCTGTAACAGGCAAAATCCAACTATACAGTGGAACACGCAAATTGAAATAAACAATAAGCATTTTATTTTATACAAAAGCTCCGATGGAATAAAATTTGATCTGGTGGCAACGATTAACTCCAGGGCCTCCGGAGGCAATTCATCTATAAGCATTCCATATAATTACACTGACAACAATAACCTGGGCTTTCACGTTTTTTATAAATTGGTTAGTGAGGATAAAGATGGCAAAAAAAAGGATTGGGGAATAGTTACCTCATCCTGCGGAGCGACCGGAATAAGTTTTTCGTTACTTCCCAATCCAGCCACTAATCAAAGCCTATTAATTATGAATGGCCTGAACGATTTAATGACTGTCCAGATAGTTAATTCTTTGGGGCAACGGGTTTATCAAAACAGGTCGAAAAGTAATATCAATTTGCCGGTTGAAAAATGGTCACCGGGTATCTACCATTTAATAGTTACCAATAGCCATAATGAAGTGGTATATAAAAATAAGCTGGTAGTGCAATAGGGTATCATTATTCGTGAATTAATCCAGTTTATTAAAGCATTAAGATATTTTCACGCAAAGACGCAAAGTAGTAAAGCCGCAAAGTGCGGCTTTTATTTTTTTTGAATGGGAATAATGATAACTCTTGATCTATTTCGTTTTTTAGTGCAGCTCCATTAAAGCGAAAAAATGGTAGTCAATAAGTTTAAATTTTCATAAGTTCCGCAGTGATGGAATTTAATTTACCCTTAAAATATATTTCCGAAATTGAATAAAGCTTCAGGCAACTTCCCTTTGGAGGACGGAGGTGGCCTTACACATTAAACCTAAAGTGCATTACATCGCCATCATGTACCACGTAGTCTTTTCCTTCAATTCTCAAACGGCCATTCTCCCTGCAGGCGGCTTCTGATTTATAGGTAATAAAATCCTGGTAAGAGATCACCTCTGCTTTAATAAATCCTTTTTCAAAATCCGTATGAATCACGCTGGCAGCCTGTGGTGCTTTCCAGCCATGGTGGATCGTCCAGGCCCTTACTTCCTGCACGCCGGCGGTAAAGTAAGTAGATAAATTTAGTAGTTTGTAAGCAGAATGAATCAAACGGTCCAAGGCAGGTTCCGTCATTTTATATTCTTCCATAAACATGGCCTTATCATCCGGGTTGTCAAACTCTGCTATCTGTGCTTCAATGGCATTGGTCATTACAATTACCTGGGAGCCTTCTTCCTTAGCCGCTGCTATCAGTATATCGGAATATTTATTACCGGTGTGCATACTGGCCTCATCTACATTGGCCACATACAAAACGGGTTTTTCACTCAGTAAAAAATTTTCTGCGATCGCTGCTTTTTCTTCTTTGTCAAGGCCGAGGGAAATAATACTTTTTCCTTTATTCAGTTGATCCTTACACTTTAATAGAACATCATATTCCAGTTTTAATTTGGCATCCCCTGTCTTCAACATTTTTTCCATGCGGGATAATTTTCTTTCCACGCTATCGAGATCCTTCAACTGTAACTCTGTTTCGATGATTTCTTTATCACTGATCGGGTTGATTGGGCCTTCCTCTCTTAAAATATTTTCATCTTCAAAACAACGGATCACATGAATGATGGCATCCACTTCCCGGATATTCGCCAAAAATTTGTTGCCCAATCCTTCGCCCTTGCTGGCGCCACGTACCAGGCCGGCAATATCCACAATTTCAATTTGGGTGGGTACGGTGCGATTGGGTTGTACCAGCTCTGCCAGCTTATCAATACGGGGATCGGGCACATTTACCAACCCGGTATTGGGCTCAATGGTGCAAAACCGGTAATTGCTTGCCTGGGCTTTCGCACTGCTGCTAACGGCGTTGAATAAAGTTGATTTCCCCACATTTGGTAATCCCACGATGCCTGCTTGTAAAGCCATGTCCTTAATTAAAAATGAATAATGAAAAATTAAAATTGGATGCAAAGGTAAGGTTTGAATTCAAATATCAGATTTCAGTATAAAACACTAATTTCAAGCATTGAAAAAGTATGAATTTAAATTAATTAGACGTCGTAACTGATTCTGCATGAAAGTTATTGAGCACTCATCATCTTACCCATTAGGGATTATACACAACTTATCATTCTTCATTCTTAATTTTTAATTCAAACATGGCATTAAGCAGAATCTGGTCGGCATTTATCATCATAGCAATTACCGTAGCTGGTATTAAATGTTTTTTCTTTGGAGATACGCACCTGTTTACCTGGATGGTAAGTGGAAAAGCAAGTGACCCTGCCAACCCGCTTAAATTAGACGGTATTATTGAAACCTGTTGGATAGCGGTAGAGATTTGTTTAAAGCTGGTTGGTATTTTAGCCCTGTTTATCGGTTTTATGAATATTGCCGAAAAGGCAGGCGGAATAAGGCTTTTGTCCCGAATCGTTGGTCCGTTTTTTTCCAGGCTTTTTCCTGAAATCCCAAAAAATCATCCATCTATGGGGCACATGATTATGAATTTTTCAGCAAATTTGCTGGGGTTAGATAATGCTGCCACGCCATTTGGATTAAAAGCAATGCAGAGTTTGCAGGAATTGAATCCAGCTAAAGAAGTGGCTTCCAATCCGCAGATCATGTTTCTTTGTTTGCATGCAGCCGGTTTAAATTTAATTCCGGTTAGTGTAATTGCAGTGAGATCAGCTCAACATGCATCTGATCCCACAGATGTTTTTCTTCCCTGTATGATTGTAACATTTGTCGGTACAATGACCGCAATGATAATCGTTTCATTTAAGCAAAAAATCAATTTATTTCAGCCTGTAATTTTAGCATGGGTGTTTTCTATTTCTGCTATTATTGTGCTGCTGGTTTTATATATCACCAGGTTAGATGCTGCAGGTATCCAGTTGTTTTCCGGCATGTTAAGTAACGGATTGATATTGCTTGTTTTTTTGCTAATCGTTTTAGGTGGGTTGTACAAAAAGATAGATTTATTTGCTGCGTTTGTTGACGGGGCTAAAAACGGGTTTGATACTGCCATTCGGATTATACCTTACATATTGGGGATATTAGTGGCCGTAAGCATGCTCAGAACCAGCGGTACATTTGACGCGGTAATTTCCGGAATCAAAAATTTTTTCGCCCTATTTGGTGCTGATACCCGTTTCGTTGACGGACTACCAACTGCATTGATAAGACCACTGAGTGGCGGAGCAGCCAGGGGAATGATGGTGAGTACGATGACTACATTTGGCCCTGATTCTTTTGCCAGTAAATTGTCAGGGATTTTCCAGGGTGCATCTGATACCACCTTTTATGTGGTGGCCGTTTATTTTGGCTCTGTAAACATTAAGAATACCCGTTATTCTATAGGTGCCATGTTGCTGGCAGATTTGGTGGGTATTATCACCGCCATTATTTTGTGTTATTTGTTTTTTGGGTAGGGCATATTCATGAATGATCCGTTCATATTTTGAGCGATAGGCCAATATCTATCCCACAAATAAATACCACTTTAACCTGAAAATTGTTGCAGTTTAGAATTTAAATAAAAAAGGCTGCCAAATAAATGGCAGCCTTTTTTATTTGCAACAATCCAGTTTTAAAAGTTGGTGAAGTTAGTGATGATGGGACGTTTTGTATTTGTTCCCGTAAGGCCAAATACTCCCCTGCTATAGATTGTATATTTTTTTGTATTGATGGGTGTAAAAGCCGAAATTGAATCCAGCTTGGCATCAGTGGCCGGGTTCCTGAGGAAAATTCTATAAACCTGTCCTGTACCAGCTTCCAGCGTTTCAAATGCAGAAATTGATTTAAAAGCCACAGAAGGATAGACTTTCGAAAAAGCAGTACCAGTACTCGTTTTTACAATTTCAATTTTCACAGCCGGATTATTTGATACAAAATTTGCCAACCGGATATACGCCTTTGTTGGATCAGCAACCGTAGGGTCATCTTCTATCACCACCGCACTGATCTTACTTAATGAATCAACCAAAGCATAAGTATAAAATTTCAGTGGATCAAAGCTTTGCGTGGTACTTAAAATTACCACACCTGGCGTAACCAGGGACGAATCCGGAACCTTTGCATCTACTTTTATAGACCCGGATGGTATGGTTGCATACCCAACCGCAGTTGGATACACCGATGGGAAAACAAAGCCAAGCACAGCATTTGTGGCACTGCCGGCTACTGCGGAAACTTTAGCACTGTTTGCAAAAAAATTAACCTGCGGGGCATCTGGTGATAACATTAGAAATTTTACGTTGGTATTCGTTGCAGGAATGGGCGTAAACCTGGTTGGTATCGAATCAATCTTATCACATCCGCCTGTCCCAAGCAATGCAAAAATGGCGAAGCTGTATATTAATTTTTTCATGTTTTAATGGTTGAATGGGTTAAGGTAAATGGATCCACAATTTTTTGGTGTGATAGTTGGCATCAAAGCCGCCGATAGCCTTTAATGCATCTATGTTCCAGATATACTCGGAATTATACCTTGGTCTTACCCTGTATGCAGGAATGTTGTTATTGTCGATGTATAATGTAGTTGGTAAGGTGAAAGAAGTATAGACATTTGGATCGTAATCAAACTTTCTCAAGTCGGTCCAGGTTTCAATAAATCCATAGCCCCACAATGCAATGTATTTTTGAAGCATTATCTGGCTGATGGTTAAATTGGCAGGGTCTGTCGGAACTACTGACGGCTCGGCTAAAAAGGCAGTTCGTTGTGTATTAAAAGCCGCAATAGCAGTGGGATCGGCAGTAAAGGTCCTTACGTAATCCAGGCTGGCATTAATGCCGGCTTTATACGCCGTCAATGCTAAGTTTTTATCCCCTTTAAAAAAAGCAGCCTCGGCTTTAATAAATTGCAGGGATGCATAAGTCATAAGCGGAAAACCCACTTTATCCTGGAAGAGATACTTACCTGGTGTGCCCAGTGGCACTGCATTTATACCTAGGGTAGTACCCCATACAGACCGTACCCCACTGGCCGTTGCACTTACCGTAGACGATTGCCCTGTTGCAGGCGTTAACCCCCTGTACACCCCATCTGTTGAAGGGTTTAACATAATAGGTTGCCGCGGATCTTTCATTCCGTTAAAAATAGTGCCGTCCATCAACCGTACAATAAAACCAGACTGGCCATATACGCCTATATTGCCCCGAAGGGTACCGAAAAAGTTGGCATCTGCACTGTTAGTGCCATTAAAAGGAACAATGGCATCATCTGCATTACTGGCCAGCGCATTATCAACATAACCAATAACGTCATCCGGCTTGTACCCAGGTTTTTTTATCAAATGGTGGGCATTGATTGCTAATATACCATACACGAATTTTTTCCATTTTAATGGGTCCCCCTTATAAATTAAGTCGAATTTGGTAAACAGTGGCGAACCAATGGCATCGGTCTTTTTATCCAATTCCCCTATCGCTTCCAGGCATTCCCTTTTTACATAGGCATACACGGTATCCTGTGGGTCGTAATCAAAAGTGTTCTTCAAAGGATCAAAGGCCTGTTTCAGTATAATGGGCCCATGATAGTCAGTTAACATTTGCCAACCCCAGGCCTGCATAGCCAGGCCAGCACCAAGAATATCCCACTTTTTTTGCTCACGGGCACCATTCAGTAAATCAATGGTATTCACTCCACTTTTCCAATACACACTTCGCCATAGTTCGCCGCCAAAATCACTGGAGGGAACATATCCATAAATATCGTATGAAATGCCTGCGGTAGCATGCTGAAAGTTCTGAATGTATGGTGCTATTAACCTGGCATCAAACTGGAGGCCGGAGGCCCAGCTGGTTTGAATGGACGGAAGATACAGCGCAGGGTCTGCTGTGGAGGGCCCGTTGGGATTTTTATTTACATCAAGAAATTTTTTACAACTTGCTGATGTTAGTAATAAACATCCGATGACAAGAATATTAATATTTTTTTTCATCATAATATTTTTAATGGTTATAGTCCTACTCTTAAGTTAAAGTTGAAAGTTTTGGGCACAGGTAAATTACCATAATCGATACCCATACTTCCGCTACCACCTGTGGCTACACTCGTGCCATTAACACCCGGATCGCCACCGGTGTAGTTGGTGATTAAAATTAAGTCTGTGGCTGTAAAGCCAATAGTAGCAGATTTAAAAACTTTGGTATTGCCTAAGAATTTGGCAGGTAATTGGTAGCTCATCGTAATATCCCTCATTCTTAACCAGTTTACATCCCTTTCAATAAATTCCTGGTCAATTACTGAACCGCTGTAAAAATTATTGTTGTAGTAGGGATTGATGCTAACGTTGTTTGGAGTTGGGTTGGTTGAATTTTCTAATCCGTCCCTTAGCACACCATCAAAAGTAAGATTGGTTTCCCTGTTCTGCACCGATCTTGGATGCAATCCTAAATTGTAGAGATATAGGCCGGTGCCATTAAATACATCGCCACCTTTTTTGTAATCCCACAGGAAATTAAGATTAATCCCTTTCCAGGTAAAGCTGTTATAGAATCCCATTCTGAAATCCGGGTTGCGGTCACCTGCAACGGGCCATAGCGCATTGTTGGTTGTAAGGGGCAGGCCGGAAGTTGGATTGATTAACAGTTGGCCCTTGTTGTTGTACTGGTAAGTAAATTGTGCGGTAAGTGTGGTTAACGCTCCACCTGGTCTTGCGCCGTTTCTCACATTTCCAAAAAGCCAGGTATCAGAATTGTAAAATTCTGTAACGCCAGAGGGCAATTTGGTAAGTTTGCTATCTGTTTTAGTAAAGTTGACAGAAGCATCCCATAAGAGGCTTTTACTTTTAACCGGTGTACCACGTAAAATTAATTCCACACCGGTATTTTCCAGTTCGCCACCGTTGATGTTTTTCAAAATAAAACCAGTACCATAACTGATTCTTAAACCATTGATAATTTGGTCTACACTTTTGCTTTTGTAATAGGCTCCGTCAAAACTCAACCGGTTGTTAAAGAACTGCAATTCCATACCCACCTCTTTGGAAGTTACTTTTTCCGGGCGAAGCAGTGGATTGGGGGCAGTAAAGCCGTAAGAAAATCCGCCGCCGGTAATGCCCTGCGCTTCCAAAGCAGGATTGGTAGAATAAGGTGAAGCATCTTTACCCACCTGTGCAATGGAACCCCTGATTCTACCCAGTGTTAAAATATCGGTGATGCGGGAATTTTTCAACAGCTCTGTAAATACAAAGGAAGTACTCAATGAAGGGTAAAAAAATGAATTACTACTTTCGGGCAGTGTACTGGTCCAGTCATTTCTTCCGGTAGCCGTTAAATAAAAGAAGTCAGCATAACTTAAGTTGAAATCCCCAAAAGCACCAACAACCCTTTTTTGTGCCTTGATAGATTTGGTACGCTGTGTTGTAGTGGTAGTGTTATTAATTGAATTAAAATTAGGCTCCAGGAAATTTTCGCCCCTGATAGAATACACATTGTCATCAAAAACATAAGTAGCACTACCTGCACGGAGCGTTAACTTTAATTTATTATCGAGGAAATTTTGCTTTACGGTAGCAAAGTATTGCCCGGTAATTACCCGGTTTACCTGGTTTGAAATATCAAGGCTGCCATTGGTATTTCCAAAGTTGGCCCTTGGGTTGGCTTCGGGGTGATACAACACAAAATATTCATTGGTTGATACGTCAATACCCAATCTGCCGGTTAATGATAACCATTTTAAAGGATCATACACAAAACCCAGGTTGGAGATTACGCGGTTTCCTTTGTCATTCAGTTTATTCTTGTTCACATCAAAAAAAGGATTCTCAATTTCAGTTCCTGCGGTGGTTAATTTCTTTCTTGCACCGCTGGCCGTAAGATAATCTGTGATGTCTGAATCGGTAGGGAAACTTAACAAAGCCAGGTAAAAACTATTGGCGCCTTTTGATACTTTTTGATTTTTTGTATTGATGTACTGCAGGTTGGTTTCCGCCTTCAAATTTTTCAATATCTGTGCAGTTCCGGTCAAGGAAATATTGATCCTGTCATATTTAGTATTTGGCACCACACCCGATCTTGTGCTGTATGATGTGGAAAGACGGTAAGTATAGTTTCCGGAACCACCATCAAAAGAAAGGTTATGTTTATTTACAATTCCATTGTTAAAAAAGTTGTCGAGGTTATTGAAAGAAACCGTTCCTGCAGGGTACTTAGGGCCAAAATATATTGGTGAGTTGGTAGCGGTATTAACGGCATTGTTGTTTAATATCCCATTGGTTCCCCTTGAATACACTCCTTCAATTTCAGGAAGCCTGCCTACTTTTTCAATTCCATAATTATACCCGTAGGATATGGATCCTGTGCCAGCTTTTCCTTTTTTGGTTGTAATTACAATTGCCCCGTTGGCAGCATCAATTCCGTACAATGCCGCTGCTTCAGGACCTTTTAATATGGTTAAGCTTTCAATGTCTTCAGGATTGAGGTCGGAAATGCGGTTTGAAAAATCCACTGTGCGGTTTTCGCTTTGTGCTACCATGTTATTGGCGTTAAAGGTTTGGTTATTTACCGGTAAACCATCTATTACGAACAAAGGCTGATTGCTTCCGCTCAATGAATTAACGCCTCTTAATTGTATAGAAGTAGAACTTCCCGGCATCCCGCTGGTACCACTGATAGTAACACCCGGAACACGGCCTGCTAATCCATTTATAAAGTTGTCACGCTGTGTTTGTGCCAGTTCTGCTCCTTTTACATCGTTGGCCGCATAGCCTAGCGATCTTTTTGACCGGTTGATTCCAAGGGCCGTTACAACCACATTTTCCAGGTCCTTGTTTTCCGCCTTCATCTGGAGATTAATAGCAGGTGCATTGCCTGCAACTATTGTCCTGGTGCCATAGCCAACAAAAGAAAAAATCAATTGATGGCCCGGTGATGCCGCAATAGAATAAAATCCTGCACTGTTAGTTTGCGTTTTTTGGGCTGTTTGACGGTTTTGAACTGTTACTCCCTGTAAAGGCTTACTATCTGTTTCGGATAAAATAGTGCCGGTAATGATTTTTTGTTGTGCAAATAGCGGTGCATCGTAAAAAAGCAACCCGCATACTACAAACAGAAATTGCAGAATTTTTCTCATTGCGTGTTTTTTTGGTTTAGTGTTAACAATTAGACAATATATGTTTTAAATAAGTTGCCTTTAAATTCTTATAAATGTGATTAAAATGTTTTTAGGAAAATTAAATTTTGTAAAAAACTATCCGTATCCCCTCAACCAGGACATAGTCTTTTCTCCGATAATTTGTGGGGAATTTATTTGAATGCAGCAGCTTAATCCTGGTAGTGAAAAAGGCAGGTATACCTTCGTGTTTTCCGTCCCGGCTATTGAATGTTTTTTGTTTTCTGCAAACCATTGCCAAAACCGTTCACCCTCCATAAAGATGGGGGAGTATAATGCTGATGAGGTCATTACATATTGCTGATAATCCGGCTTCGTAAATAAAACATGCATTTTCCTAAACATTTTTTTTCAAATTGGTAAGTCAAGATAGAAAATATATTGCAGAAAAATGCATTTTAATTACATTTATTTACCATAGTTTACGCAAAAAGCTGCAAAAGTTGTCCTAGTATTATTGTAAACCTGCAAAAAGTCCGCATATTTCTGTTCAACAACAATTTATACCTATTTGGTGCAGGATCCGAAGTTAAAAAGATTATTTGCGATGATTACTACCCAATTGGTATCAAATGGGTTTAAGGTATTGTTACCCTGCAAGCCTTTTAATGAGAAAAGCTTAATTTGTTTTTCTTCTTTTAACAGTAGGAGTGGTTACTTTTTGTTTAGCAGGTGATTTGCGGATAGCCGCTTTTTTACGGGCAGGTAATTTCTTAAGAGATGGTTTCTGTTTTATTTTTACAGGTGCCGGTGCTTTCACCGCCTGCACCATTGGTTTTGCTGCTTCAGCTTCTTCTTCACCATCACCTGTGTAATTTCCAAAAATATCAGCAATGTCTTTTGCATGGTAAATGCCATGATTATATTTATTGCCCAAAACGATGATGGTGGCTGAATCCTGGATCAACCGGATAAATGCCGCATTGTTACCATGCCACCAGCCATTGTGGTAAATCATTTTTTTACCGTTAGGATAATTATTCATTCTCCAGCCAAGCCCGTAATTGCGAACACCGGGCCTTTCATTGCTGTATGGGCTGTATGCTTCTTCCAGTGTTTTTGCGGTGAAAAGGGCATTACCGGTTAAAGCCCGGTCCCAGGTAAGCAGGTCGCGGGGGGTGCTGTAGATGTTTTTATCGCCATGCACCATATCTAAAAAATTCAATGGAATTAATTTACCCCTCCAATCGTAGCTCATGGTGATCTTACCGGTATCAGTAGCATTATTATATACAAACGTATGTTTCATTTCCAACGGGCCAAAAAAGGTTTGCTGTAAATAGGCGCCATATTTTTTACCACTTACTTTTTCTATCAGCAATGCCAGTAAAGCGTAGTTGGTATTGCAATAAGCAAAACCCCTGTTGGGGGTTCCAATATTAGGTATCTCCGCTTTGCGGGTAATCAAAAAATCAAGTACATCCTGGTTGGTGATATTTACCTTTTTATCCCACTTCATATTCTCCATATAATGAACATAGTTGGGAAGTCCGCTGCGGTGATTGAGCATGGTGCGTATGGTAACGCCGGGAAAATCGAAAGCCGGAAAATATTTGCTGAATTCATCATCAATGTTCAATTTTCCTAGCTCCCAAAGTTTTAATACAGCCATGGCTGTAAAGGTTTTGGACACAGATGCAATGTGAAAGGAGGTACTATCCGTAATTATATCTGTACTGCCCGGATGCCCGTTGCCATTGTACGCTTCAAAAATAATATTACCTTTTTTTGCAACCACTATACCACCGTTAAAGCCAATTCGTTTTAAAGCCGAATCATACCATGCCTCGCAGGCAATTTGAAGACGTTCACTTTCTGCAATGGTGAGTGGTGTAGGTGCCGGTAAAAGTATTTGGAGTGTATTAGTACCAGGTAAGTTTTTTTTGGAGGTAGGAGTAGAACCACAGCTACATAGAATTACAAACGTAAACAAAGTTGCATAACGGTATAACGTACAAGTGTGCGACGCAACGATGCTGAACAAAGAACAAAAAGATCGGATCATAAAAATATTAAGACTTAGATAGAATATATTTGTGCAAAATAAGGCGTAAAAATCATGGCAGACAAAAAATTAACAAGTTATCCAAAAGAGAAAATCAATATTTTATTTTTAGAAAACATAAGTGAAGTAGCAGTAAAGTATTTTAATGCAGGCGGTTATGTAAATGTGAAAAAATTAAATGGGGCATTGAGCGAAGAGCAACTCATAAAGGAGATAAAGAATGTACACCTGGTAGGCATTCGTAGTAAAACACAACTGACAGCCAAAGTGCTGGCGGCGGCAGAAAAATTACAGGCCATTGGCTGCTTTTGTATAGGAGTAAACCAGGTAGATTTGAAAGCTGCTACCAAAAGAGGGGTGGCCGTATTTAACGCACCCTACAGCAATACCAGGAGTGTGGCTGAACTGGTAATTGGTGCGTCCATCATTTTAATCAGGAAGATCATTGATAAGAATAAAGCGGCGCATGAAGGGGTATGGTTAAAAGAGGCAACAGGCAGTTATGAATTGCGGGGCAAAACATTGGGTATTATTGGCTACGGAAATATCGGCAGCCAATTGAGTGTATTGGCAGAGGGACTGGGAATGAAAGTGATTTATTATGATACGGAAACAAAACTGCCGTTGGGTAATGCGGAGGACGGCAAGAGCCTGAAGGACCTGGTAAGCAAATCACATATCGTTTCATTGCATGTACCTGAATTACCTTCCACTAAAAACCTGGTTAATAAAAGCCTGTTGAAGAATTTTAAGCCCGGTAGCATTTTGATCAACTATGCAAGGGGAGAAGTGGTGGATATTGAAGCGTTGGCTAAATCCTTGTCAGATGGGCATTTAGGCGGAGCGGCCATTGATGTTTTTCCGTGGGAGCCGGAAAAGAATGGTGATAAATTTACCTCGCCCTTGCAGGGATTGAGCAATGTTTTATTAACACCTCATATAGGTGGCAGTACGCAGGAGGCACAGCATAATATCGGAGACGATGTGAGCTCCAAGTTATTCAACTACCTTGAAAAGGGCATTAGTTATGGTTCTCATACCGTGCCCGCCCTAAGTTTGCCACCGCAGGAAGGCACGCACCGCATTTTGCATATACACAACAACGTACCGGGTGTGTTGAGTGAGATCAATACCACTCTTTCCCAAAACAAGATCAACATACTGGGACAGTACCTTAAAACAAATGACGCCATTGGATATGTGGTGCTGGATGTAGACAAGGGCCTAAGCAAAAATGCGTTGGAGTTACTGCGCAATGTGAAGGAAACAATTAAAGTGAGGATGTTGTATTAGCCCCCTGTCTCCGCCCAGACGGAGGAACTCAGGAGCTAACGCTTTTTATAATTCGATTAATTTTTTATGGGTAAGATACACTTACCCTTTTTTGTGTGCAGACGGGTGTGCGTTTTCCGGCCTCGTCTTTATGATTGAGATCACTATATCCTATTTTTTCCGCAGTTAATTTTACCAATCGTAGCTACTTTCATTTAATAAAAAACTGCATTGTCATGAAAGGGTAAAATGAATCATAATAAAAGTATTTAAATACTTTTATTAATATAGAGTCGCTAACTTTGCTAAACAATTAAAACTTAAAAAAACAGCATATGGAAACTTTAGAAGAAAACATCCTGAATGTAACTTTACTAGAACCAAGACAAAAACACCCCACTATTTTTGTTCGCTTTGACGAGCTGGAAGAAGGTGAAAGCTTAACCATTCACAACGATCATGATCCCAAGCCACTTTACTACCAGTTGCTGGGCGAAAGAGGAAATATTTTTACCTGGGAATACCTTGAACAGGGGCCGGAAACCTGGAAGGTTAAAATTTTAAAACGCATCACCGGGCAGGACGAAGAAACGATTGGACAAATTGCTGCGAGGGATTTACGTAAGGTAGCCATTTTTAAAAAGTATGGACTGGATTTTTGTTGCGGTGGAAAGAAGACGGTGAAAGAAGCCTGTGCCGAAAAAGGGTTGGACGTTACCAGGATTGAACAGGAATTGCAAAATGCGGATAAAAATCCAACTGCACGCCCGTTACCTTATGGCGACTGGAGCCTTGATTTCCTGGCAGATTATATTGTGAATACCCATCACAGTTATGTTGTTAAAACATTGCCCGACCTGAGAACTTATGCTGCCAAGGTTGCACAGGTACATGGTGATCATCACCCGGAATTGAAACGCATTTATCAATTGGTTGAAGAGATCAATGCAGAACTGACTGCCCACCTGGTAAAAGAGGAAAAAATATTATTCCCATATATCAAAGAACTGGTAGCAGCAAAGGGGACAAGGCAACCTGCGCAGGCCGCACATTTTGGAACCGTACAGGCCCCGATTAATATGATGGAAATGGAGCATGAACTGGTGGGTAAAAACCTGGCGGAAATAAGAGCGTTAAGCAATAATTATTCATTGCCCGAAGATGCCTGTGCAACCTACAACGTATTGTATAGATTGCTGGCAGAATTTGAAGATGATTTGTTTACCCATATTCATCTTGAAAATAATATCCTGTTTCCAAAGGCACTGGAATTGGAGAAACAGGGTTAATGTCTGATGTCGGATTTTTTGATGTCTGATTTTTTTTCTTACCGGGTGATACTGCTTTTTTATGTTAAAAACACTGTCTTAATTTTTTGATGTATTTGTCCGGTAATGCCGGCTTAAAAGCTAAAAGTTTACAGGCATAATAAAAGTTAATGCTGTTACCAATATTTAATCATCATGATTATAAATGCAAACACCAAAATCGCCCCTATTCTAAAACAGCATCCCGGTGCACTGGAAGCAATTGTCAGCATCAGTCCAAGGTTTTCAAAATTGCGTAATCCCATTTTAAGAAAATTAATGGCGGGCAGAACTACTTTGGCAATGGCGGCAAAAGCGGGCGGGTGTAAGGTTACTGATTTTTATGACCAGTTAAAACCATTGGGTTTTGACATTGGTTTTGATACAGAGCCGGTAGGAGTGGAGCAAAAGCCACTGCCTGCATGTATTGCAAATTTGAATGAAGCTGAAGTGATCAGTCTTGATGTTCGCCCGGTAATTGCATCCGGGGAAGACCCGCTTCAACTTATACTGGAAAAAATTAATGTCCTTAAAACCGGGCAGGTATTAAAAATCATTAACAGCTTTGAACCCGTTCCATTAATAGTATTGCTGGAGAAAAAAGGATTTACCAGTTATACAGGTTATGTAAATGATGATGTGGTTGAAACCTATTTTCATAAAGAAGCAGCCTCTTTACCCATTGAAGCCGTATCTGCCTGCAGCGCTTCAGAAGGGTGGGATGAAGTGATGGATAAATACAATAATCATATTAAAACCATTGACGTTCGTGCACTTGAAATGCCGTTACCTATGACAACAATATTAGATTCCCTTGAAAGCTTACCTGCTGAAACCGCCTTATTTGTGCATCATAAACGCATACCTGTTTTCTTGTTGCCCGAATTAACAGAAAGAAAATTCGACTACCGGGTAAAAGAAATCCGGGATGGGGAAGTAGACCTTTTAATCTTTAAAAATTAATATGAATGGCCCCGGCTCCAATGGGAACCTGGTTAAGAATACTAGCTATAAGGTGGTGCTGCCATTTTATATTTATGCTGCGGTCTCTTTTCTTTTTAGCTGTATACTTTTACTTACCTCTTCCCAGGCATTTTCGCAACATTATTTTCATCCGCATACATTGGCCATCACCCATACGATGGCTTTAGGCTGGGGCACTATGATGATACTGGGGGCAGGCCATCAACTGCTGCCGGTTTTAATTGAAGGGAAGTTGTTTAGCAATATACTGGCTTACCTTTCCTTCACGTTTGCAGCCGTTGGAATTCCTTTATTGGTGTATGCTTTCTACACATTTAACTTAGGAATGCCAGCCCAATATGGAGGTATACTGGTCAACCTTGCCATTCTTTGCTTTGTCGTAAACATTGGCACCAGCCTCGTAAAAAGCAGGAATGAAAATGTGCATGCAGTTTTTGTTTTTACAGCCACTTTATGGCTATTGCTAACCACAGCCGTAGGGCTTTTGCTGGTGTATAATTTCACGCTTAATATTTTACCCAAACATTCATTGCACTATCTTTCATTGCATGCGCACATGGGTATTGCCGGCTGGTTTTTGCTGATGGTGATTGGTGTTGGCTCCAGGTTAATACCGATGTTCCTTATTTCAAAATATACAAATTCAAAAAGGTTATGGATTATTTATGCATTAATAAATTCGGGTCTTATCAGTTTTGTAATTATTCATATTTATTTAAGTAGTACAGCGCTGTATGTATTTCCTGTTTTAACAACTATAGCCGCTTTGCTGCTCTTTGCCTTATATTGTTACATGGCTTACCGGCAACGCATTCGTAAGCAGGTAGATGAACAAATTAAAATTTCATTGCTATCGGTTTTAATGATGGCCTTACCATTAATCGTGTTAGTGATTACGATGCTGTTGTTGTTCAATAAAAAAGAAAATAGCGACCTGGTAATACTCTACGGTTTCTCCATTTTTTTTGGATGGATAACAGCGATCATTTTTGGCATGACATTTAAAACCCTGCCGTTCATCGTTTGGAATAAAGTATATCATTTGAAAGCCGGACTGGGCAAAACACCCAATCCCAAAGAGTTATTCAACAGCAAAATATTTGCAGCAATGGGTGTAGCTTATTTAACAGGTTTTGTTTTATTTGCTGCCGGTATTATTTTCTTTGGTGTGTTGGTGTTGAAATTAGCGGCACTTTTTTTACTGGTAGCCGCTGTATTGTACAACTGGAACGTATTTAAAATAATATTGCACAAACCATCAAAGGCATGAATATAATAACCAATGATAGTATACGATGCACCATTGCGCTGGCAGTATTGCAGGATGTAACTGATCCCGAGATTGGATTGAATGTTGTAGACCTTGGCCTGGTATACCAAATAGATTTTGATGATGAAAGCAGGGAAATATTTGGTTTGATGACATTAACCACGCAGTTTTGCCCAATGGGTGAATCGATTGTTGGTGCCGTAACCAAGGCCTTACAAAATGCATTTGGCGATTACAAGGTAAAGGTTAATTTAACTTTTGATCCGCCCTGGAACAATAACATGATATCTGAAGAAGGACAGGATTTTTTAAACCAATAAGTTATGCTAAGTTATACCTGTAAAACGGCCGTAAAGGCGGTCATCTATCTTGCGTCAAAATTTGAATCAGGCGATAGAGTGGGTATTGTAGCGATTGCCGAATACCTGGAGGCAAGTGAACATACCGTTGGCAAGATGTTGCAAACGCTGGTAAAGCAGGATGTGATTAAAAGCCTTAAGGGGCCATCTGGTGGTTTTTACATTACCAAATTACAGTTAAAGCAACCCATTATAAATATTGTGGAAGCCATAGATGGCAATCAGGTATTTAAAGAATGTGGGCTTGGTTTAAGTAAGTGTTCTTCCACACATCCCTGCCCGATACATGATGATTACAAAATAGGAAGGGATATTATGCAAAATTTATTCAGGAATAAAAAAATAATTGAATTGTGCGACCCTGTAACGAATGGATTAGCTTATTTGTTTGGGTAAGGATATAAATTTGAGTAAGGCAAACTTCTTACTGTACCACCCGTTGCTCCATCTAATTAAAAATGTATTGAACAGGCTAACGATCAAAAGAAAAATTGGTCATATCTCGCAGGAACCAAATCTAAAAGCGAAGTACTACTCATTGTTTTAGCCTTCTGCACTATATTTTATACAATTTTAGTGCCTGCCTTATTTATTTTTCATCATAATGAAATTTGCATTGAACTATCGTCCACTTCTGATCTATACCTTTTGGTCCGGTGATAGAGTAAACCAACCTGTGTTCTCCTGCAATTCTTCTTGACCAAAAGCCCTTTAATGCAAATTTTAGCGGTTCCGGTTTACCAATTCCTTTAAATGGGTCCTGTCGAACCGATTTAATTAGTTCTTTTATTTTAGCGGCTATATCATCGTCGTTTTCTAACCATTATGTGAAGTCTTCCCATGCGTGCGATGTAAATTCTACATTCATAAGCTCAACCAATTAGTCCAATTTGTAAGAAATACTTTTTCCTTTACCAATTTGATTGATTGATTCCTGAAGCCGTGTTCTATTACGCTTTGTAGATAAAAGGTGTTCCGTCTCCATTAAGGAATTGTACTCCTGGATAGAAATAATCACAACAGCATCATCGTCTTTATTTCTAGGAACTATTATAACTTCTGATGATTTTGAGACATAGTCAAAATATTCTTTCATTCCTTTTCGCAATGCTGATATTGTAACAGTTTTCATAATAGAGATTTAACTAAATGTACACAATTTTGTACTATACTTTGTACAAAAAATCATTTGTTTAGCTAAATCTTCAGATCCGCATAATGTTTTGCATTTGCCATATAGAAAGATGTTATTTTTTCCCATGACGATTCTAAAAGTAGTTTTATTCTTTGAATGTCAGTATCGTCCATTTAGCATCCTGCCTATCTAATTTGATATTTTAACCTTCCCGTAAATTTAAACGGTTATTCCTTAAATTGAAATAAGAGCTGTTGTTAATTATTGACAACTTGCTTTCTGTTTCTTACCTATGCCATGCAACTGGAATGATAAGAACACCATACCTGACTTTCTTTATTGGTATATTATGGTACTTCTCAGGAAACCCCTTCCATTGGCTTTACAAAGTCATTTCAAATGGTAACGGGCGATGAAAGCGCTTTATTCTTGCACCTTCCAATTAATTCCCTCATTGTGATCAGGGTCATAAAGCAAGCGGAAATAAGTGAATACTTTGGATAAAATTTATCATTTAAAATTTATTTTATGCGAAGTGTTTTATCTACATCCTACATTATTTGTTGTTTTATTTTTATGGGTTGCAATACCGGGCCTGAGGCAAAGCAGGCTACAGCTACTGAAACCACGCCTGTCGAAGGTACTGTCGGCCAATCGGGCGTAAAAGACGATATGTCTCAAAAAAATGTTGTACAGGTTGCCATTGGCAGCAAAGATCATACAACACTGGTGGCGGCCGTAAAAGCGGCGGAACTGGTAGATGTATTGAGTAATGCCGGCCCCTTTACAGTATTTGCACCAACCAATGCAGCCTTTGATAAACTGCCCGCAGGTACGGTGGACAATTTATTAAAGCCGGAAAAGAAAGAAGACCTTACCGATATCCTGCAATACCATGTATCTGTTGGAGTATTTAAACCGGAGATGCTTACAGACGGAGAAGTGATTGGCCAGGTAAATGGTGGTAATATTACCATTACCAAAAAAGATGGAAAGTTG